>JAJBVI010000121.1 GCA_020859905.1 Lachnospiraceae bacterium | reverse complement strand
CGAAGTGCGGAGCAATCCGTAGTATCATACCCTTTTGTCGCTCGAATCATAATATGGTTTGTCCAGCCAGTCTGTCAAATCAAAATCCTCCGTTGTGAAACCAGTAAATCCGACGAATCCGCACTATCCACCCCATATTCACAAATTACTCCCCCTCTTCTGCTCATTATTCACTGAATTTTTGTCACTCCGCGCTGAGCCTTCATCTTTAACCGAGTCATGTTTTATTATTTCACGATTTTTATAACCACATTATACTCTGCACCCCTGTTTTTTCAACGCACGAACGCATTATTACTTATTTAAGTAGTGAAACAGGGCAAAAAACACACTCTTTAAAAGCCGTGTGTTTTCTGCCCCGTTTATCACCTTTGTTATCATTTTCTTATATAAAATCCAGGTTCAGGAAAAATGATAATTTTTATATTTCCGCCCTATCGCGGCCGTACCGTCATCCTCTGAATCTGTCCGTCCCTGGCATACTCCAGATTGGCAAGCGCCACCACGTAAAAATCTCCGAAGGAAGCCACAAACTCTACCTGATGATCATTTAAGATCTTCGGCTCCGAGAGCGAATACTGACGGAAGAAGAATTTATTGCGGAAAAACATGGAGATCGCCTCCCTGCCATACACATGGAACTCATGCTGCGAAGCGCCGTTCGGCGTGTAATCATTGTAGTGGCCGAATTTTGTAAACAGCTGCGCCACTCCCTCAAAATCCTTGTTCTGTGCTGCGTCGATATATTTTTCAAGCGTATTCATGCCGTGATCTCCTTTCTAGTAAACTTTTTCCGTGTTAAGAAGCGCATCCGTTCCGCCGTCCACAAACATAATGTTTCCGCAGACGCCGCGCGCCTCATCAGACGCGAGAAATACTATGACAGAAGCAATCTCATCCGGATCCATCAGCGCCTCATGCCCGTATCTCGTCGGAACCGGAAGAGCATTATAGGCCATCTTTACGGTCGGAGTCAATGCCGCCGTCATCGCCGTATTGACATTGCCGGGAGCCACCGCATTGATACGGACGCCGTTGGCTGCAAAGGAAGCGGAATGCCGACGCACCCACCGGGCCAGCGCGTATTTCGTAGCTACATAAAGAGAATGTCCGGTCTGCAGATTGGATTTATCCATCCTGGAGACAATATTCAACACTCTCTGCTCATCGTCGTTATTATTATTCAGCAAATCAGCGATATCCATCCGGATCTGCCCCTGAGAGATGGTATTTGAAGATGTCACTACCATCGCGCCGTGTTTTTTCTGCACCAGATCATAGACTCCTCTGGCCAGCTCTGTTGTGGCAAAATAATTCAGGGAAATGATCAGCTCGAAATTGCCGCAGGCGCCGGAAACGCCGGCGTTCAAAATCATGCCATCCAGTCCTTCCGGATGCATCCGGTGCAGCTCGTCGATGGTCTTCTGCCTGCCTTCCTTTGATGCGAGATTGACCTCGATATCTCCGCCTTTCATATCGATATTGACAACCTCATGTCCTCTCTCCTTTAAGAGTCTTACTGTCTCTGCGCCGATTCCGCTGGAACCGCCTGTGATCGCATATACGCCCATATGAACCTCCTTTTTTGCTGTGTCATTGTACTCCCCGCCGAAACATTTCCGACATCCGAATTTGCGGGAACAACCTGTAGTATCGTATCCTTTTGTCACTCGAATCATACTATTTACAAGTGGAACAATTTTTATTATAATAAAAACTGATTACTTTTAAATAACCAGAGCAAAACAAAACCAGGTAACCAGATGCTTCGATACGATTTTGAAAAACGAACCGGGAAACCGCTGTATGAATATTTATATGAATGTCTGAAAAAAGACATCCTGAGCGGCCGCCTTCCCGCCAAAACAAAGCTGCCTTCCAAACGGGAGCTCGCGAGGAACAACTCGATCAGCGTCAAAACCGTGATGAACGCCTACGACCAGCTGTTAGTCGAAGGATATATCACTTCACGGGAAAAGAGCGGCTATTTTGTTGCGAAGGACATCGAGACTGTGCCGGATTATCAGCCGTCATTTACAGAATATCCGGTCCTGTATCAGGAAAAATCATGGTTTGCCGACTTCACATCCAACCATATGGTTTATGAGATGTTTCCGTTTACCCAATGGCGAAAAGTCATGCGGGATGTCCTCTCCTCCTATGATCTGGAACTGGTGCAGCGGGCACATTTTCAGGGGGTCGGGGAATTACGGGAAGCGATCGCCGATTATCTCTTCCGCGTCCGCGGGATGCAGGTTTCTCCGGAATGCATCATCATCGGATCGGGCATCGAATATCTCTACAGCCGCCTGATGAAGATACTCCCTTCCGACGCCGTTTACGCGGCGGAAAGTCCCGGCTATAAAAAGATTCCTCTCATCTACAGAGAACATGGCGTCTCATGGACTTATACGGAGATGGATGAACACGGCATAGATATAAAAAGTCTGCGCGACAGCGGCGCGGACGTCGTTCATGTCTCTCCGGAACATCACTATCCCCTCGGAACGATCATGTCCGCTCCGCGGCGTCAGGAATTGCTGGAATGGGCCGCGGAAAAGCTGGAGCGATATATCATTGAAGATGATTACGACTGTGAATTCCGTTACCATTCCAGAATGATACCCACCCTGCAGAGCACGGATAAAAACCACAGAGTTATATATATAAATACTTTCAGCAAAACGCTCTCTCCCACGATCCGCATCAGCTATATGGTTCTTCCTGAAAAGCTGATGCAGCGATATCTGGACCGTGCCACTTTTTATTCCAACACAGCCTCGTCCTGTGAGCAGTATGCTCTGGCAAATTTTATCAGACAGGGATATTTTGAACGGCAGATCAGCCGACTGAAAAAACACTATCACGAACGAGGGGAACTGCTGCTTGGAATCATTCAGGGTGCAGAAAAAATGCCGGTTAAAAAGATAACCGGCGACGACAGCGGCACACATCTGCTCGTATATCTCGACACAGAGCTGCCGGACACGGTGCTGAAATGGTTTGCGGAACAGATGGGGGTTCATATTTCCTGTCTTTCCGAATTCTGCGGACAGAACGAAGCGCAGTATCAGCATGTCATGATAATGAACTACTCCGATCTGTCAGAAGATGTGCTGAAGGAAGCTGTTGCCCGGTTGGAAAATATCTTTGACCCGGAGATAATTTTATAGATCTTGTCTCAACTCCTCAGAGATCTCAATTCCGAATTGTTCCTTCAATACAATCGGAATTTCCTCATAGAACAGCTCTCTTTCCGTCCTCTTACCATGAATGACCTCCCGATACGTACGGTTTGTCAGCGCACGATATCCATCCGGCGTGCGGAGATTCACCACACGCTTCTGACGGAACATCGACTGATCCGACCGGGACAGGAAATAATTCGGCGTAACAAAATCAATCTCATGAGCCGCAGCATCACAGAACATCACCTCCAGACGCTCCTTCCGATTCATAGGATCGTCATAGATATCCTGATTGACGTTCACTCTCCGTATGGTTCCGTACCAATTTCTTTCAATCGTTCTTACGCAGAAAAACTCCCCTTGCATTTCCTGCCAGCATCCCTCCAGGCAATCTGTCGGCTGTTCGTCTGCATCTGGCATATTCCCGACTCCAGGTAATTTCAAATGTCCGCTCCCTTCAAACCGCCCCGCCTTCCCCGGCAGCTGCAGCGCCCCCGGCGGCATAGCGCCGCCGATACCGGCTTCGCAAAAATACCGCCGGCCATCCAGCGATACAATCGTCGCCCGATGATCAATGAAATTCTCCTGGGGATTTTGCAGGCCGAACATGACCCTGCACAGGCAGGGCCGCGCATCAAAACCAATGGATTGCAGGATACGGCAAAACAATCCGTTCGTCTCAAAACAGTAGCCGCCTCTTTTTCGCATAACAAGTTTTTCAAAAAGACTGTCCTCATCTAATGGGATCTCCCTGTAAAAATCATAGACATCCAGATTTTCAAAAGGAATACCGCACTGATGCGCATAAACCAGCGCATCCAGCGTATCTTTAGACACTGACAGTTTCCCCTTATAGTGAATTCGTTTCAGGTATGTTTCAATCTGTTGTTCGGTATACATAAGAATATCCTTTTCTGCCGCTGCATAAATCCGATGTTATATCCTCATCGTCAGACTGATTCTCTTTTTCTGCAGATCGACGCTGAGCACGCGAACCTCCACAATATCCCCGACACTCACCACTTCCAGCGGATGCTTCACAAATTTTTTATCAGTCAGCTGAGAAATGTGTACCAGACCGTCCTGATGCACGCCGATATCCACAAACGCGCCGAAGTCAATCACATTCCGAACAGTCCCTTTGAGCACCATGCCCTCCTTTAAATCTTTCATCTCCAGCACATCCGTGCGCAAAATCGGTTTCGGCATCTCTTCGCGCGGATCCCGTCCCGGACGGCAGAGCTCCTTCACCATATCGCGCAGTGTCGGTTCGCCGACGCCGATTTCCTTCGCCACCTGTTTGTAATCTGAGATCTGAATTCTTTTCACACTCTGCGAACCGAAGCTTTGTTTCGTAAATCCGAGACTGTTCAGCAATTTCCCCGCTGCCTCATAACTCTCCGGATGGATACTGGTCGAATCCAGCGGTTCCGTGCCTCCCGCAATGCGCATAAATCCTGCGCACTGTTCATAGGCTTTCGGCCCGATCTTCGGCACCTTCAACAGTTCCCTGCGGTTTTGAAAACGGCCGTTCTCCTCACGGTAAGCGACAATATTTCTGGCGATCGTTCCGGTAATTCCTGAAATATGTTCCATCAGCGGCGCGGAAGCCGTGTTCAGATCAACTCCGACCCTGTTCACACAGTCTTCCACCACGCCATCCAATGCCTCTCCCAGTTTTTTCTGATTCATATCATGCTGATACTGTCCGACCCCGATGGCCTTCGGCTCGATTTTCACCAGCTCCGCGAGCGGATCCTGCACACGGCGCGCAATGGAAGCCGCGCTTCGCTGTCCCACATCAAAATGCGGAAATTCCTCCGTCGCCAGCTTACTCGCGGAATAAACCGATGCCCCGGCCTCGTTGGTAATCACATAGGAAACCTTCTGCGGAATTTCTTTTAATATTTCAACGATAATCTGCTCCGACTCGCGGGATGCCGTCCCGTTTCCTACGGAAATCAGTGTGACTCCATATTTCTGGATCAGCTGTTTCACCGTGTCCTTCGCCGCCCGGATTTTATGCTCATTGGTCGGCGTGGTCGGATAGACAACCGCCGTATCAAGAACCTTGCCGGTCGCATCCACGACGGCAAGCTTACAGCCGGTGCGGAAAGCCGGATCCCAGCCGAGCACCACCTGTCCGGCGATCGGCGGCTGCATCAGAAGCTGCTCGAGATTCTTCCCGAAAACGGATATGGCTCCCTCCTGCGCTTTTTCCGTCAATTCATTCCGGATTTCCCGTTCGATCGCCGGGCGGATCAGACGGTTATACGCATCCTGCACAGTCGCTTTCAGAACGGGCGATGTATACGGATTCTCCCGGACGATGACCTTTCTCTCCAGATATGACAAAATCCGTTCTTCGGGAGCTTCTATTTTGACATTCAGAATTTTTTCCTTTTCTCCGCGATTCAGGGCAAGGACACGATGCCCGGCAGCTCTCGAAAGCGGTTCCGTGTAGTGATAATACATCTCATAAACAGACGCCGCATTTTCATCCTTTGCTTCACTGACCAGCATACCGTTTCGCATCGTCATTTCCCGAATACGGATACGATAATCCGCCTCATCTGAAATCCCCTCAGCCAATATATCGCACGCACCCGCAACAGCCTCCTGTGCGGTATGTACTTCCTTTTCTTCGGAAATAAATGCTTCCGCCTCTTTCTCGAGCGGCTGCTTTGACATCTGCAGGAGTATCAGATCCGCCAGCGACTGCAGGCCTTTCTCCTTCGCAACCGTCGCGCGCGTGCGGCGTTTCGGGCGAAAAGGGCGATACAGGTCTTCTACAAGAACAAGCGTTGCCGCTTCCCCAATCTGTTTTTTCAATTCCGGCGTCAGTTTACCCTGCGCTTCAATCGCGGAAAGAACCTGCGCCTTTTTTTCTTCCAGATTCCGCAGATAATTCAGACGCTCCAGAAGCTTGCGGAGCACCTCATCGTTCAGGGAACCGGTCGCCTCCTTGCGATATCTGGCAATAAACGGAATCGTATTTCCCTCATCAATCAGTTTTACCGCGGCTTCAATCTGCGCCGGGCGAACCTCCAGTTCCCGTGCAAGTGTTCTTATGATATCCATAGATAAATTTCTCCTGTATATCTCCTGTATGTATCACAGCAGTTTTATTTATTTTCGCGCATCTGCTTAAAGCAGAGATGAAAAACAGTAACTATATTACATATACTCAATCCCAATCATGGTCAGACCATGTGCCGGAGCTGTCGGTCCGGCCGCGCCGCGATCCCCGGCCGCCAGAATGCGCCGGATGTCATCCGGGTGTACACGTCCGATCCCAACCTCGATCAACGTACCGGCAATGATCCTTACCATATTATACAGGAAACCGCTGCCGCACACACGGATAGTAATCACATCCCCATCCCGGAATAATTCACACGAATAAAGCGTGCGCACCGTATTCTCCGCAGCGGTACCTGCCGAGCAAAAGCTTTTGAAATCATGGGTTCCCACCAGATTCGCGGCCGCCTTCTGCATGGCGTCCAGATTCAGGTCATAATAAACAAAATACGTATCCAGCCGCCGTGTCGGAAGCGGAAACGCACGATTTAAAATCCGGTATTCATACGTTTTTCTGCTGTCGCAATGCCGCGGATGCCAGTCCGAAGGCACTTCACTGGACTGCTGCACCACAATATCATCCGGCAGTCCCTGATTGACAGCATAGGAGATCTTCTCCGGCGGGATGCGTGTTTCCGTATCGAAGACCGCCACATTTCCCAGAGAATGCACACCAGAATCCGTCCTGCTGGCTCCGATCACGCGAATCTCTTCGCCCAACAGCTTTGTCAGTGCGTCATTTAAGACCTCTTCGATTGTAATTCCGTTCGACTGCAGCTGCCAGCCGCGGTAATTGGTGCCGTCATAGGCGACCACAAGCATGATTCTTCTCATATCATTCCTCTACAGCGCAATATACTAAAAACCCGGATCCGTGCCACTCTCCGACATATTGCTCATTCTGTTCCGTTTCCCTGCAACGCAATACACAGAACGCAGATCGCTGCCGCTCCTCCGACACATTTTCATTCCGCCCCATTTCCTTCACATCACAGCATACAGAACGCGGATCTCGATCACAACCGCCATGAAAATCAGGATTACCGCATAGGCCGCAAAATCTCTCCGCTCATATACCAGCGGCTTCATCTTTGTCCGTCCCTCGCCGCCCCGATAACACCGCGCCTCCATCGCAAGCGAGAGATCATTGGCGCGCCGGAATGCGGAGACAAACAGAGGAACCAGAATCGGGATCAGGCTCTTCGCTTTTTGCAGCAGTCCGCCCTCATCAAAATTGGCGCCTCTGGCCATCTGCGCCTTTTTGATCTTGTCCGCCTCCTCGGCCAAGATCGGGATAAATCGCAGCGCGATCGACATCATCATGGCAATTTCGTGAATCGGAAGTCCGATACGGGACAGCGGGCGCAGCCCCTCCTCCATGCCGTCCGTCAGCTTATTCGGAGATGTCGTCAACGTCATCACGGAGGTTCCGACCACAAGGAAGATCAGTCGCAGCGAATAGTAAATCGTATTATGTATCCCCGTTTGCGTAATGGTAATGACGCCCCACCGGCAGACAGCATCCTCCGCCTGCGTAAAGAACAGATTGCAGACAGCCGTGATCACGATCAGCACCCAGATGGCCCGCACGCCTTTACACATGAATCCGAACGGAACTTTTGACAAAGCAATCATACAGATCAGAAAAGCCGCCGCCGCGATCCAGCCCGCGATTCCGTTTACCAGAAACAGGGCGACAATATATAAAATAGTAGAAAACAGTTTTACTCGGGGATCCAGCCGGTGAATGACAGAATCCGCCGGATAAAACTGACCGAGTGTAATATCTTTTAACATAATTTCAGAATTTCTTTCTTTGCCTCTTCCAGTGTGGTGACAGAACCATTCACCGGATATCCTCTTTCCCGCAGTTCCGTCAGAAGATAGGTCACCTGCGGAACCGCAAGAGAGACCTCCTCCAGCTCACGGACATGTGTAAATACTTCTGACGGCGTTTCGTCCAGCATGATTTCTCCCTGATTCATCACAATGATCCGATCCACGCAGTCCGCCACATCCTCCATGCTGTGGGAAACAAGCACCACCGTCATATGAAGACTGTCGTGCAGTTCACGAATCAACCGAAACAGTTCATCCCGTCCCTGCGGATCCATCCCCGCTGTCGGTTCATCCAGAATCAGAACTTCCGGTTCCATGGCAATCACTCCGGCAATCGCGGCGCGGCGCTTCTGTCCGCCGGACAGTTCAAAAGGCGACATTTCCCAACAGTTCTCATCCAGCTTCACCTGACGCAGCGCTGTTTTCGCTTTCTCCAATGCAGCCGCTTCGTCCAGTCCCCTGTTTTTCGGTCCAAACGCCGCGTCCTTTAAAACCGTTGTCTCGAACAGCTGATATTCCGGATACTGAAAGACCAGCCCAACCCTGCCGCGCAAAGCACGCATGGAAAAATTCGATGCACAGATATCCTGTCCCTCAAAACAGATTTGTCCGGTTTTGGTTTTGAGCAGACCGTTGAACAACTGCATCAGCGGTGATATCCCGGCCCCGGTTTGTCCGAA
>JAJBVI010000156.1 GCA_020859905.1 Lachnospiraceae bacterium | reverse complement strand
TCACGTTGAGATAAGCGCAGACTGCGCAAAGAGCGGCAGATCGTGGAAGAGCAGATAAATAATCATGCCGCAATCACGTTGGGATGAGCGCAGGAAGCGTGACGATCAGCGAAAACCGCTGGTAAAGAATACAAACCATAACAGATCATAACGGAGGAGGGGATCACTGTATCGCGTGATCCCTTCCTTTTTAGAATCACCGCTGAGGAAAACAAAAAAGACTTGCAATAGCACCAACTCCGTGATAGAATAATAAGCGACGCTTTGAGAAACCAAGGGGATACTGTGCGTATCTCCGGCGGGCTGCGTCGTGGTTACTGCAGCCGGTCAGGTGGAAAGGAGGATTTACTGTGAAAGTAAGAGCATCAGTTAAACCAATGTGCGAAAAGTGCAAAGTGATCAAGCGAAAGGGTCGGGTTATGATCATCTGTGAAAACCCGAAACACAAACAGAGACAGGGTTAATTATCATATGACCGCAGTTTTCCATGTATCATTCCCTTTGCCGCCTTATTTCAGAGCGCAGCTCAGATGAGAGAGGGTTATTATCGCATGAAAGAGCAACTTCCCTTTGCTGCCTTGTTACAGGATGCAGCTCAGGGATGGCTGCCGCCTTATTTCAGGGCACAGCTCATGGACGACATTTGCGGATAGATGATGAGAGCAGGTTGGACTGCGTAATCCGTTTCTCCCCGGATGACTCTGCCACAGAGCACCGATTTGAAACAGGATCTGTTTGAATCAGAAGGGCGGCAGCGTGCCTGAGACTTTATTCGTGTGCGGCTGCAGCGGGGTTCCCTCAAACCCTGCTGTTCACGGAGAGAGTAAAATCGCTGCGCGAAACGACGAAAGGACTTCTATAATAAACGTCATAAGCAGTTTCTCTTTCGGTCTGTACTGTGCTGGCTTCAAAGAGAGATTTATAATGACGTTTACTGTATGTCCGGGAAAATCAGTATGGAGGTGTAAACACACATGGCTCGAATCGCAGGTGTAGATTTACCAAGAGAAAAACGAGTAGAAATCGGCTTGACTTATATTTACGGCATTGGTGTTTCGACATCGAGACGCCTGCTTGCCGCCGCGAATGTCAATCCCGATACCCGCTGCAAGGACCTGACCGGAGAAGAGGTCAAGGCGATCAGCGACGCTATTGAATCAGAAGGGGTCATCGTTGAAGGCGAGCTCCGCAGGACGGTTGCGATGGACATCAAGAGACTTCAGGAGATCGGATGTTATCGCGGGATCCGCCACAGAAAGGGACTTCCGGTCCGCGGTCAGAAGACCAAGACTAACGCGAGAACCAGAAAAGGCCCGAGGAAGACAGTAGCAGGCAAGAAAAAATAATGACGAAAGCAGGTTAGTTTAATTATGGCTAAAAAAGTTGCAAAAAAAGTAACAAAAAAGCGTGTAAAGAAAAATGTCGAACGCGGACAGGCACATATTCAGGCTTCCTTCAATAATACGATCGTGACTCTGACCGACACACAGGGGAATGCTTTATCCTGGGCAAGTGCCGGCGGTCTCGGATTCAGAGGCTCCAGGAAATCGACTCCCTATGCCGCGCAGATGGCGGCGGAGACTGCTACGAAAGCAGCCCTGATCCACGGATTAAAGACCGTTGATGTTTTCGTGAAGGGACCGGGTTCCGGCAGAGAGGCGGCGATCCGCGCACTTTCCGCCGCAGGTCTTACCGTAACCAGTATCACAGATGTGACGCCGGTGCCGCACAACGGCTGCCGCCCGCCCAAACGCAGAAGAGTCTAATCAGGAGGTAACCCAATATGGCAGTAAACAGAGTACCTGTTCTTAAACGCTGCAGATCCCTTGGTCTGGAGCCGACCTATTTAGGAATAGATAAGAAATCCAAAAGACAGTTAAAGAGAGCGAACCGCAAGGTCTCCGAGTATGGCCTTCAGCTGAGGGAAAAGCAGAAAGCGAAGTTCATCTACGGCGTTCTGGAGAAGCCCTTCCACAACTATTATGAGAAGGCCGACCGCATGAAGGGCATGACCGGCGAAAACCTCATGACCATGCTGGAGTGCCGTCTGGACAACGTCATCTTCCGTCTCGGTATGGCCAGGACCAGGAAAGAAGCGCGCCAGATCGTAGACCACAAGCATGTGCTTGTAAACGGGAAATGCGTAAACATTCCTTCTTACCTTGTAAAAGCAGGCGATGAGATCGAGATCCGCGAGAAGTCCAAAGGCTCCCAGAGATATAAGGACATCATTGAGAAGACAGAGGGCCGCATCGTACCCGAGTGGCTGGATTCCGACCTTGAGAATCTTAAAGGTGTCGTAAAGGAGCTCCCGACCAGGGAGATGATCGACGTTCCGGTGGATGAGATGCTGATCGTCGAGCTGTATTCTAAATAATTGATGTAAGCGGGCATATTATGATGCTGATGTTTCAGAGCCGGATGGCGGATACTATCCGCACGCATGGCAGAGTTAGTTGTATGGAGGGATACTATCCGCATGCATGGCATTGAATTTACGGCATTACTATGATAGAAGGAGGACTACTGCGTGTTCGATTTTGAAAAACCCAGAATTGAGATTGCTGAAATTTCAGAAGAAAAGAAGTACGGCAGATTTGTTGTAGAACCGCTCGAAAGAGGATATGGCACGACGCTCGGCAATTCGCTGAGAAGGATTATGCTCTCGTCCCTGCCCGGTGCAGCGGTCAGCCAGGTTAAGATCGACGGTGTCCTGCATGAGTTCAGCTCCATCCCCGGCGTGAAAGAGGATGTGACAGAGATCATCATGAATATCAAGAACCTGGCATTAAAGAATACCAGTGCGACAAATGAGTCCAAAGTTGCTTACATCGAATTTGAGGGAGAAGGAGTTGTGACTGCGGCTGACATTGAGGTAGATCCGGACGTTCAGATCATGAACCCGGATCTGGTGATCGCGCATCTGAACGGCGGGACGGATTCCAGACTGTATATGGAGCTCACCATCACGAATGGACGCGGCTATGTCAGCTCTGAGAAGAACAAGACCGAAGACACCCCCATCGGTGTGATTGCGGTGGATTCCATATATACGCCGGTAGAGCGCGTGAATCTCTCCGTAGAGAATACGCGTGTGGGTCAGATCACAGACTACGACAAGCTCACACTGGATGTCTATACAAACGGCACGCTAGAGCCGGATGAGGCTGTCAGCCTCGCCGCCAGGGTTCTGAGCGAGCACCTGAGCCTGTTTATTGATCTCTCTGAGAATGCGAAGACCGTAGAGGTGATGAGCGAGAAAGAGGACGATGCCAAAGAAAAGGTTCTTGAGATGAATATTGACGAATTAGAGTTGTCCGTGCGTTCCTACAACTGCCTGAAGCGGGCGGGGATCAATACTGTGGAGGAGCTGACGAACCGGACGCCGGAGGACATGATGAAGGTGCGCAACCTGGGGCGCAAGTCCCTGGAAGAGGTGCTGACGAAGTTAAAGGAGCTGGGGCTGCAGCTGAACCAGGGCAAGGAGTAAGGCCGTATACCGCATGGCTGCAGAGACCGGCGTGTCATGCATGAGAGGATTATCTGGTGTGGCATCCTGCTGCAGCGATCCTTGTGCGTCAGCTGCAGAGACCGGCGTGTCATGCATGACAGGATTACAGCAGTTCCGGCAGGGTATGTGGGTCCGATGAGCGATGCCCGGTCGGACGACCGGTATCCGATTTTCTGTATTTGCAGTGTACAGGATATGTGACACGGAACATGTGACACAGGATATCGGTTCATCATAAAATCAGATTAGTGGAGGAATACCGCACAGAACAGAGTGCGGGCATCTGACGGATAAGACCGCAGGCGCTGTCAGATGTACCACAGAACGGAGGAGTATAGAAATGGCAAAATATCGTAAGTTAGGCAGGACGTCAGACCAGAGAAAAGCGCTGCTGCGCAATCAGGTGACTGCGCTGCTGTATCATGGCAGGATCGTTACCACCGAAGCCCGTGCGAAGGAAGTCCGCAAGATTGCGGAGAAGCTGATCGCGCTCGCGATCAAAGAGGCTGACAATTATGAGGAAGTGACCGTAAAGGCAAAGGTTGCCCGCAAGGATAAGGACGGAAAGAGAGTCAAAGAGGTCGTAGACGGCAGAAGAGTGACCGTGTATGATGAGGTAGACAAGAAGATTAAAAAGGATCTGCCGTCCCGCCTGCATGCGCGCAGACAGATGCTGAAGGTGTTCTATCCGGTTGTCGAGAAGGGTTCTAAGAAAAGGGATACGAAGAAGGTCGACATGCCGGATAAACTGTTCACGGAGATCGCGCCGAAGTATAAGGACCGCAAGGGCGGCTACACCCGCATCGTGAAGATCGGACCGCGCAAGGGCGACGCCGCGATGGAGGTCGTACTCGAGCTAGTGTAATATCGTATTTATGAATGACAGATCCACCGGCACCGGCAGTCAGAACGGGCCGGAGATTTCCGCGCTCCACAGGGGGTCACGGGGATATGCGATTTGCATAAAAACGCCGGCGGATTTTTTGACAGAGCCGACGGATGTATGTGTATGTAGCATCACGGAACGGACAGAATGTACCGGATTTTTTGTACATTGTGCCCGTTCTTTTTTTGTGCCGTGCAGGAAAATGCCTATTAATAACAAATGCTTATTACAAACACGTTTTTTTCTATTGGAATCAGGGATAAATTCGGTGTATTATACAATTGTTCTTGAGAAAGAACACTACATACGAAATATCTCTATATAAATACCAAACCTTCATAAAAACCAAACTCCTGTTTATGCTGCAAGGCATAGACGACAGAACGGCCGCATCCTCTCCGGGGTGCGGCCGTTCTGTTCTGTCCTGCCGGTGCGAAAAGCACCGGCGTATCTGAGGTTTAGGCCTGTTCAATCAGGCAGGTATGTCCCTTTGTGTTCCTGTCGTAGTTTATGCCGACCATGATAAGATTGCCGAAATACTCCCTCAGTCTGCCACCAAGCATACGCACGATAGCGCCCTTAAGACCGTCAAAATCTATTTAAGTGTGAAGAACATTCTAACCGCCTCAGCATAAAAAAGGTCTTTACAAAAAGAGGTGTTTTGGTTTACTATAGTCATAATATGTACAGTATATACCGGATTTGTCCGGAGCCGGCAACCGGAACGCCGGTTGACATATGCGCAGGCGGATATATACCGGATCCGTTCGGAGCCGGGGCTGTCCGGATCCGGTCAGTACATGTACATAAATACAGAATAATATATAATGGGAGCTTACTATGAACACAGACGATAAGGAACTTACAAAAGCAGAGGTTATGGTGATGCAGACGATCTGGGCTGCGGATGAGGAAATGATGATGGGAGAGATCCTGAAACGGGTGAACCAGAAGCAGCCGAAGACCTGGAAGCCGCAGATGCTGACGAGCTATCTGCAGCGGCTGGTGAAAAAGGGTTTTCTGCTTATGAAGCGGCAGGGACGCAGCTATGTGTACGAAGTGCTGATCCCGGAGGATGACTTCCGGCAGACGGAGATGGCGCGGTTTGCCGATACGTGGGGGCATCAGTCTCCCGCGGGGTTTGTCGCCGCGTTTAACCGGGATCACCTCCTGACAAAGGAACAGAAGGACGAACTGAGGAATCTGATTAATGGATTTGATTAATGTGATATTTCTGATCGTGCTGACCAATGCGCTGACCGGTGCTGTCTGTATGAAGGTCTGGTCGGCGGTTTCCGGCATACTGGAAAAGAGGGCGGATTACGTCACCGCCTACCGCCTGCTCCGGCTCGGGATCATATTCTATATCCTGCCGGGTCTGGCTCTGCTCTTTGCGCCGGGCGTCCGCGCCCTGGCTGCGGGGGCGGGTCTGTCTGCGTCTGCCCTGTCCGGAAGGATCGCCGTGATCGGGATTTTTGCCGCGGCTCTTGTCTGGATGGCCGGAGCGGCGGTCAGCGTTATCCGGTATCTCCGGGAGATCCGGAGTTTTTGCAGAATCTGTGAACACAATGTGGAGATCGGGGACGAACGTCTGCGAGAATATTTTGCGGAGATCTGCATGCGTCGGAACATCTTTAAAAGGGTGTTGGTCTGCATGAATACTGAGATCAACGCGCCGGTGATCTTCGGCGTGATCCGCAGACAGATCCTTCTTCCGGTGAGCTGCGCAGGGGAATCGGAACTGCGTATGATACTGGAACACGAGATCATTCATGTGAAACACAATGATCTTTTCGCGGAGCGGATCGCGGCGATTATAGGATGCATTATCTGGTTCCTCCCGCAGCCGAAGCGAATGCTCGCGGCTCTGGAGGACTGGAGTGAGACGGTGTGCGACATCTCCGTGTGTGCTTCCAATGCCTCTGTCTGGAAACCGAAAGAGTATTTTTCACTTGTTGTGCGGTCTGCCAGGGAGGAAGAGGCGCCGAAACCCGGTATGGTGATGGCTCTGGGCGGCGGAGAATCCTCCGCGATCGGGATAAGGATCCATCGTATGCGGCAATATGATGCTTCCGGATCCCCGGAGTCCGAAGCTGCTTCCCAGGCGTGCAGACGGGCAGCGGTCTATTCACCCGGCGGACAGGAAGAATACATACAGTTAAGGGGTTCGGAAGCGATTTCACAGCTCACCGGACGGGAATTCGTTTCACAGTACAGCGGATGGGAGACTGTTTCGCGGCGCCGAGGGCGGGAGACCATTTCACAGCCCATCGGTCGGAAGCCGATTTCACAGCGCAGAGTAGGTGAGGCGGTTTTGCAGCGCAGAGTAGGGGAGCTCGTTTCACAGCCCATCGGTCGGAAGCCGATTTCACAGCGCAGAGGACATGAGGCAGATTTTCAGCCGAGTGTGCGCAGCATCCTGCTGGCGCTCGGGATCGCGCTGTGCGTGATGTTCGGTATCCGCCAGGCCGGTACGGCGGCAGCAAGCCATATCGTGACAAACGATCTGGTCTCACATAAGATACTATGGTACGGCGCTGCGGGAACCGGCAGCCGGGTGCTGGCGAGAGGTGTCTTTACTGTCCGGGCGCACGGTTCCGGTTACCGGCTGCTGTATCTGAAGGAAAACGAGCGAATCCAGGTGGTGTATGAGGCTTCGGAGACTCATCTGTCTGTGATGGGTGATACGGAGGAAGATGGTATTGCTTCAGACGTGTTCGGAACCGTTTATGTCAGCAGGCTGTTTGGAGCAGCACAGAAGAATTCCCCTGCGGCTCTGACCGGCGGAACGATCGGTTTCACTGCGGACAGGACCGGCTGGTATGTACTGAAATGGGACAGTGACCAGACGGATGCAGGGGTTATGATTGACTATGTGATAACAGAACAGTAGATAATCTCGCTTCCGGGAGAAGCTGCTGCAGGTGTTGCTCTTTTCGGTAAACCATGTTATAAGCGCACAATAGATAACGGGCGGCGAAAGAAAAGAGATTCCTTCACTGCCCATTCGATTACGGCAGAAAAATGGACATGCGCTGGGACGCAGTTATGAAAGTCGATTAGATTTCAGGATGCGTATCTCTTCCTGCAGTTTTGCGTTATCAGCAAGAGACTCTGCCAATGTTTTATTTTGTTCCTCCAGCTTTTTCTCCTTGCTGGCGAGTTCCTCATCCTTGCTGGCGAGTTCCTCATCCTTGCTGGCGAGTTCCTCATCCTTGCTGGCGAGTTCCTCATCCTTGCTGGCAATCGCTGCTTTCGTACTGACAAGCTCTTCTTTTTTCCGTGCAAGCTCTGATTGCAGCTGTTCCAGCTCATCCCGTATTTCATCGATCATCATTCGATCCATGTTGCGATCTGCCGCAGTCAATGCCTCTGAATACATATAAATCAACTCCTTGGGCTGTGTACGAAATTGGAAGATTTCGCGGTAAATCTCAGCGAAATCCGGATACAAACGTACTAGCTTATCAATACGTGCCAGGCTCTGCGTGGTGAGAAGCGTAAGCCAGGCATCCAACGTTGTTGTGATGTCTTCATTTTGCATGAGCTTATTAAATTTGTCAAGACAAACATATATCTGTTCAGTCAGGCCATTTAATTTCAGCCCGGTATCCCAGCTGGTTCTTCCTTTGTGTATGTAATTCTTCGATTTCGATTTAAATTCTTCCGGACTCTTTTCCAGCAACACGATGGCGACAACGGGATGCAGCATCTTGTAGGTAAATTTATCCTTGTATATATTGTGCAGACGGTTGTATTCACGCATAATCAAATCAGCACAATAACAGTCCATTCGCATAACAGGAAAACGATACCCGTATTTCTGAATTTCAAGATTCACAAGGCTCTGGTTTTCCAGGCGGACCAGCAGATCCACAACCACTTCAGAACCCTTTTCCGCCATTAATGATCCTTCGCGGGGAAGTATCTCGATGATGTGTATTTCCTGCCCGAAAATCGCGCTGAGCAGCCCTTCTACACGATCCTGGTGGGCGTTTGTATCAAATATGTAATGAAAAAAAGTGTCATAGCATAAGTAAAGGCTTGTCTTTCCGGTACAGAAATCCATGAACTCCTGCTGATACTTTTCCGGGAGTGAGCAGTAAACGTTGTGGGCAACAGGATACTGTTTCAACTGTTTAAGAACCCGGTCAGGTGACATTGAGAACTGATTGATAAGGTTTTGGGAGCCGATTTGCTTTGCCATAGAAATCCTCCTTAAGAAAATAGAAATAAATAGAAACAACATGATGTTTCGAGATGCGGCATAACAGGGTGCCACAAAAAGATAATGCGAATATATCACAGGCTTCCGGCAAAGTCAATAAAATCTTTATAAAATATGTGGAAACGATAAGATCAGATTAGAGGGCATGGAGAGAAAACAGGCGGTCGAAATCAGCCATGCCTCCAGAATCGACCGCCCTCAGGGAGAAGTCTGACGGTTGAAATCACCCCTGGGGCTGCGATTCGCGTCTTAGCCTGCGCAAGATATGCATATTATTTCGAGACAGTTCCTTAC
>JAJBVI010000160.1 GCA_020859905.1 Lachnospiraceae bacterium | reverse complement strand
TAAAATCAGCAGTCGTGGACTCTGCTCGAACGTAACTTGTAAACTACCGCTAGTGTGGGCATATAAAGGTCTCCCTCATTGATTTACATAAACAAATTCCGATACCGGAATCTGATACAAAGCTGAAATTCTTTGTACATTATACTGGAATTTTCTGCATTCCTCAAGAACAAAGGACTTTATTTTCATGGTCACCTCGTCTGATAATACAATCCGGTTCTCACAAATAGAGAATCGACTCATATACACGTAGAGAAGCGATCAACTATCCACCCATACGATTTCCTGCTCAGCATCCCAAAAAGTTTTACCGTCAAAAATCTGAGCAGATAAGAAAGCATACTGACACTCCTCAATGCTTTTCCCGTCATATTTCCATAACCATTTTTCGTCAGAGGGATGATATTGAAATATTTCCATGTGTACAGAATGATCAGATGGCATATACCCTTGAAACCAGTATTTAATACCCTTATAAATGAATACTGTGTCCTGGCAGGAATAAATCCTATCCACAAATTCGTTTGGAGATCCATTAATCATACGCTCACCCCCTTGAAATACTTTTTATACTTTAATTTCATTTCCTCTGTCAGCCGTGCCGCTTTACTTCTGGAAAAAGCACCTGTTTTATTTTTGCTGAAGCTGCTATCATACAAATGATAGTGCAAAACAGGAGTGTGACGATCACCAGTCAGTGAATACTCCGGATGGTACGCAATCTCCATATACAGAACATGATCTTTATCATAAAACCGCATTTCATGAAATGTTCCGTCTGGTTTGAGCTTAATATATGCTTCACTTGAATGCGAGGACTCTGGAAGTCCATGTTTTCCATTGATTCCTTCCAATACCTTAACACCTTCTACATCACCCACTTTTTTGTATGTATAAGGCACCGGATTCCCCGCAGCAAATGTTCCTCTGCCTCCCATATCATACAGCCTCCCTTCTGGAATCTGAATAGTCTACCGTAATAAGGCTGCCTTTCATCTCCGGATATGGTCGTCCAAAAACAATAACCTTCTCAGGATCAATTTTATCAAGCATAACATTGTAACCACGCATGAAACTAATCTTGTTTTGTTTGCATCCAATCATACCTACAGCTACAATTGATCCCCTTTCAATTCCTTCAAAACAAAAGTCATAACTTGATGGAGTGCTCCAGCTGATAGTCGGATACACGATAGCCTCTTTACTTTGCCAAAAAGCTCCAACCCATCGGCTATGTGCTACACTCTCTAATTGTCTCCAGTCGTTCATATCCGCATAAGTGGAATAATCAGGTGACAGCAGAAACGCATATTGCATCAAACGCCCAGGGCTTTTCTCCGGATTATTATAAATTCCGGTAAAGCGATAATCGTCAACAAAGAAATGAACTCCCCTTTGCGTATTGCTTGCCGAATCATGTGCCCGAGTATCTGAGTATGGGATGAGCGCAATATCTTCTGAGTTCAACTTCTGTCTTTTTATTAACGGAAGTTCCCATCTCCCTGATGTTTTAAAATTATTCCTCATAAACAGCGGGTTTTCCCGCATTTCTTTTGATGTCATAAATATCATCCTTTCTCCCTGTAAACAGGGCGAGATTTGTGCATTTTGTATAAATTGCCAATTGTCACTTAAGAAAGGATGTGCTATACTGACACCAGTAAGCGGTTGTGCATAGCACATCCACAGATGAAACGTATTGAAACCTGTTGCTGCAGTTTTCAATGCGTTTTATTTTTTACAATCAATAGAGCCACCTCCTTATCAGATTCGTCTTGCCAAATCCAAAAGTTCTACAAAAATATATTTACGTCCGCGCTTACGATCATCACCAAGTAGAATTTGCTTATCCTCCAGCTTGTCAATGTATCTTTTTGCCTGACCCGAACTTACGGAAAGTTGGTCTGCAAGATATGCCACCGTGATAATCGGCTGCGTAAAAATACATTCAATAATCTGATCAAATTTAGGACTGTTTATGGATTCTTTTACCACAGACTTGGTTCTCTCATATAACTTGTTTAAAGAATCAATATAGCCAATATGGTTGTTTGCCTGAACAATACATTTTTGAAGGAAGAATTTAATCCAATCATCATAACTATTCATGCGGGAATCCGTCAGCTTGTTGTAATAGACAGCTTTATCCTGACTAATAGCTTCACTAATATAAAAGAATGGGAAATTAATCACTTTCGCTTTATATAAATACAGACTGACCAAAAGACGTCCTACGCGTCCGTTTCCATCTTCGAAAGGATGGATTGACTCGAACTGTGAATGTATTATGGCAGCTTTTATAAGCGGATTTATTCCATCTGTACTGCAATTCATAAATGCGGTCAGTTCGCGCATATATTTGCTTGTTTCTGTGTAAGAAGGAGGTGTAAATACTACGGTTCCAACACTGTTAACAATAAAGTTATCTTTATTTTTGTAGCGGCCTATGCTTTTCTTCTTTTGCGGCGGAAGAATTCCCTTCATCATGATGTGATGCAATTTTTTCAAAAAATCATCAGTAAAGCCATTTCCCCTCAAATAATCTTTGCCATAAAGAAGCGCCTGAGTATGATTTCGGTATTCAAGCATAACTTTATCATTGGTGTCTTTTGTGGTGTTAATCCTGTCTTCGAATACATCAGAAATTGTAGTTTGAGTTCCTTCAATCTGCATGGAAGAAATTGCCTCTTTATTCTGAAACATCGGAATTAAAATACTGTTAAAATGATATCCGGAAATTTTTTCCTCAAGTATGCCTAACGATTTCGATGCCTCAAAAAGTTCATTAATAAAAGTGTTCGCATTGTAATCAGCTGTTCTCTCAGTAATCATTTTTAACATGGCAATCTCCTTTCCTTCAATGCCCTATAATATCATCGATCAAACTCAAAGTCAATCTTAATCTGCATCTTCTTCAAAAACATGCAGATTAAAAAGATTGCTGATTCCATTGATTTTTCTTAATTCTCAACACCAAAATTTTTAATCTATAAACGAATTTTCAAACAAATAGAACGTATATAGGATAAGCCCTGTCCCATATGTTTTACAGATAGCGAAACAGGAGACATAAGGTGAGAGAAAAGAAATCCGAAAAAATATCATATGTGATCGAAAGAGAATTTCTCTCCCGCTGCACGTCGGAGGAAATGCTCCGCCGTCTGATCCGGACGCATCTGCAAAAACCGGATGAAACTTGTAAAAATGAATTGGAAAATGTCGCTTCCTGCGGTACAATAGCCACAGGGACAGCGGCCCGCAGGTGAGCAACATGAAGAAACAAACTCTTTTCAACGTAGCTGAATATATCAGGTTATCCAGAGAGGATGGTGATAAGGCAGAAAGTGACAGCATCGGAAACCAGAGGAAACTGATCGCGGATTATCTGAAAGGACGGACCGAATTTGTTGTCTATGATACTTATGTGGACGATGGATTTACGGGTCTTAGCTTTCAAAGACCTTCTTTTCTGAGAATGATGGATGATATCGAGGATGGAAAAGTAAATTGTGTCATTGTCAAGGACCTATCCCGCTTCGGGAGGGATTATATTGAGACAGGCAGGTATCTGGAGCGTTATTTTCCGGATAACGATGTGCGGTTTATCGCTATCACAGATAATATTGACAGCATGAAACAGGCTTATGATATCCTGCTGCCGATCAAAAATATTTTCAACGAGCAGTACGCCAGGGACATCTCAAAGAAAGTCCATGCCTCCATGAAAACCAAGCAGAAGGCAGGGGAGTTTATCGGGGCGTTTGCATCCTATGGTTATCGGAAATCTCCCATTGACAAAAATAAGCTGGTGATTGACGATTACGCCGCGAATGTGGTGCGCCGGATTTTCAAAATGTATGTCAGCGGATATGGGAAAAACAGCATTGCGAAAGCGTTGAATGAAGATGGGATTGTGTGTCCGTCCGAATATAAGCGGATGAATGGCGAAAATTATCGGAACAGCCGGAAGCTGGAAAGCACTTCTTACTGGACGTATTCCACGGTGAACCGCATTCTGAAAAATGAGATGTATGCCGGAAATATGGTGCAGGGCAGGAAAACCCAGCGGATGAAGGGCAGGCAGAAGAGTGTGGACAAAGAGGACTGGATTATTGTGGAGCATACATACGAGGCCATCATTGATCCGGAAACATGGCAGAAGACACAGGAATTATTGGGACGCCGGACGCGCGAGCTTGACCTGAACTCTAATATGTCTGTGTTTGCCGGATTCCTGAAATGCGGGGACTGCGGCAGGGCGCTGGTGAAGAAAATCGGATCGTCCGGACATGGCGCCGGGAATATCAACTACTATTGCGGAACTTATGTCCGCTCCGGCAGACAGTATTGCAGCGCACATGCAATTCCATATTCGGTTCTTGAGAATGTGATACGAAACGACCTGAACGCAATCATAGAGAGTGCGGAGAATCTACAGGAATTGCTTGAGCAGAATCAGGCGCAGGAGGCTTTCGCAAAACGTCAAAACGGAAATGAAAGAAACCGTTTGTCCGCGGAACTGGAGAAGTTGAGAAACCTCAAAAAAGCAGTTTATGAGGATTACCGGGAGGGTCTGATTTCCAAAGACGAGTTTGTCGCTTACAGACAGGATTATGTAAAAAAAGAAGAAATGCTTACAAAGCAGATGGAAGATCTGGAGCGCCAGTCAGAAAAGAGGACTGCCGGAGATGTTCTGGAAAGCCCGTGGGTAAAACGGCTGCTCACATTCCGGAATGTAGAAAAGCTGGATCGGGATATGGTAGTGGAGATGATCCATGAGATTCGGGTTTACGAGGATCACAGAATCAAAATCACTTACAACTTTTCAGACGAGCTGGCACATTTATTTCCGGATACCTATGAAAATTAAAGTCATGGACGAAAAAGAAGGTGAATAAAAGAATATGAAGATTGTAATGGATGAAAATGGTCATAAGATCGTTGTTTTGCCTGAGGTTATTTTTAAAAACAAGCATAGTATTGACTGGGATGCGGTTGAGAGTTATTTAAAGAAATATGTTGGTGAAATTGTTACAATCGCGGAAACACAGGATATCATTTATATTGGGAATGAATTTCCTGATGAGTTCAGCGGTTCAAAATACATAAGACATCTTAAAGGGTCAAATGCCAAAGTGAAGGCGAATGCTGCTCAAGCAATTCCTGAAATGCTGGAAATCGCAACGGAAAAGGAATTTCATGCGAATCAGAAGGACAAGCATTCTTTTATGGCAGGCAATGGCTGGTATTACTATAAGACACGTTTTGCAATGCCGACCTATGACAATGAGATTAAGACGGATATTTATCATATCTACTCGGCGCGGTTGCTTATTAACTGCACAGTGTTTGGAAAGATGTATTTATACGATCTCCTGGACATAAAAAAAGAAGCGAGCAACCCACTCAAGGACTACAAAGCATTGTAGACGAGTGGCAAAAAACCGCTTCTCTTTGATAAGAAACATACCATTTCTTTTGAAATTTGTCAACAGCAGATTTCAATTTTCTACGAAGCACATTAAGAAAAATCAAACGTACCACATCGGTACAAATTACCGCAATTTACTACCGCCCCACGGCGGCGATGACCCCGGTAAAGTCGGCGTGTCCGGCACGAAGGAGAAGGATATCAATCTGGACATTGCCATAAAACTGCGTGATGCCCTGGAGGAGCTGGGATATGAGGTCGTGATGACCCGGGAGGAGGACGAAAGTCTGGCGGACGAGGACGCGGAGAGTGTCAAGGTTTCCGACCTGAAAAACCGTGTGGCACTCATTGAAGAGACCGCGCCGGCACTGGCGGTCAGCATCCACCAGAACAGCTATACGGACAGCGCGGTCAGCGGGGCGCAGGTGTTTTATTACGGGGATTCCGCGCAGGGAGAAGCGCTGGCGGAGGCTCTGCAGCGGAGCCTGATCGAGAATCTGGATCCTTCGAACACACGCGCGGCGAAGGCAAATGAGAGCTACTACATTCTGAAAAAGACATCAGTGCCTACCGTGATCGTGGAGTGCGGTTTTCTCTCGAATCCGACAGAGGAGGCGCTACTTGGC
This sequence comes from Lachnospiraceae bacterium, assembly GCA_020859905.1. Classification (GTDB taxonomy): domain Bacteria; phylum Bacillota; class Clostridia; order Lachnospirales; family Lachnospiraceae; genus Eubacterium_I. The sequence continues at coordinate 38,626 of JAJBVI010000160.1, read as the reverse complement.
GCGGAGGATTACCAGGTGCGGCTCGTGGAGGCCATCTGCGGAGGGATATCCGATTACCTGGGGCTTCGCTAAGGCTTTTTCTGAGGTGATGTAAGTGAACCGGAATGAAAATTTAGCCATTTTGTGCATAAAATGTTTATAAGTGCCTAAACAGCCCCGCCATCCTGTATCTCCAGGAAATATTTCTCGTACGCGTTGATAATTTTAGTATCCTGATACTCGTTTTCTCGTTTCAGGGTATAGTCATACTGCATGTGGACATGTCCGTGCAGCATATACGGCGGACGGCATTTTTCCAGAAGCGGGATGAATGCCTGGTAGCCGCGGTGGGGCAGATCCTCCCCGTCCCCGATGCCGCGCACGGGCGCATGTGTGACGAGCACATCCAGACCTCCGTATTTCCGGATCTGGCGGGAGACCCTGCGGATCCGCCGCTTCATCTGTGCTTCCGTGTACATATATTTTCCTTTGTTGTAGGGGAAACAGCCGCCCAGACCGAGAAAACGGATGCCGTTATGGACATAGACGCGGTCGTCGATGCAGATGCATCCGTCCGGCGGAATGTCGTCATAGCATTCGTCGTGGTTTCCGTGTACATACAAAAGAGGCACATTCACGCATGTGACGAGAAACGACAGATAGCGGGGATCGAGATCCCCGCAGGAAACGATCAGATCGGTGTCGTACAGTTTGTTGTCATTGTAGTGTTCCCAGAGCGCCGGCGACGCAGCGTCCGCGATCGCCATAATCTTCATTCGGAGCCATCCTCCCTGCGGATGCCGGCCTGTCTGTCTCCGGTCGGCCTGTGCGGTATAGTTTTCATTCGGAGCCATCCTCCCTGCGGATGCCCTCCTGGCGCACGACGGCCTGTGCTTCAGGAACCAGGTCCCTGATGGCGGGAATGCAGCCCGTTATGTTGTCCGCCAGCCAGTCTATGGCTATAATCTCATTTGTGGACATCCTGTGCGCGGGATCGGACTGAACCGTGCCGGCCTGTGAGTTCAGCACACCGGCGAACGGGTTAAAATCGTAGCGCGTAATGGAATGCTTCAGGGTCTCCAGAAGATTTCTCGTCTCCGCGGGGATGGCGGAAGACCAGACGACGTCCACCACTCCCGAGGACATGCCCCAGAAATAGCTCACCGCTTTTTTTGCGTCGGTTTTGCTCTCGGCATTCCAGGTGCCGTGCCGGATGTTCCGGATGATGCGCTCGTAGTATTTCCCCCAGTCAAGAACCGGGAAAGCGAGGTTCACCGGCGTCTCCCCGTTGACGCGGTACAACCCATAGCGCCGCGTGGCATGCCGGGGGACAATCATATCCAGATGAGAAATGTAAGTGGCGCCTTTGCTGTATAATTTTTCCGTGAGATCCACTCCCTTATTTTCCTTCGCGGTGGACCACTCCAGAAAAATCCGCGCCTGAGGATTCACCATTTTCACTCCGATGGCGAATGCGTTGATGGTGGCGGGCATGGCGGTGATAGGGTAGTCGGCGATGTAACCGATCGTATTGGTGTCCGTCATGATGCCCGCGAGAACTCCGTTCAGCAGCTTCGCCTCAAATATTCTGGCATAGTAAGTCCGTATGTACTTGTGCGAGGTGTTCAGGGAGCAGTTTAAAATTCTGATCTCCGGGTGGTTGATCGCGGCCTTGATGCTGGCGGCGAGGAAAACAGGAGTCGTTGTGAAAATGATCGTGTTGCCGTCACTGATTGCCTGCTCAATGGCACTCTGTGCGTCCGCGTCGGTGAAATTGTTTTCATAGGCGGCGGTCTCTACTTCCCCGTGAAAAATATCATTCACGTACATGCGCCCAAGCTCGTGGGAGTAGGTCCAGCTGGAGGTGTCCGTCGTCCTGGTGTGGATAAAGGCGATTTTGGTAACCGCGCGGGCGGAAGACGAGGAGACGGTCAGAATCTGTGAGATCAGGCCTTTTCTGGTATCCGGCGTCGGATCCAGCTTCATGTCGATCTTCTCCTCCGGTCCGGCGTCGCGGAAATTCAGTTCGATCTCATCCCAGAGCTTTTTGAGATTTGTTTTAAAATCGGCGGCCGTTTCTTTTTTGACTTCCTCATAGCCGAACAGGCTGAGATAGGTCAGAAACGCGTCGCCGGTCGTACAGGACAGTTTTTGCCCGCCCCGTTCCTCAAAGGCATCCGAAAACCGGTTGTAGCAGGAGCGGAAATCCATGCGGTCGTCCGGACTCCAGCGGTCATTCACCCTGTGGCCGGTCAGGTGGCTGAGTCTCCGGTAGCTTCCCTCCCGGGTAAATTCCAGGTAGTTGATGCTGGTCTCGTTGTAAAAATCCAGAAACTCATAGTAAATCCTGATCTCACGCGTATCTTTCCAGGCGGGGATGATGCGCGTCGCATAGCCGGGGATGCTGGTGGCATCGAAATATTTCAGGACGCTGACGCGCTTATTCCCCTCCAGGACATAGTATCTGTTTAAATATTCATATACTTTGATCGGTTCACGGATGCCCTCCTGCAGATGTGCGCGGCACAGACTGTTCCATTTCATGGAAAATTCCGAACCTTCCTCGAGGATCGGCATGAAGTTGGGGGCAAAGGATGTGGTGCGGCTGACGGTCTTCGTCCCGACGATTAGCTCCGCGGGGATGTCGATCAGACCGAGCGGTACCTCCCCGCGGATCTCGACATGCTCCAGAATGTCATCCAGCGCGGGCAGCCCGGTCGGCAGTCCGGCCGCTGCCCGTGCCTGTATCTCTTTTTTTCCTGCCTTGAGGGCGGCGGCGTATTCTCCCTGCGGCATAAAATATTCCTCCTTCCTCCGCCTTGCACATGAAAAATCATTCGGCACTATAGCCATAGCAGAGATCGTTACAGATCAGTCCGCATGGTCTGTCTGCCTGTGGCGGGTGTCTGTGATTCGGTTCAGAAAACGGAAAAATGGTAAATCGTTTTCGATTCGAACGGTTCGTCCGGTGTCAGGGTCACGGACGGGAATGCCGGGTGGCTGGTGGCGTTCGGGAAATGCTGCGTCTCGAGGCAGACACTGCCGCAGGCGGGATAGCGTCTCCCGTTCTTCCCATGTTCCGCCGGGGAACCTGCCGGCACATAGAGCTGCAGGCCCGGCTGGTCTGTAAAGCACGTCATGCGGATGCCGGACTCCGCCGAGGAAAGCACGGCGGCTTCCGTCAGCCCCCTGCCGCACAGCACAAAGTTGTGGTCGTAGGTTTTGGAATATTTCAGCTGGTAGTAGTCGGCGCGGATATCCTGCCCGATGGGCTTGGCCTTCGTAAAATCCATCGGCGTCCCGGCCACGTCGAGAATCCTGCCTGTGGGGAGGCTGTACTCGTCGGTCTCCGTAAACTGCGCCGCTTTGATCAGCAGTGTGTGATCCAGCACCGTGTCGGCGTCCTCCCCGTTTAAGTTAAAATACGTATGGTTTGTCGTGTTAAAGACAGTGGATCTGTCGGTCTTCGCCTGATAGGAAATGCACAGCTCATTGTCTTCGCTCCAGCTGTAGACGACCGTCATGGTAAGGTTTCCGGGGTAACCCTCCTCTCCGTCCGGGGATGTCCGGGTGAAACGGACGGTATTGCCGGAGATCTGGGAATCCCAGTTATAATGGTGAAAACCGCGCAGGCCGCCGTGCAGATGGTTCGGGCCGTTGTTGACGGCGAGCCGGTATGTGACGCGATCCAGTGTAAATAAGCCCTTCCCGATGCGGTTTGCGTGCCGTCCTACCACGGCGCCGAAGGCAGCGGTATCATTTTCATACTCTGCTAACGTGTCATATCCGAGACACACATCCCGGAGTTCTCCTTCCCGGTCCGGCACGCAGATGTCGACAACCCTGCAGCCATAGCTAGTGACAACGGCATACGCGCCCTCCGAATTTTTCATACAATATAAATATGCAGCTTTTCCGTCGGAAGTGGTTCCGAAGGGATGTTTCGTAATGCTCATGTTGCATATCCTCCCAGTCAATTTTCCTCACCAGTATACTTTAACTCATTTCCTTTGACAAGTAAAAAGTAAGGAAAGACCTGTTCAGTAAAAGTGCAGAAAGTCCTGTTCAATACAGATGATCTGTGTTATAATCATCCCTATGATTGCCGGAAGAGAGAAAAATATTCAGGAGAATAACCCGCAAATAGCGGAATCTGATATATGCTGTCCCGTGGACAGAGAGAAAAACAATCAGGAGAATAACCCGCAAATAGCGGAGTATGATAAACCCGGTCACGTAATCACGGAAATTCGGAAAATAGACCCGCGGGATCCCGATTTCGATCATATTCGTGCCGCGGCCGATGTCCTGAAAGCGGGAGGACTGGTCGCTTTTCCCACGGAGACCGTGTACGGATTGGGGGCGGATGCGCTGCGTTCGGAGGCGGCCAGAAAAATATACGCGGCGAAGGGACGCCCGTCGGATAATCCCCTGATTATCCACATAGCGGATTTTGACGCCCTTTACCGGATCGCGCGGGAGATACCTCCGCAGACGCGTCTGCTGGCGGATGCGTTCTGGCCGGGGCCGCTGACCATGATTTTTCGTAAAAGCGAGATTGTACCGTACGAGACGACGGGAGGACTGGACACCGTGGCAGTCCGGATGCCGGATCACCCGGCCGCGCTGGCTCTGATCCGGGAGAGCGGCGGCTATATCGCGGCGCCGAGCGCAAACACTTCCGGTCGGCCGAGTCCCACGCTGGCGGAGCATGTGGCGGAGGATCTGGCCGGTAAGATCCCGCTGATTCTGGACGGCGGAACTGTCGGCATCGGCATAGAATCCACAATTATAGATCTGAGCTGCATCACGCAGACGGCGGACGGCGCATGGGTCGCGGATGAGACTCCGCTGGTTCTGCGTCCCGGTTATATCACGCGGGAGATGCTGGCGGAGGTGATCGGAGCTGTCGGCGACGATCCGGGTCTGGCCGGGGATACAGATAGAGAACTGACAGGAGCCGTCGGCAACAGCCCCGGACTGACCGGCGATACAGACAAAGGTACGGCAGGAGCAGCCGATAACGGCCCGGCAGGGGCGGCTGACCCCGAATTAAGAGAAATAGTCGGTTTTGATCCGGCAGGAGCAGCCGCATACCCGAAAGCGCCGGGGATGAAGTACCGGCATTACGCGCCGAAAGCGGAGATGCTCATTGTCAGCGGGGCAGGCGAAGCCGTGATTCGGCGAATCAACACCATGGCGGCGGAAAATCGCCGGCGGGGAATCAAAACAGGCGTGATCTGCACGGAGGAGACAGAGCGCAGGTATCAAGCGGAGTTTGTCCGTTCCATTGGAAGCCGTGCGGATGAGGACAGCATTGCGCGTCATCTGTTTGCGGTTCTGCGGGAGATGGATGCGCTTGGTGCGGATCGCATTTATTCAGAGAGTTTTTCATCGCTGCGGATCGGAACTGCGGTCATGAACCGCCTGATGAAAGCGGCGGGACATCATGTCCTGCATGTGTAGCGGAGAGAAAAAGATATTGCAAAGCAGCCGGACATCGGTGTGTTGGGAAAAGAGATATCGGCATAAACATAGAGTAGTCAGGAGAAGTATATGATATATAAGAAAGTGATTTTTGTGGGAAGACGCGGGACTTGCAGGGAACCGATGGCGATGGCACTTCTGCAGAGAGCGTTTGATCGCTGTCCTGTGGAGGTTTGTGCGAGAGGACTGGTCGTGCTGTTTTCGGAGCCGATGAATCCGAAAGCTGAGGAGGTGCTGGCCGTGAATGGGATTTTCCTGCAGGACTACAGGGCGAGCCAGCTGTCACAGGAGGATTTTTCCGATGACACGCTGGTGATTACCTTCCATCAGGATATGAAGGAAAAGGTGATGGAGCTGGAAGGCGCCAAAAACGTCTATGTGCTGACGGAACTGACCGGAGATGAACTGGAGATCATCGATCCTTACGGCGGTGAACTGCTCCAGTATGAGATCTGCATGGAGACGCTCGGCAACTCGATCCGGAAACTGGCCAGTACTCTGTAGGGAGCTGCCATAATCCTATGTGAAGACTATAACTGGCTATAGCGCGCCGAATGATTTTTCTCCTGGCTTCAGGCTTTCCAGCCCGAACAGGGCAGCGCCGAGGGCGCCGACAATCTCAGGCTGTTCATAGATATAGAGGGGGGCGTCGAGCTGTTCCTCCAGCACTTTTACAACGCCGGGGTTTTTTGCCACGCCGCCGGTCATCATAAATTCTTTTTCGAGGCCGACTCTCTTTAACAGAGAAATCGCTTTTCCTGCGATGGCTTTGTGAATGCCGTGGGCGATGTCCGCGGTTTCTTTATTTTGCGCGATCAGGGAGATGACCTCTGACTCGGCAAAGACCGAGCACATGCTGCTGATCTCCACATTTTCCTTTGACTGCAGGGAGAGCGGACCGAGTTCATCGATGCTGATCTCCAGAGTACGCGCCATCATTTCCAGAAAACGGCCGGTCCCGGCGGCGCATTTGTCGTTCATGACAAAATCAATCACATCACCATGTTTGTTTAAGCGGATGGCCTTGCTGTCCTGACCGCCGATATCCAGAATCGTGCGGACAGCGGGATTCAGAAAGTGCGCGCCTTTGCCGTGGCAGCTGATCTCCGTCACATTTTTGTCTGCAAACGGAATGCTGACGCGGCCGTATCCGGTGGACACGATCAGGTTCAGATCTTCTCTTTGCAGCTGTGTCCGGTTCAGGATTTCCTGCAGAATCCGTTCTGCACTCTCTCCGCTCTTGGCTCCTGTGCGGATGACTGCCCAGGAAAGAATCTCCTGTTTTTCGTTGATGATGACAGCATTTGTGGAGGTGGATCCGCTGTCGATTCCCATAATATACATAGGGTGGTCTCCTTTTTTACTGTGGGGAAATTCGTTTCCCATGTGTTCGGCCAGATCCGCTTTTACATCCTCCCCGGACAGGCGGGGAACATCGGAGCTGTCTTCGCCGCGGCAGAACGCACAGGACGTGTCCGTGACATTTTCCGTGCAGAACGCACAGGACGTGTCCGTGACATTTCCTGAGCAGGTTCCACAGGCTGTATTGGCAGATGTTTTGCCGGAGCCTGTGCTGTCATCGGCGTTACGGCTGCCGGGGGCGTTTCCGGGCATGTCCCGGGCGTCTTGATTTTGTCGGGTGGGTTTCCCGTATCCGTCTGGGGTATGCCCGGTTGTCTGAGTTCCCCTGCGTGTCCGCAAGGATTCCAGAAAGGCTTCGACTCTGGTTAAAATCTGCCCGGCGCACTGACTGGTGGCATCGGTCTCCAGCTTTACCATGGGAAGCCCCGCATGCGCTTTCATGTCAGCATACTCATAGGAGTAAATATCGCAGAACTTCACGGTGTGGTAGATGATGCCGTCCAGATCGCCGGCCATGTCGAGGACGCGCTGTTTCCGGCTGTCTGTCTGATGCATCCGCATGCACGGAAGCTGGTTCAGCAGGCTGTTGGCGTAGCTGTGCAGCACATTCGTTTCATCCACCCGGTATTCCCGGCAGATGCCGGTGCAGGTCAGGTCGAGAGCGATCTCTGCCCCGTGATCCGTGATCAGCTGTTTGATCTCGGAGCCGGGCCGGGCGCCCGCCAGGCAGATTCTTAAGTCGCTCTCTTTCTTCGGGATCTTTCCGGCCTTGATGAGTTCCTTTTTCCGGATCTGCATGTCAAACTCATGGCTGCACTTTTTTGCAAGCCAGTCCGGATCGAATGATTTCCCGGAAAAAGCGGTATACTCTCGGATCAGCTGTTCGATCTGGTTCACATAGAGAGAAACAGTGATTGCATTCACCTTCCGCGGCAGGTCGAAGCAGAAGAAAAACTTCTCCGGATGGAGGCGCCTCAGCGTGTCAAACAGCCGCCGCGAACTGTCGCAGCAGCCGGTAAAAAGCATGCCTTCATAATTACGGTTTTCAAAATCCTCGAGCACCGCTTTTACAAACGAGCACATGTTCGGATGCATCAGTGTGTCCGCCTGCGTAAAATTTGTGACGTGCGGTTCCGTCAGGACCACCGTGTTGCCGAAAGCTTCGATGATCTCGATCGGTGCATATTTACACATGTACATAATCATAGACTTTCTCCGTATATTATTTTTCCTGGTAATGTGAACCGCATTGATAAATTTCAATGGTTTCATCGATAACTCGAAATACAATCCTGTTTTTTTATCAATGCGAACGCTCCAAAAACCGGTGAGATTACCGGACAGAGCTTCCGGTTTCCCTGAACATTGATATCCGTTTCTGTCTATATCGCGCAAAAGCTGGTTGATTTTTCTCAGGGTTTTCCTGTCCTGAGTCTGCCAGTAAAGGTATTCCTCCCCTGCTTCATCATGCCATGTTTTTCTCATTCATCCTCCCGGATTAAGTCGTGTTCATGTAAGGTGGTTTTACCTGTTTGCACATCTCGGATCCGTTTCTCAGGCAGCGCAAGATTGTCTTCGCTGTAAAACGGATCTATGGATACATCAAAGGGAATTCGTTTTTCACGACCGACTTTTTTTGCAAAAATCGTAAACGCCGCACTCATGGAAAGACCGAGTTCAGAACAAACCTGCTCCATACTTTTTTTTACATCTGAGTCCAGTTTGAAATTAACATTACAAGCATTTGCCATATGACAGCACCTCCTTTTTAATAAACAGCATACGAGATTTGAAAGAAAAATACAATTAAAATTCTTTTAATTTTCTTTGCGGCGGATCATCTCAAGAAATGCTTCGACGCGCGTCCTGATCTGTCCGTCGTGGCTGTTGCGGCGGTCCATCCCGTCCCCGTCCAGGATGAGGAAGGGCATGCCGATCTCCTGCATTTTTTCCTTTAATATCATCGCGCCGCCGGCGGACTGCTTGCAGCCCCAGTGGCAGAAATTGATGACGCCGTCCGGCCGGATGTCCTGCACGACAGACTGCACAAGGTCTGCTTTCCGCTCATAAGAGCCATTATAAATATTGCAGATCATTTTTCTGGCCAGCGCTTCGAGCGGATGGCCGGTGTCCAGCGGATCCGTGTAGTCCAGGCTCATCTCGATGCCCTGAATCTGGTAATCCGGATTGAGGTTAAAACAGGATTTCAGGGTCTGCTGATACCAGGGCAGCAGGTGGACCCAGAAGATGTTCGTCCCGTGGAATTCGGGCGCGGCGGTCACTTCCTCTTCCATCTGCCGGTAAAACCGCAGGATCTCCGGTGTGCCGATGTTCAGGTGGTTGGCGAACAGCAGGTACATATGCAGGGTCAGTGTGGCAGGGTACGCCTTTGTCCGCATCATTTTCAGGGTTCTGTCGTAGCTCGCCTTGGATTCGTTTTCCCGCCGCAGTATTTCGGAGAGCATGTCATAATCGAGCTTTTTGTGAAACGTATGCTCCAGCTGCGCGATCAGTTCGCGGAGCTGTTCGACCACATAGTCCTCGGCTTCCGGGGAATACTGTTCCGGGATATCCAGCAGAAACGCCGGCACCCGGTGCCTCTCCGCCAGGTGCCGGAACGTACACAGGTTGCCGTCGCAGATAATGGACGTCGTCACGGCGAACGCGGCGGGCGGGATGATGCCGCTGTCGATGGCTCCGATAAAATTCTTGTGGTAGGAACAGAGCGTCGGCGCAATGCCCTCATTTTCCGCAAAGTCTAAAAAATAGTCCTCCGTGCCCATCCCGGATAAGAAGGACGACAGGCATTCGATGGAAAGTGTGTGTACGCCGAAACACTGCAGGATCTCCACCGGCGCGAAGAGATTGGCCCAGACGGTGCGCTTCGGATGCCGGAGCGCACGCTGCACCTCGCTCACCGCGTAATGGTTCAGGTAGCGCCAGGCCGGTGGAATCTCTTTGTTCGCGAGATGTCCCGAGCGGAACTTCTCCAGCATAAAGCCGAGCTGTATGATGCGCAGGGCGGTGCGCGGGTGGTCCGGCGCATATTTTTTTATGATGTTTCCATAGACCTGGACGATATTCATGTCGGTATTCCTCGGGTGAGTATCAGTACTGGAAAACAGGCTGTCAGTGACCGTACGTCTCCGGAAAGACCGCCTCATATCACAGGCGGGCGTCAGTCCGGGGAACAAGTTGTCTGTGACTGCTTCCGGTTTGTCTGTGTCAATACAGTTCTCATCATTATAATGAAAGATGTGCGCCGGCGCAAGAGGAAGTTTTTGTATTTTTGTACAGAAAAACTAACGCAAAAGACTCATAAAAAATTTATTGGGATAAATCAGCGCCTGTGTTATACTACTATTACCGAATGAAAATCTCTGCCGGTTTTCGTGCGCTCCGGCAAATATTATAGATTACGACAAGGAGGAATATCGTGAGCCCGCAGGATAAAGTTGAGAGAGTTTTAAAAGAAATACATGTATTATTTTCAAAAAGTTCCGCTTATAACGGACAGCCGGACAAGATCATCATAGACCGCAAGGAGTTCCTGCGGCTTCTGGACCGGCTGAATAACGGCATATTTGACATGATGGAGCAGTATGAGCAGACCCGCCAGAGCCGCCAGAACGCGGAGCGCAGTTTCCGCAGGGCGGGCAATGAGATTATTGAGAAAGCGAATGCCAGTGCGGATGATATCTATGCCGCGTCTGTCATCTATACGGCGGATGCCATCGGCAGGATCCGCAATCTGATGGATGAGACGAATGATTCGATGGACGATCTGTTCCGCCGTTTCCGCAGGGAACTGAGGGAGGAGAAGGATCTGTTAAAGACGCATGAGACGGAGCTGGAGTCGCAGCTGGCGGATCTGGCGGATACGAGGAAATATCTGACGCTCTTGCGGGAGGTCAACCGCGAGCGCGAGAGGGACAGGGAGAGGGAGAACCGCAGTCCGGAGACGGCGCACGCGTCCGATCGCCGGTATGCCGGTGCGGCGCCTCACCCAGACACTCTGTCGGATGTCCGGGTGAATGAAGAGTATTTTGAAAAAGCGGGACAGAGCATGGAAAACGGCGCGGAGGAGAGCACGGAGGAGCGTGTCTTCGCGCAGACGGAGAAGCCGGATATCCGGGTGAATCAGAATGCGGCGTATTTTAAATGGAAAGAAGAGCGGGAAAAAGCGGAACAATTGCAGACTGGATCGTTCGATGCCGGGCAGCCGCAGGCGGAGGCGAACGGAGCAGGACAGCCGCAGACGGGAGCGTTCGATGCGGGGCAGACCGAGCCTGCGATGAACAGCGTACTGCATCTGGAGAAGATGGAGGAAGCGGCAGAGCGTTACCGGGATACAGCAGGCGCGGCGGAGCGCTACTGGGAGTCAGCAGCCGAAGCAGAGCCCCGGGGACGGTGTGAAAATACAAAAGCAGAAAATGCAATCTCAAAACATACTGCTGATAGAGCCGAAAGTGAAGTGCCGGGTGCTGTAAATGCCGGATCGGGACAGCTCCGGGGAGAAGCGGTCAGAGCGGAACATCCGCAGGACAGTATGACAGACAGCGGTTTCTCAGGGGCGGACGAAGCAGAATCTCCGAATCCCGAGTTCCCTGATGAGGCGGCGATCTATCAGGCGGTGCTGGAGGATGAGCTGACGCGTGAGGCGGAGCGGATGGATGGTTCCGCCCGGGAGAAGCATGGAAACGGCGGTCTCCTGCGGACACTCATCTTCGGAAGAGATGAATAAGGAACTGTTGTTTTTGAACGGTTCCTAAGTATCCGTTTTTTGTCAGCCCCGGAATCGGAAGAGATTTCCGGGGCGGTTTATTTCTGTTTTCCGGCATAAATCTCATCGATTATCTCTTCCAGCTCGTCAATCCGCGCCTGTATCTCGGCAGTCTGTTTCTCATAGTCAGCCTGCCGCTCCGTTTCCAGTTCATTCACCGCAGAGTATTCTTCCACGACAGCGGCAACGGTGGAAAAGGAACAGTCGTCGTTTTCCGTGTAGGTCTGTAAGCTGTCCAGAATGTTCACGGCATCAGCTTCCGTCAATGTCCCGAAATTGATACTCGCCATGCTGATAGCCACAAGGATCGAAGACTTGCTGCTGTAGAGTGCGGACACCCTGCTGGACATCATTGTTCCCGTCGAATTCACGTAGGAATAGTCAAAATACACGGAGCCGTCCTCCGCCTGTCCGGCTTTCGGTGTTTCGCTGTTGTAGTCAGTATAACCGATAAACCCGTCGTCGGCAAGAAGCTGTATATTGGAATCGGTGCTGTAGTCTCCCCGCAGGAAGAACACACCGCAGTGTTCGCGGTTCATGGATTCCAGACAGGAGATAACGGACAGGATGCTGTCATTCACCTCCTCCGGGAAATCGGAGGCGTAGAGCATGATTTCCCACGATTCGTCCGCCGTCTCCAGAATCTCCTCTATTACGTCCATATCCATCGTACAGTCGATGATGATGACGGGGGAGAAGCCATAGTCCGCCGCCTGTTCCTCTATAAACGAAAGATCTGACACATCGGAAACTACAAAGCCAACCATGATTTCCGCTTCCTCGCTGGTATAGCTGACACTGTCCTCCAGCGATGCCAGCTCGCTCTTAAGGTTTTGCAGCTCCACCTCATACGGCCTTGCTTCCTCCTGCAGCGCCGTCATCGCCTCGGACTGAGCCTGCCTGTTCCGGTTGTTCGTGTATACCATGTATACCAGGATTCCTGCCAGCAGAGCACAGATGACTACGCATATTATACCGATAACCCTTGATCGCCGTTCATACATCCTGATTACCTCCATTCTGTCCATTGGCCGGCTTTTTCTCTTCTTTGATAACTCCCTCAACCGTAATATTTGAGTGTTCAAACACCAGCCGTTTGCCGCATATCTCCATGGCTGCCGGCCGGTGCGTTACGATGAGTACCGTCTGGCCGCCCATGTCTTTCAGGTTTTTCAACAGCCTGCGCTCGGTGTCCTCGTCCAGCGCGGAGGTCGCTTCGTCCAGGAGCAGCACGGGCGCGTTTCGGTACACAGCCCTCGCTATGGCGATACGCTGCATCTGCCCCTCGGACAGCCCGGCGCCCTTTTCGCCGAGGACCGTGTCATATCCGTTCGGCAGTTCTCTGATAAATTCGTCCGCGCAGGCGATTTTGCATGCCTGCTCCACCCTTGTCTTCTGCTTCTTTGTATACGGAGCGGAGTGCAGAAAGTCCACAGCCTCGTAAATACTGCCGGACATCAGCATATTGCCCTGGGGAACGTAAGAGAACCATCGGCGCGTTGCCGGGGATATATCTATCTCTCCGTCCGCGTACAGTCTGCCGGACACAGGCGCGTAAATGCCGAGCAGTATTTTCAGCAGCGTGCTCTTGCCGATGCCGGAAATACCGGTCAGTGCGACGATCTCGCCTTTCTCTATATCAAACGATGCGCCGCTGATGACTTCTTCCTCGCCGTCGTCGTAGATAAAGGTTAAATCTTTTGCGTGAAGCCCTGTGAAGCCGGGCAGCTCCTTTGAGCCGCTTTCTTTTGGCAGCTTCTCCAACTCAATCAGCCGCTCCGCCGACGCAAGCATACTGTAATACTGCGGCACGAAGCCGGAGATGTTGGCAAAGGGGCTTCGGATCTGGTTGATGAGCTGCAGCACAGCTGTCAGTGTTCCATAGGTCAGTGTGCCGTTCAGTATGCCGAATCCGCACCAGACTAAACCAAAGAGATAGCTGCCCCGCATCACGCCGCCGAACCCGAGGTTACATATATTTGAGAATGTCCTCCTCTTCATGCGGGCTCTTCTGTGCGCGGAGGTTTTTTCATCCGTTCGGATCGATGCCATTTCCTCCGCCTCAAAGCCTTTCAGAATCAGGAGGCTTTCCACGGATTCCTGAAGCCAGGAGCGGAGTTTGCCGTCCGTCTCCTGCACCTCTTTATGCAGCCGTTTCATCCTGCGGCGGAAGAGGAAGGTCACGCACAGCATCACGATTCCCCCGACGAGAAAGATGCTGCCGAACCGCCAGTCAAGGAACATCAGAATCACCAGTGCGCAGACAAGCTGCACCGCCATGGACACAACGCCGGGGATAATCTCCGTCGCGTAGTCGGCGACAATCTTCACATCGCTGGTCATGCGGTTCTGAAGCTCTCCCGTGTGATAGGCTTTCAGACCGCTGTAGGCGCTGTGCAGGATATTGTCGTAGGTGTGCTGTTTCAGCCTGTTTTCAAGCGATGCCCTTGTCCACTCGTCCACCTGCCGGACAACTGCGTAAAGGATAAGCTGGATGATGATAATGCCGAGGAATACACCGGCCCATTGAAGAAACTTTCCCCTGTCGAGGGCGACAGCGTAATCTATGGCATTACGCATAACAAGCACGAGGATAACCGAAAGGAAAGCCGTCACACCCGTACATACAGTCAGCAGCAGTATTCCGGCGAGATTGCCCCTCACCATTTTCATGACCCAGCCGATGGAAGTGTCGCCGAGGATGCGTCTGCCCGCAGAAACAACGCCTGCGGTAATTTTATGTTTCAACAGACGGAAAGGATAAATGAGGTTCCAGAACCGGACATACAGGCGGTACAGCTTATCTGTCGTCCTGATTTCCCGTTCTCCCCGCAGCCTGCCTTTTCCGCGCCAGCAGCTCTCCATCACGCCTTTCACGGCAGACAGCGGTACGCGTTCCACAGCAAAAGTATTATCGCCCCGGATGAGGCACACGTCTCCGTCAAAGCTCAGGACACGGTGGAGCACCTGTACGCCGTCAGGACGGACATACAGCACCACGTCATTCTTTTTCGGCCTGCCATCCAGTTTCCGGATCAGCACATGGGAGGACCAGGTATAGAGCAGCGGCCGCATACTGACACCCTTAATGGGGATCACGATAAAACCGGCGGCTTCCAGCTCATCCAGCTTCGTTGTCTGTGATGGTTTGTCTTGTTCAGTGCGTTTGTCTTGTTCGGTGCGTTGATCCTGTCCAGTGCGCTGATCCTGCCTTGCGCATTGGCTTTGCCCTGTGCATTGGCTTTGTCCAGTGCGTTGGTCTTGCCCGGTGCGCTGGTCCTGTCCGGCGCGTTGGCTTGGCCATGTGTCAGGATGTTCCATGTTGTATCATCCTTCCTTAGTAAACATCCATGCGCTGCTCCCGCTTTTACTCGGTCAGGAATCCGGCGTCAGCCATTTCCTTTATCATCGACTTCACATCGTCGGCGATATACGCACGGTCTTCCCCGGTCTTTGCGCCGCTCTTTTCCGCGAGCGTATTCACAATTTGCTCTTCGGTCATCCCGTCGGCAATGCCTTCCCATATGGTCTTTCCCGTCTCGTTGAGCTTGATCATACCGTGGAACTCTCGGCTTGCCTGTCCCGTGGCGACCACCACATACTTGCCCGCCACCCTGCGGATGACGAATCCTTCCTTGATTTTCATAATAATCTCCATTCCGCTGCCAGGTCGGTGGCATAACATTCATGCGCTGCTGTCGCGGCGCGCCAACATCTATGAAAGATCTGCTTTCTTTCACAGTAATGTCCCTTCTTGATTTTGGCACATGCCTAAGCTGCAAATGATTTTGTATCATTTACGATATCGTCTGTGTTTATCCCGGCATATGCCAAAACTGATTTATTTCCTCAGGCGTGGCCATAATCCCCGGGCTTGTATATTTCTCGCCTGTCAGCGCTTCAAAGCTGCACCTGACCGCGTCCTCGGAAATGTCGCACTCCAGAAGATACAGCGGCAGACTCTCTATCATTCTGCCGAACAGATCCAGCATAAGACCTGTGGCCTCCGGCTCATACGGATGAAACATCTGCCGGAGCATGAGAGAAATAGCTTCATCAGGCTCCACCCCGCGGATGCGGTTCTTTCCGTCCTCCGTGCGGCGGATAAAGCAGATCGCCGCCATCCTGGCGCTGTGTTTGCGGTTCCAGCCCTCTTTGCCGCACCATGGCGTGTCCCAGGCTGTTATGCTGCCATTTTCTATATGGAAAATCGGCTTGTCGCCGTTGACGATATCCACAGCCGTGCCGATATACTGCCTCCACAGCCCGATGTGAGTGCTTTTCCCCGTGCCGCTGGCGGCTGTGAAGAGATAACCTTTTCCTTTATATGAAATACATGCGCCGTGAAGCGTCACCCTGTTGTAATGGGGAAGCTTAGAGGCAATGGCGGAATAGATAACGTCGCGTTCCAGGAACTCATCCCGCATATCGGGGGCATATTCCCGAAACTCCGCCAGCCTGTCATCCTCGGCATAGACGGAGAATACAGGCGCACGGTCCGTAAGGTAGCCGCGGCAAAACCAGCGGCAGTATCTGTATCTGCTCCTTATTTCCATCGGCACACCTGCCAGTTCTATATTGAAAACATCCATTCCGATTCACCTCGCTTTTCAGATATTATAGCAGTGCGCTGAGGTAATTTCCATACCGTTTTTAAATTTTGTGTGAAACTGTCTCACACAAGCTGTTTTTGAAAACTTTTATTTCCGGCACTCTTGATTTTTACGCTTTTCCTTATTATAATGAACAAAGCGGAAACCGATGGAGATGGAAGCCTTCATCGGTTTATTCTATATTTATACCGCGCACGAAGTGCTGCAGGCAGTTTATTTCGCGCACGAGGTGCCGCGGGCGGCACTTTATAATAATTACGAGGAGGATATTGACATGAAACTATATGAAAACGGCGTATATCTGCTGAACGGCACGGAGATTGTCGAGGATACACCGGAGGCTTTGGCCTGCCTGGCATCGAAGGGTGTGACGGCTGACCGGGCGGCTGCGGCGAAGGGGACGATGGCCTGGCACATTCTGGAGGCGCACAATACTTCCGGAAATATGGAGCAGCTGCAGATCCGCTTTGACAAGCTGACGTCCCACGACATCACCTTTGTCGGCATCATCCAGACGGCGCGGGCGTCTGGACTTGAAAAGTTCCCGGTTCCCTATGTTCTGACGAACTGCCACAACAGTCTCTGTGCGGTGGGCGGAACTATCAACGAGGATGATCATATGTTCGGGCTGACCTGCGCGAAGAAATACGGCGGCGTCTATGTACCGCCTCATCAGGCGGTCATCCACCAGTATGCGCGTGAGATGCTGGCCGGCGGCGGGAAGATGATTCTCGGTTCTGATTCCCACACCCGCTACGGGGCGCTCGGCACCATGGCGATGGGCGAGGGCGGACCGGAGCTGGTGAAGCAGCTGCTGTGCCAGACTTATGACATTAAGATGCCCGGCGTGGTCGCCGTGTATATGACCGGCGAGCCTGTGAAGGGTGTCGGTCCCCAGGATGTGGCGCTTGCCATTATCGGCGCGGTATTCAAAAACGGTTATGTGAACAATAAGGTGATGGAGTTTGTCGGACCGGGCGTGGCGTCCTTAAGCGCCGATTTCCGGATCGGCGTGGATGTCATGACTACGGAGACGACATGCCTCTCCTCCATCTGGATGACCGATGAAAAGATCCGGGAGTTCTATGAGATCCATGGCAGAGCCGGCGATTATAAAGAGCTTAATCCGGATCCGACAGCGTACTATGACGGCTGTATCGAGATCAACTTAAGTGAGATCCGGCCGATGATCGCCATGCCGTTCCATCCGAGCAATACATACACGATCGAGGAGCTGAAGGCGAACCTGGCGGACATCCTGGACGATGTGGAGAAGCGTGCGCTTGTCAGCCTCGACGGGGCTGTGGAGTATTCGCTGAAGGATAAGGTGCGCGACGGAAAACTGTACGTTGATCAGGGCATCATCGCGGGCTGTGCCGGCGGCGGATTTGAGAACATCTGTGCGGCGGCGGACATCCTGGAGGGCAAGAGCATCGGGCCGGATGAGTTTACACTGAGCGTATACCCGGCATCCATGCCGATCTGGATGGAGCTTGTGAAAAACGGTTCCGCCGCCCGGATCATGGAGACCGGAGCCATCATGAAGACCGCGTTCTGCGGTCCCTGCTTCGGCGCGGGCGATACCCCGTCGAACAACGGCTTTTCCATCCGCCATTCCACGAGGAACTTCCCGAACCGCGAGGGCTCGAAGCTCCAGAGCGGACAGATCGCGTCGGTGGCGCTGATGGATGCCCGTTCCATCGCGGCGACTGCTGCGAATAAGGGCTATCTGACCGCCGCTACGGAGCTGGATGTGGAGTACCGGGGGCAGAAGTATTTCTTCGACAGTAAGATATATGAGAACCGTATTTTTGATAGTAAAGGCGCGGCGGATCCCGATACGGAGATTCACCTCGGTCCGAATATCAAGGATTGGCCCGAGATGAGCGCACTGACGGAGAACCTTGTCCTGAAGGTGGTTTCCGAGATCCACGATCCGGTTACCACGACGGACGAGCTGATTCCCTCCGGCGAGACATCGTCCTACCGCTCGAACCCGCTGGGGCTGGCAGAGTTTACCCTGTCCAGAAAGGACCCGGCGTATGTGGGGCGCGCGAAGGAAGTACAGAGAGCGGAGAAAGCGAGGATTTCCGGTGAGAAACCGTCCGATTACCTGCCGGAGATCGTGCCGGTTATCGCGGCGATCCGGACGAAATACCCCCATATCAAGAGGGATAACTTCGGCATCGGCAGCACGATCTTCGCGGTGAAGCCGGGCGATGGTTCCGCCCGTGAGCAGGCGGCTTCCTGCCAGAAGGTGCTGGGCGGCTGGGCGAACATCGCCAATGAGTACGCGACGAAGCGCTACCGCTCGAACCTGATCAACTGGGGCATGCTGCCGTTCCTGATTCCGGAGGGAGACCTGCCCTTTACAAACGGCGATTACCTCTTTATCCCGGAGATCAGAAAGGCGATTGGGGAGAAACAGACGGAGATCCCGGCTTATGTTGTAAAAGACGGGGCGCTGGTTCCGTTCACCCTGAGAATGGGAGACCTGACGGATGACGAGAGAGAGATCATCTTAAAGGGATGCCTGATCAACTATAACAGGCGCTAAGTCATCGGCGCACATGAATTCCATTTCTGTAATTGCGAACCCGGCGCGGTTTTACGGCCACGCCGGGTTCGTTATTTCGTAACAGTTCAGTACCTTCAAATAGTTACATTATTTCTATTTTATATTTTTCATAGAATTTTTTAAAAACAGGTCTGTCATAGCGGATAGAAGTGTGTTATACTGATTTTGTATGTGAAGATTGAGACAATCATGTCAGTAAGGACCTGTTCAAAAATAACTTTGCAGATTGAGCAGGATAATGTGTAAAGTTATTTCTGAACAGTTCCTAAGGGATCTCGGGAGGTTTGGCTTTTTTATGATATCGGATCCGGACAGCAGACAGCAAGATGAATCATCGCGGGAACCGGATGGGTCGCCGCGTGAAGCAGATGACCCTTCGCGTGAAGCAAAGACAGGTGGGCGGGGATCGTTGAATATCCGGCCGTATCTGGCAGTGGCGCTGACGGCGGTGCTGGTAATTTTTGTTTCACTGCTGCTTTTCTTTTTCCTGTTTCGCTTCGATGGCTTTTCCAACGGCGTGGGGAGTATCCTCAACAGCCTGCAGGGTATCATCATCGGACTGATTCTGGCATATCTGCTGAATCCGGTCATGAAGTTTTTCGAGCGCGGCATACGCAGGCGGCTGTCCGCCCGTGAGAGCCGAGTGCGACAGCGGAGCCGGACGCATACGCGGGAACCGGCACAGACGCAGGGTCGGATGCAGATGCAGGAACCGGCGCAGGATCAGACGATACATGACCGGACGCAGGCACAGGATTGGGCGCATACGCGGATCCGGACGCGGAAACGGGACAGGACGGTCCGGGGGCTGGCGGTTGCCTGCACCATGGTGGTTTTCCTGGCGGTCGTTGTGGTGCTTCTCATGATGATCGTGCCTCAGCTGGTTGTCAGTATCCAGGAGCTTATTTCCACGATGAGCGAGAAGCTGGAAGCCCTGACGGACTGGATCAACCGGCTGATGAGGAATACGCGGCTGGCCGGCCAGATGGAGAATCTGGCGGAACAGATCTTTGAGTGGATCGAGGAATGGCTGCAGACGAATATCCAGAACCGCGGCGGTGAGATTATGACGGCGCTCTATGAGGGCGTGTACAGCGCCGTGAAGCTAGTGTTTAATATTTTTGTGGGGCTGATCGTTGCGGTCTATGTCCTGATGACGAAGGAACGCTTTGTCGGTCAGTCAAAGAAGCTGGTCTATGCGATATTTAAACCGCGGACCGGCAATGCCGTGATGGAAGTGCTTCACAGAGCCAACGAGGTTTTCGGCGGATTTTTCATTGGAAAGATCATAGATTCCCTGATCATCGGGTGCATCTGTTTTACGGCCATGTATATTATGAAGCTGCCGTATGCGGTGCTGGTCAGTGTGATCATCGGTGTGACGAATATCATTCCGGTGTTCGGACCGTTCATCGGTGCGATCCCCAGCGTGATCCTGATCTTCCTGGTGAACCCGATCCAGGCCTTGTATTTCCTGATCCTGATTGTGGTCTTACAGCAGGTGGACGGGAATATCATCGGACCGAAGATCCTTGGGAACTCCACGGGACTCAGTCCGTTCTGGGTGATGTTTGCGATCCTGCTGTTCGGCGGGAGCTTCAGCGTGGCCGGCATGATATTCGGCGTACCGGTTTTTGCGCTGATTTATTATATCATCAAGCGCGTGGCGGAGTATTTTCTCGGGAGGAAGCATCTGCCGCGGGATACCATGGCTTATGTGAGGCTGGAACGCGTGGATGTGTCCGCGAACCGGATCATAGAACACGTGAGCAGATCCCCGAAGATGAGGCAGCCGCGGAGCTGTTTCCGGAAACCAAAAGAAAAGGACGGGGAGGATTCCTGAACAGACAATATACACATGAGGTGGAATCGTGGATAAATATGAATACAATTTAAAGCTGGATCAGCTGAAAAATCTGGTGGAGGCAGAGGACTATGAGACGGCGGCGGAGATCGCGAACTCGATCAACTGGAAGAAGGTACGCAGCTCCAGGACACTGATTATGGTGTCGCAGATCTATGAGAAAACAGAACAGTATGATGCCTGCAAAGATGTTTTGCTGCAGGCCTATGACCATTCTTCCATCGGGAGGAATATTGTCAGCCGTCTGGTTGACATAGCGATCAAGTCAAAGAATACGGCGGAAGCGGAGGAGTATTATCAGGAGTTCCTGGAGGTTTCGCCCAAGGACAATCAGCGCTATATATTCGCCTACAAGATCAGCTGTTTAAAGGATGCTCCCCTGAGTGACCGCATCGCCATCCTGGAGGAGTTTAAAGAAAAAGAATACACTGAAATATGGGCCTATGAGCTTGCCGCACTGTACGGACAGGCCGGCATGCGGGAGAAGTGCGTGGCGACCTGTGATGAGCTGGTTCTGTGGTTTGGCGAGGGAGATTATGTTGAGAAAGCGCTGGATTTAAAACGCAGCTTTCAGCCTCTGACAGTTTCCCAGGAGGAGAAATACCGGAAGCTGCGTTCCCGCAGGGGGATGGTCGAGGTGAATGTTCCGAAAAAGGTCGAGGCAAATATCTCCGCAGAAAGCGGACTTCCCGAGATTAAGGTGACAGCCAGCAAGTTTAATACACAAAATCTGCAGGAGGAGCTTGCGAAGAGCATGGCGCAGATCATGTCTGCCACAGAGAAGGAGACGGTCAAGGATTCTATGGCCGCGATCAAAAAGATTGTTCAGGACATTCCGTATCTGAATGCGGAGTCCGGGAAAGAGGACGGATCGGTTTTCGACCGGGATAAGATTAATGAACAGGTGGATGAGGATCTGAAAGCGGATTTTAAAGAACTTCTGGAGGAGGACGCGGACGGACAGATCCGTCTGCAAATTCCGGAAAGTACGATCGACGAGCAGCAGGTTGCCGGACAGATGAGCATAGAGGAAGTGCTGACCGAGTGGGAGAAGACGAAGCACGCTGCGGAGGCGGCTATCGCGGCCGCAGAGCAGAAGAAACTGGATATGGCAAAGGAGCAGGCTTTAGCAGAGGCAAATGATATCATGGCGCGGCTTCAGGCGCTGTTCCCTCTTCTTTCCGCTACGCCGGGCAAGGATATACCGGAAGCGCCGGAGACGGTTGCCGCAGAGCTGATTCCGGACGTGCCGGCAGCGGCGGGAGAGGAGAAGAATGCCGGTGGCGCGATTGCTGCCGGGGAGGAGAAGAGTTCCGGTGATGCGATTGCGCCGGGGGAGGAGAAGAGTTCCGGTGATGCGATTGCGTCCGAGGAGGGGCAGATTCCGAAACAACCGTCCGCAGCCGGGGCATCAGACAGTACTTCATATAAAAAAGAGGCGGAGGGAACGTCCGGCAGCGAAGCCGGAGTAACTGCCGGCAGCGCAGAGGGAATACCCGACGCGGACGCGGCGGGGCTGAGTATCGGCGATGCTGATGAGACAGCCGTTGGGAGCGAAGCCGGGGTACCCGCCGTCAGCAAAGAAGGATTAACCGCCGAAGGCGGCGAAAAAGAAACCGCCGGAAGCGAAGAAGAAACAACCGCACGGGGCGAAGAAGATGTATCGGCCGGCAGCGAAGCAGGAGTAACTGCCGGGGATGCGGATAAAGTGACAGTCGGAAGACAGAAGGAGGCGGCTTTGGAGGAGGTATCCGCAAAAGAGAACGCAGAAGTGTCCGCCGCGGCGACACGGGAGATGCCGGATATGGCATCTTACGAAAAAACCGTGCTTCCCGTCGCGGAGTCTCCGAAATTCGAATCCCCGTCCGAGGATGAAGAACTCGAAAAGCTTCTGGCTTCCGCTACGCGTATGATGATGGAGAATGCTTCTGTGGAGGTGCCGGTCAGCGGCGGTATATCGGCGGAGAAAATGCCTGCCTCGGAGCAGGAAGAGCTTCCCGATCTGATTACGCCGGAGGAACTGATTGATGAACCGGTTCCGGATGATGCCGCTGAGCGTGCGGAGGAGGGAACGGATGCAGGCGTAATGACAGAAGAGAACCGACAGCTGTTTTCCTATTTCCTTCCGGTTCCGGGCATGCAGGAGCAGATCGAGCAGATTTTAGAGGATGCCGTCCGATATAAGAGCAATGCCATCACATCCCTGAGGGGCAATCTGCTCATTCAGGGTGAGGAAGGCAGCGGGAAGACCGTTCTTGCCACCAGTCTGATCAAGGCAATCCAGAGGATTGCCGGGAATGAGGATGCAAAGATCGGCAAGATCAGCGCAGCTTCTCTGAACACAAAGGATTTTGCGGCGCTTGTCCCGAAACTGGCAGGCGGTTACCTGATCGTTGACAGAGCCGGCGAGCTGACAAAGGCGACGGTGGCCCGAATGTCACAGATTATGGAGCGGAATACGCAGGGCATGGTTGTTATTCTGGAGGATGACAGCGCCGGCATACGCCGCGCGATGGATCTGGATTTTTCTTTCGCGAAGAAATTTACAGGAAAGGTAAAGATACCTGTCTTTACCATCGATGAGCTGGTTGTCTTCGGCAAAGCCTATGCGCTGGAGATGGAGTGTGTGATCGAGGAGATAGGTGTTCTGGCGCTGTATAACCGGATTAATAATATTCAGAAGCTGGATCATCCGACAACGATCGCCGAGGTCAAGGAAATCGTGGATCAGGCGATCGTGAGCGCGGAGGGACGCGGCCTCAGAAAGCTGTTTACCAAAAAATATGATGAGAATGATTATCTGATTCTGAGAGAGAATGATTTTGCGTGAGTTTTTAAGCACGGCAGATTCATGATCTGACTACATTAGCAGGAGGCATATGAAATGGGGAATATTACTGAGTATGATATGTATTTATTTGGGACGGGGGTTCACTATGATATTTACAGGAAACTGGGGGCGCATCCGGAAAAACGCGGACGGGTTTCCGGCGTCAGCTTTGCCGTGTGGGCGCCGAACGCGGAATCGGTGCGTGTGATCGGAACTTTCAGCGGCTGGGATGAAACAAAAAATGAGATGAAACGTCTCGAACCAAACGGCATATATGAATTGTTTGTTCCGGAGGCGCGAAAAGGAGATCTGTATAAATATCTGATCGAGACAAAGGATGGCCGGAAGCTGTACAAGGCAGACCCGTACGCGAATTACGCGGAGCTTCGTCCGGGTACGGCCTCCCGCGTGGCGGATATCAGCAAACTCAGATGGTCGGACGATGTCTGGATGAGAGAGCGGATCAACACCCGGAATATTTATGAAAAACCGATGAACATTTATGAAGTTCATCCGGGTTCCTGGAAGCGCCATGCCGGTTATGAAAAGGACAGTGGTTTCTATACATACCGTGAGATGGCGGTAGAGCTTGCCGCGTATGTCCATGAGATGGGATACACCCATGTGGAACTGATGGGCATGTCCGAGTACCCCTTTGACGGATCCTGGGGATATCAGGTGACCGGTTATTATGCGCCGACCTCCCGTTACGGCTCGCCGGAGGATTTCGCGTGGATGGTCAATTATCTTCACAAGAAAAAAATCGGCGTCATTCTCGACTGGGTGCCGGCGCATTTCCCGCGCGATGCCCACGGACTGGCAGAGTTTGACGGCACCTGCCTGTATGAATACGCGGACACCAGAAAGGGCGAACACCCGGACTGGGGTACGAAGATCTTCGATTACGGCAAAACGGAGGTCAAAAACTTCCTCCTCGGAAGCGCCCTGATGTGGGTGGAACAGTACCATGTGGACGGGCTCCGCGTAGACGCGGTGGCTTCTATGCTGTACCTGGATTACGGGAAAAAGGACGGCCAGTGGGTGGCTAATAAATACGGCGGCAATGAAAATCTCGAGGCGATCGAGCTGTTCAAACACCTGAACACGCTGATCTGCGGCAGAAACAACGGCGCGGTGATGATCGCGGAGGAGTCGACCGCATGGCCCCGGGTGACGGGGAATGTGGTAGACGACGGTCTGAATTTCTCTTACAAATGGAATATGGGCTGGATGCATGATTTTCTGGATTACATGAAGCTGGATCCGTATTTCCGGAAAGACAACCACAACAAGATGACATTTGCCATGAGCTACAACTACAGTGAAAAGTATATCCTGGTGCTTTCCCATGACGAGGTTGTTCACCTGAAGTGTTCCATGTTAAATAAGATGCCGGGACTCGGCATTGACAAGTTCCGGAATCTCATGTGCGGATACGCCTACATGATGGGACATCCGGGCAAAAAGCTGCTGTTTATGGGCGGCGAGTTCGGACAGCTGCGGGAGTGGAGCGAGGAGCGCGAGCTGGACTGGGATCTGCTGGAGGTGCCGGAGCATGTGCATCTTCGCGATTTCGTGAAGGAGCTGAACCGGCTGTATCTGAAATACCCGGCTATGTACCAGCTGGATGATCACCCGGAGGGCTTTGAGTGGATCAATGCCGACGATTGTTTCCGCAATATTTTCAGTTTCGTGCGTCACGGGAAGACGGGCAGGAACAACCTGCTGTTTGTGATTAATTTCTCCCCGGTGGCGCGGGAGGATTACCGGGTCGGCGTACCGAAAAAAAAGAGATACACGCTCGTGCTGGACGGCTCGGAGGAGCGGTTCGGCGGCAGCGGGGAGAGCCGGGCTGAGGTTTATATGGCGGATGCGCAGGACTGTGACGGGAGAAAGTATTCCTTCGCGTTTCCCCTGGATCCCTACGGCATAGCGGTTTTTAAGTTCTGATGATTTTTCTGCGGTATACCGCGGATGCCGGAGGACATTGCGGGGACATGCGGGTTGCCGGATTCTGATGGCTCCGGCTTGCAGGAGCGAAACTGAGAGTCAGGAACTGTTATTTCTGAACAGTTCCTGACGGAGACGGGCGGGAGGACCTGTATATGGAAGCGATTCTGAATGTGGTACAGAACATAGACGGATGGATTCTGTTGTTTATACAGAATCATCTTCGGCCGGATGCGCTGACGCCCTGGGTGATTCGGTTTACAAAACTGGGGAATGCCGGGCTTATCTGGATTGTGATCTCTGTCCTGCTCCTGATTCCGGGAAGGACACGCAGGGCAGGCGTATTGTCCATAGCGGCGCTTGCGGTTTCCCTGTGTATAACGAATCTCCTTCTGAAAAACTATGTAGCGCGGATTCGCCCTTACGAGGTCGTCAGCGGGCTGACCAGTCTGCTGGGGGCAGTGGATGGGTATTCCTTCCCGTCCGGACATGCCTCCGCGGGATTTGCGGCCGCCACCGTGATCAGCAAAAGCTGCAGAAAGTGGGTGGGATGGCCGTGCCTTGTTCTGGCGTGTCTGCTCTCGCTCTCGCGCCTGTATGTGGGCGTGCATTATCCGAGCGACGTGATCTGCGGTGCGATCATCGGGTTCCTGATCGGTCTGGTGATCTTCTGGCTGTTCGGCGGGAAAGAATACAGGCGCCGGGCACGCAGGGCGAGGCGGAGACGCAGATGAGTGTATGGAGACCTGTCTGTTTATCGGGAACTCAGCACTTCTCCGGTTCCGGATAGTCCGCGCCGAATGTTTCAACAGTCACCTGCCGCATCATCTGTTTTTCAAGCGGTTTGTCGCCCCAGTCCGTTCTGGCGGAGGCGATTTTGTTCACAACATCCATTCCTTCGATCACTTTGCCGAATGCGGCATACTCGCCGTCCAGATGAGGCGAGGTCTCATGCATGATGAAGAACTGGCTTCCGGCGGAGTCCTTCGGCATGGCGCGCGCCATGGAGAGAACGCCCGGCGTATGTTTCAGGTCGTTCTTAAAGCCGTTGCCCGAGAACTCTCCCCTGATGCAGTAGCCCGGTCCGCCGGTGCCCCGTCCGTCCGGGTCGCCGCCCTGGATCATAAAACCCGCGATGACTCTGTGGAAGATGACTCCGTCATAAAAGCCCTTTTTTACAAGGGAGATAAAATTGTTTACCGTGTTCGGGGCGATCTCCGGATAGAGTTCCGCTTTCATGATGTCGCCGTTTTCCATCTCAATCGTTACAATGGGATTCTGTGTCATAGTATGTCTCCTCCTGTATTCTGATGCCCGCAGCCAGCATATCGTAATATTCTACGATATATTCCATCTGCGGGTTTGATTCTGCCCGCTGCGGTTCGCAGACTGTGCTCTGCGATGCGTGCAGTGTTTTCTCCTGACACGCTGCCGCAGATCGTGATCGTACCGTGCTCTGCGATGTGTGCCGGCTTTCCCTATATTCTACCCGAAAATGGGATGTATTGCAATAAGAACGAAAAAGAGAAGGGGAATTGTTGCATTTTTTTCATAATTTATTTATAATTCAAGAATATAGGCGAAAAGAGAGTATGATTTTGCAACTGTGAAGGTACTGAACAGTTACATTGTTTGCTGCAGATACAGGTGAGAATGTTATGGATACAGAAAAAGTAATTGCCGCGGCAAAAGATGAGTGTGCACTGCAGAAGGAAAATATTGCGATACCCGATCCGGAACCGATTGTGCAGATCCGTGATTTTGTGGAACCGCAGGAGCTGTATGGACAGTTGATTGACAGCATTCATAAATATCATCCGTCCGAGGATACGACGATGGTGGAGCGGGCATACCGGATCGCCCGGGATGCCCACGCAGAACAGGCGCGGAAATCCGGCGAACCCTATATCATCCATCCGCTGTACGTGGCGATCATCCTGGCGGAGCTGGAGATGGATAAGGAGACGATCGTGGCAGGTCTGCTGCACGATGTGGTGGAGGACACGGTTCTGACGGATGATGAGATCACTGAGCAGTTCGGCTCGGATGTCGCGCTTCTGGTGGACGGCGTCACGAAGCTGGGACAGCTGTCGTATGATACGGACAAGATCGAGGTGCAGGCGGA
This sequence comes from Lachnospiraceae bacterium, assembly GCA_020859905.1. Taxonomy (GTDB): domain Bacteria; phylum Bacillota; class Clostridia; order Lachnospirales; family Lachnospiraceae; genus Eubacterium_I. The sequence continues at coordinate 11,055 of JAJBVI010000160.1, read as the reverse complement.
GAACCTGCGCAAGATGTTTCTGGCTATGGCGCAGGATATCCGCGTCATCATCATCAAGCTGGCGGATCGTCTTCACAATATGCGGACGCTGCAGTTTATGAAGCTGGAGAAGCAGCGGGAAAAGGCGAGGGAGACGATGGATATCTATGCTCCCATTGCGCAGCGTCTCGGCATTTCCAAAATAAAGATTGAACTGGATGACCTGGCTCTCAAATATCTGGAACCGGAGGCTTATTATGATCTGGTAAAACAGGTGGCGGAGCGGAAGTCCGTCCGCGAGGAGTACATCAATTCTCTGGTATCGGAGGTAAGCCAGATCATCCTGGAGGCGGGGATTCGTGCCAGTATCATGGGCCGCGCCAAGCATTTTTTCAGTATATATAAGAAGATGGTGAATCAGAACAAGACCCTGGATCAGATCTATGATCTGTTCGCGATCCGCATTATTGTGGAGGATGTAAAGGACTGTTACGCGGCGCTCGGCGTCATCCACGAGAACTACACGCCGATTCCCGGCCGATTCAAGGATTATATCGCCATGCCGAAGCTGAATATGTACCAGTCGCTCCACACGACATTGATCGGACCGGGAGGCAAGCCGTTCGAGATCCAGATCCGGACGGAGGAGATGCATCGCACGGCGGAGTATGGTATCGCCGCACATTGGAAGTATAAAGAGGCGAATAACGGCAACGCCATTGTCGGTGAGGAGGCGAAGCTGAGCTGGCTGCGCCAGATCCTGGAGTGGCAGCAGGGCACTTCGGACAATAAGGAGTTTATGAGCCTGCTGAAGACAGATCTCGACCTGTTTTCTGATTCGGTATTTTGTTTCACACCCAACGGTGATGTAAAATCACTGCCTATGGGGGCGACGACGATTGATTTTGCCTACAGCATCCACAGTGCGGTGGGCAATAAAATGGTCGGCGCGAAGGTCAACGGAAAGCTCGTTCCCATCGATTACAGGATCTGCAACGGCGACCAGATCGAGGTTGTGACATCGGCGAATTCCAAAGGTCCCAGCCGGGACTGGCTGAATATCGTGAAAAGCTCGCAGGCGCGCAACAAGATAAACCAGTGGTTCCGTCATGAGTTTAAGGAGGAGAATATCCAGCGCGGCCGGGATATGCTGGTGAATTACTGTAAGGCGAAGGGGATCAGCCTTCCCGAGATCAACAAACCTTTCTACCGGGAAAAGGTACAGAAGAAATACGGCTTCCGGGACTGGGAATCCGTGCTGGCCGCTGTGGGCCACGGCGGACTCCGGGAAGCTCAGATTATCAACCGTATGGTAGAGGAGCGGAAAAAGGAACTCCGGGCAAAGATAACGGATACGCAGGTTCTGGAGGGCGCGGGCGACAGCCGCGAAAAGGTTTCCGCTGAGAATGCCGCAAAGAAAAAGAGCGGCATTATTGTGCAGGGTATTGCGGACGTGGCCGTGCATTTTTCAAAATGCTGCAACCCGGTGCCGGGAGATGAGATCGTCGGGTTCGTGACGAGGGGAAGAGGCGTGTCTATCCACCGCACGGACTGCCTGAATATCATCCGGCTTCCGACGATGGACCGGGAACGCCTGATCAACGCGGAGTGGCAGTCCGGCGCCGCGGACGAGGAGACCGGCCACGGCAATTATCTGGCCGAACTCAAGGTTTTTGCGAATAACCGGACCGGCCTGCTGGTAGACATCTCTAAGATATTCACGGAGCGGGGAATTGATATTGTCACGATTAATTCACGCACCAGCAAGAAGAACGTGGCGACGATCACGGTTTCCTTCCATACAAAAGGAAAGGATGAGCTGACTTCCCTGACGGAGAAACTGAGGCAGATTGAGAATATCTTTGATATAGAGCGGACGACGGCCTGATATGCCATTATACGATAAGTTCAATGACATTCCGGGCAGAATACGTTACAATGTCAGTGCGAGAAGGAGGGCGTATGATGTATCCGATTCTTGATAAACAGGCTACCGGACGGCGGATCCGGCGGCTGATGGATGCCGCAGGGGTTTCGGTGAAGGATGTACAGCAGTATCTGGGGCTGTCATGCGTGCAGAGCGTCTATCACTGGCTGGACGGTTCGAGCATGCCGACGATGGACAATATTTACGCGCTGAGCGAGCTGCTCCAGACACCGGTCGATGTCATGCTGTGCGGGAACAGGCATCTGAAAAAGCCTGATTCGCTCCGTGCGTTCGGCGCATACGCGGGCCGGGCGGGGAGCTATTACGCGCTGCCGCGAGGTGATACCGCTCTGGCGGAAGGCCTCAGGCTGCTTATATTTCCGCCGTGGGAGCCTGATACAGATGCTGACCGGATGATCACGGCAGAGGGAGCCGGAGACATATATAATCCTGGGATGCAGCAGAAGAAGGAACACAGAGCCGGGTACAATCCAGGGATGTAACAGCAGAAGGGACACAGAGCCGGGTACAGTCCCGGGATGTAACAGCAGAAGAGATACAGAGAGCCGGATACAGTTCCGGAGTATTAGAACAGGAGGAGCATAAGATGAGGATTTTAGCGATTTCGGGCAGTCCGAGAAAGGGCGGCAACACGGACATTATGGTGGAGGCATTTGCGCAGGCGGCTGAGAAGAACGGGCATGTCTGTCAGATCGTCTATCTGAGCGAGACGCACCCGCAGCCCTGTCTGGCGTGCAACGCCTGCCGGAATCACTCAGACGGCCGCTGCGTGCAGCAGGACGACATGCAGGGTATTTATGAGAAAATGCAGCAGTCGGACATGATTGTTCTGGCTTCGCCGCTCTACTATTTTACGGTATCGGCCCAGCTGAAGGCGCTGATCGACCGTTTTTACGCGCCGGGCAGCAGAGGGCAGAGCATTAAGGCGGCTGCACTTTTTATGGATTCCGGTTCGCCGGGCTATGACGGCGCACTCTATCTGTACCGCCGCAGTGTGAGCTTCCTTAGCTGGAAGGATATGGGAACGGTGCTGATCCCCGGGATGAAGGAGAAGGGCGCGATGGCACACTGCCCGCAGCTGCGGGAGGTCGTGGAGTTCGCAGAGAAGCTGTAACTGGTGAGGCAGCCAGAGCTTTTGCACCGTTCGCCCTTGCGCCGCATCAGTCGAATCAGGACAGAATGGGATGCTCCTTAAGAAATATACGACAAGTTTTAGAGGAGAGTAATGATTATGGATCAGAAGGAAATCAGGGGATTGCTTGAGGATGTGGTCTCGGGCAGACTGGATGTGGAGCAGGCGATGCTTCGGCTGAGAATGGCGCCTTTTGAGGATCTGGGGTTTGCGAAGCCGGATCATCACCGGGCGCTGCGCCAGGGGGTCGCGGAGGTGATTTACGGCGCGGGCAAGACGCCGGAGCAGATACGGGAGATCGCCATGAATATGCGCAGCCGCGGGCAGAACGCGATCCTGATTACCCGGATGAATGATGAGGCTGCGGAGGCGGTGAGCCGGGAGCTGCCGCTTCAGTATGATGCCCTGAGCCGCGTCGGGTTCGTCGGGGAACAGCCGGAACCGGACGGGGTCGGCAGGATCGTGGTCGCGACCGGGGGCACCGGTGATATTCCGGTCGCGGAGGAAGCGGCACGTACGGCGGAAGTATTAGGAAATGAGGTCGTCCGGCTGTATGATGTGGGAGTGGCCGGGATCCACCGATTGTTTGCTTATCAGGAAGAGATTATGTCCGCGCGGGTGATCATCGCGATTGCCGGGATGGAGGGCGCACTTGCGTCCGTGATCGGGGGCATGGCGGACTGCCCGGTCATCGCGGTTCCCACCAGCGTCGGCTATGGAGCCAGCTTCGGTGGGCTGTCGGCTCTGCTGTCCATGCTCAATTCCTGTGCCGGCGGAGTCAGCGTCGTCAATATCGACAACGGCTTCGGCGCCGGCTATCTGGCCGGCATGATCAATCATATGAGAGGATAGAGAGCCGCATAGGATGGTATGGACCGGGTTATGGAAAACGGGCATGATCATCCATATGAGAGGATAGTGAACCGTTCCGGGACGGAGCATGTTAAGATGCTTTTTCCGAAAATGCCGGGAAATCATGGCGTCGGAAGATAATGGAAGGAGGATGCTGTATGGCGGGAACGATTATCTGCTATGGCGATTCAAATACATACGGCTATGATGCCAGACCGTTTCTGGGCGCCCGTTTTCCGGAGGAGACGCGCTGGCCGGAGATACTGCATGCGCGGACGGACTGGAACGTAAAGAATTGCGGGCAGAATGGCCGGTGCATTCCGCGTTATTCCGGAGAGATACAGGCGGTGTGCGGCAGCCTCCGGCAGTGGAGCAGGCTGGAGGCACCGGTCTGGCTGTGGATCATGCTTGGAACGAATGACGTGCTCCGCACGCCGGGAACGACGGCCGGGATGGCGGCGGAGCGGATGGAGCATTTTCTGAGAAAACTGACGGAATGCGAAGAGATCGCGGGCGGAACTGTCAGGCTCCGCCTGATCTCACCGGTTCATCTTAAGCCCGGCGTCTGGGTTGAGTCAGACGATATGTGCAGGGAATCCGTGCGGCTGGACGATCTCTACCGGAAGATTGCAGCTGATCTGGAAATCGCGTTTACCTGTGCGGGAAAATGGGATATCCCGGTACTCTTTGACGGCGTACACTTTTCAGAGGAAGGACACCGGAAATTTGCGGAGTGTGTGATGCGGGAGGGGATTATTGTCTCTGACTCAGAATACAGCATAGAATAACCGTATCTGAGTCAAAGATGGTGCATTACTATTACTGCCGTGTTCCACCGGAAGCCGCCGAAAAACAGCGGGGATCTGCGACATGACAGCGAAAGACGGAACCATTTACTGCCGTGTTCCACCTGAAGCCGCCGAAAGCAGCGGGGATCTGCGGTATGGCAGTGAAAGACGGGGTCATGCTTCCGCGTTTTCGACTACGTCTGCCCGGATCCCGGTAAAATGCCGGATCAGATAGAAGGACATGTTCATCATATGCTCGTTGAGCTGTTCCATGAGCTCGCGGTTCTGATCCTCCGTGCGCAGTGATTCATTATAAAGGCGCAGGCGCCGGCTCAGCAGGTAGGAATGGATGAGCAGCTGATCCTTCTCGTGACGTTCCTCTTCTTTGTCTGCAAATTCCCTGGTCGCCAGCTGTTCCATCTGCGTCTGGAGTTCGATCAGCTTCTCATACAGGAAATCCGCCTCCGGCCTGATCCGGATCGGGAAAATACATTTGCTGGCAAATACAGTCAGAGCGGCACCGCCGAAGGTGTATACCAGCCGTTCCGCCAGAGTGAACAGGATGTTGTCCGGCGTGATGCCGAGCGCCAGTATGGCGCAGGTGATATAGGCCACGGAGGTCGCATATCCCGTCGCGCTGTAGATCAGGAAATTAAAAATGATCAAAAGCACAATATGCGCCTGTATGCCCGGAAAGACGGAATACAGAACGAGACACAGCACAACCCCGGCCAGTGTGCCCTTCAGCCGTCCGCCCACGCGGTTTGCCATGTTCTCATAGAGGGGAACCAGCATGAAAAACACGGACACCGGGAGCCAGTAACCGTTTCCCAGCAGGCAGAGGTACGCATAGATCATACACGGCGTCATGATAATGACCTGCCGCAGAGCAAAACGCAGGCGGAAGGAACGGATATCCGGTCTGTCCGTGCGGAATGACAGCTTCGTCCGGCTGCCGTACTGTTCCTCACCGTCAAATAATTCCTTAAAATTCTTCAGGAGATTCTGCATGTTCTTTGTCCGGTCTTCCTGGCCTTTCGTCTCACACAATGTCGTAAATACCTGGAACAGCGCGACAAAGCGGCAGTACCAGTTGACTCTCCGGTTATGCCGGAAGGAGGAGTAGTTATGTAAGTAGATGGCATCCGAGATCTGCTCGTTCTTTCGCCGGAGCCGATCCTGATACAGAAATATCCCGTCTTCATCATCCATCTGGTATGCCTGGATCAGCTCATCGCTCAGATCCAGCCCTTCTTTTACGTAATCCCGGACCGTCGTCCTGTTCTTTCTCGAAGGCAGGATGATCAGGAAAAAGAAAGTGATGGCAAAGGAAGCGATGATCGCTTCAATCCGGGTGACTACGCCGGATCCGGTGACCGGAAACAGCTGAAACAGGATGAATGCCATCCCCGGCGTGTAGTAGTTCGTGGGGTGCTGCTCATCGTTCAGCTCGTACACGATCCAGAATAAGGCCATCGCGTTGACGATGATGCAAAGCGGCAGGCTGATCCCCGCGATCCAGGCCAGGATCGCGATCGACACATAGATCAGAAAGGTCTTGATCATACTGCCGAACGGATTGCTCATGCCGCGGAAATACAGGTAGGACAGGGTCAGGCAGGGTCCGATGATCGTATTGTCGGTCCCAAAACAAAAATAATTGAGGAAAAAAATGCAGGTGACCACGATCGTGGGGATCACTGCACCTTTCAGGCTCTCAGGGTTCATTCTGATTTTCTTCATTTGCTCAAACATCACGCATTTCCTCCTTTCCGGCCGTGGACACTCCGTACATACGCTGCGTGATTCGCTTTGCGCAGCAGGCTGAGCGCTGTACTAATGTGCCAGTTTAAGGGTTGGTTTACACCCTACCACCATTTTTCTGAGAATGCAATCGTTTTTTTGTTAAGTTTCTATGCACCATATTAAAAAAAATGTAAAATTTCAGAAAATGAGAGGCCTGCATTGCAATAAATTGCCGCAGACAAATCATTGGATTGCAGCCGCACAGTCAGAAAACTTTGCCGAAAGTGCTGTACATATCCGACAGAATGGTTTATACTACAAGATATAGTGGTTGGAGAATGATAAACAGCGGAGATATTGTGGTATGAATCAATTCTTGCCTGAAGGGGCACAGGAATCGGAAAAGGGAAGGTACTGCCGTTTTGTAAAGGCGGCGAACGGCTCTTGGGTACTGGAACCTGTGAAGGTGCCGGCACATGTAAAGGCGGCACGGGCGGAGCAGAGACGCAGGAGAGAGATACAGCGCCGCGCGCGGGAGAATCGGCAGAGAGAGCAGGCGATTAATGCCCGTTCTTTGATATTTCTGGCTGTATCGCTCGGATTTTTCGTAATTGTCTGCTGTTCGTTTCTGGCTCTGCAAAATCAGGTGTACAGTCGTTCCGACCGGATTGCATCCCTGGAGGCGCAGGTATCCGCGCTGGCTGAGAGTAATGACCTTGCGGAAAAGCGGCTGGCTGCTTCGGAGAATCTCTCAGAGGTGGAGTCTGTCGCCCTGCGGAAGCTTGGCATGCAGTATGTGAACCCGGATCAGATTGAATACTATGGGGTTGACTGTTCGGATTATATGCTGCAGTATGATGATGTTGACTGAATCGGCGGGTTACAGAACAAAAAAACCCAGCAGCCCCAGCCCAATGCCGATCAGGGTTCCGGCGACGACATCTCTCACGAAATGCACACGGATGATGACGCGCACCGCGGCGAGAAATACGCCTGCGGCTATCATGGCAATGGCGGCCGGCAGGCAGACATATGCCGCTGCCATGGCGATCATGAAGACGGAAAAGACATGGCGGCTGGGAAAGGAGTTCCCCCGGGTATCTTTCCGGATCAGAGGCGGGGCATCCCAGATCTCATAGGGACGCCTGGCGCCGCAGACCCTGCGGAACACGCTGACAATCACAAATGAGATCAGCGGTACAAGCAGGACGCGGAAAAAGCGATCATCCCGTGTGAGCGCCAGAATGACCAGCAGAACCGGATAGGCGATATAAAAGGCTTTTGTGACAACACTGTTTGCCGCGATCAGCCGTTTCTTTTTTTCCTCATTTTCCTCGAACGGGCGGGAGAGCCTGTCATAAAATGCTTTCTGCATCCCTGTTTCTCCGTGGATCGCTGCTGAACAGTTCCTGATCCTCCGCAGACCGGCGTACATGAATCCCGTTGACTTCGACTTCACCTGTCAGCGGTATGACCAGGCTGGGAATTCCGTCGATGATCCTTGTCTCTACGCTTCCTGCGTACTCAGGGTTTATTTTTACGGTAACTTCCGGGGTCCGGACTTCAAACTTCCGGGTATCGGAAATATTATCTGCCATCACAGTCATATTCGCACCGATTTCTTCATCATACTGCTGCTCGAAGCGCTCCAGATTCTCCTCCGGCGCCCCGTTTTGAGCAAGCAGTCTGCGCACTTCGTGTTTGTCCAGCTCCAGCGGCGCAGGGCTGTCCTGATTTTCCGTTATCATTTCGTTCAGCGTTTCATGAATATTCCGGACGGTGTCATAGACACACGCGTCGCCCAGGGTCTCCTCGAGGATCGCCTGAAATGATTCCTTTTGCTGCGGAGCGGGGAGCGGCTGTACGCAGCCCAGGAGCTGTTCCGTGATCTCGGGACAGAACTCCTTTGTGTTTTTGGAGTAGTACAGCAAGCTGTGGATGTCCGTATTCCGATCATTGAAGGCCGGGAACAGAAATGCCTGATCCGGCATATCCACCAGCCAGTCCCGGATGCGGTCCTCGATGCTGTTCGTCTCGGCATTGTAACAGAGTCCCGCTTTGGAGAGCGCGACCGGGCAGAGGCAGCAGAGGACAAAACGGTACACATACTCGGATGCGTCATCCAGATCCATGCCGTCCGAGGTTTTGGCCGGGATGTCGTAGGCACCGTGGATCAGCAGAATCAGGTAATTCTCCGGATGATACCAGCTTTCAATGATTCGGTCGTAAAAACCTTCCAGAACGGTATCGTCCGTTAATTCGCTGTCGCGCAGCAGCAGCAGGCGCGCCTGTGTGCCGCCGGCGGCTTCCTGTTCCAGAGGGAATTCCATGTTCAGGAGGTTTTTCCCAATGGTTCCGGACAGTGCCTTGCGAAAAATGTCGAGATACTTATACAACTCCTCATCCGGGAGGGAGAGGAAAGATTCCCGGAACTGTACGACTTTATTCTTATCCGCGTCCACATAGCAGCCGGCCAGCCGGGTGATGCAGCAGCGTTCCTTCGTAAAGGTCTTTTTGATTTCGGAAATTTCTCTTTTATTCATAGTGTGTACTCCATATAACAGCCGCGTTTTATGTGATCGCGTTCCGTTTCCGCATAGATTTCTTCAGTGTACTCTATACAGCCGCGTTTTTATGAAATCCCGTATCCCGCGCAAAATGTCTGTTTCCGGTATCCTGTGCCCGGGAAATATGTCTGATGAAAAAGAACTGCTACCTCCGAACGGAGATAGCAGCACCTTCTGTTAAGTAGTATCCGGGCAAATCGTATGATTAATCTGCCTCAATCGCGCCGACCGGACATCCGTCCGCGCATGCGCCGCAGCTCAGACACTCATCTGCGTTAATCTCGAAATGAGCGTCGCCCTCCGCAATCGCCCCGGCCGGACATGTACCCTCACAGGCGCCGCAGGAAATGCAGCTGTCACCGATTACATATGCCATGATATAACCCTCCTTTAAATAATCTTCGCAAAGCAGGAAATGCTTTGTATCATAATAATACAAATGCATTTGGATTGCAAGAACTTTAAAAAATTACCACGGCGCAAACTTAAAAAAGCCAGACCGGTGTAAACCGCTGAGAGGCTGCTGTTTACGGGACAGTTCCTTACCTGTGCACGGAGCAGAAAAAGCACTGAGACAGGATTTCACTGCCGGTAAGTTTTCAGAAAGTCCGCCAGTTTGTCCATGGCCTCGGCCAGTACCTCGACGCGCGGCAGATAGACAACGCGGAAGTGATCCGGCTGTTTCCAGTTGAACCCGCTTCCCTGCACGATCAGGACATGCTTCTGTTTCAGAAGATCCAGGGCAAATTGTTCATCGTCTGTGATATGGATCTTTTTGACATCGATCTTCGGGAAGATATAAAATCCGGCCTTTGGCTTGACGGCACTGATGCCCGGAATATCATTCAGCGCCTGGTATACATAATTCCGCTGTTCATATACCCTGCCTCCGGGCACGATATAGTTCTTCACGCTCTGGTATTCTCCCAGGGCTGTCTGCACGATGGACTGCGCCGGGACATTGGAACACAGACGCATGTTGGAGAGCATATTTAGTCCTTCGATATAATCCCGGGCCATGGCTTTGCTGCCGCTTAAGATCATCCAGCCGATGCGGAAACCGGCGATCATATGTGATTTTGAAAGACCGCTGAACGTGACGCAGAACAGATCCGGTGCAAGCGACGCGATGGAGACATGCTCCTCGCCGTCCATGACCAGGCGGTCATAGATTTCGTCGGAGAAGATAATCAGCTGGTGCCGTCTGGCAAGATCCGCGATTTTCTCCAGAATATCTCTCGGGTACAACGCGCCGGTCGGGTTGTTCGGATTTATGATGACGATGGCCTTTGTGCGGTCCGTGATTTTTTTCTCCATGTCTTCCAGATCCGGATTCCAGTCCGATTTTTCATCGCAGATATAGTGGACGGTTCTGCCGCCGGCCAGAGTGGCGCTGGCTGTCCAGAGCGGGTAGTCCGGCGAGGGGATCAGGATCTCATCCCCGTCGTCCAGGAGCGCCTGCATGCATATTGTGATCAGCTCGCTGACACCGTTGCCGGTATAAATGTCATTGATCCCGACATCGGGAATGTTTTTCAGCTGTGCGTACTGCATAATGGCCTTGCGGGTGGAAAACAGCCCTTTGGAGTCAGAGTATCCCTCGCAGTCGGCGACCTGCCGGCGGAAATCATAGACGACCTCCTCGGGAGCCCGGAACGCGAAAGGGGCAGGGTTCCCGATGTTCAGTTTTAAAATATGGATGCCCGATTCGATCATGCGGTTTGCCTCGTCCACAACCGGTCCGCGTACATCGTATAACACATCGTTCAGTTTGCATGACTTTTTAAATTCTCGCATTTTGGTTTCTCCTTTTTCTGTCTGTCCGCCAACGGGGCTGCTGCATATGAGGTTGTCTGCCGCGGCGGTGCCGGCAGCCGGCATCGGGTGGCTGTCTGCCGCGGTGCGGTCGATCTGCATCGGGTATTTATCTGCCGTATCGGTGCCGTTTGACCGGGTTGGGTGAGCGCCCGTCGTGCCGGTGCCGTCTTTTTGATGTGGTAAACTAAGGTTGTAACAGGAGTGGCTAATAAGATATAATCAACA
>JAJBVI010000151.1 GCA_020859905.1 Lachnospiraceae bacterium | reverse complement strand
TGAAATAATATGATACAAGGGACAAAAGGTCAGAAATCGGATGCTCGCATCCGCATTTCTGACCTTTTGTCCCTTGTATCATATAAATAGTTTCCGCACATCATTAAACATCACCAGTATCATCAGAGCAAACAGGCACATCAGTCCGATGAAATGCACCATCCCTTCTTTGTTCTCCGCAATCCGCTTCCGCCGTATGGCCTCGATCACCAGAAAGACGAGCCGGCCGCCGTCCAGAGCCGGCAGCGGCAGCAGATTCATCACGCCGAGGTTGGCCGCCAGCAGGATCCCGATATTCAGCATATTGAGGAATACATAGAAATACCCGTCCGAAAGGCTTTCCTCATAGGTATCCCCGATCGTCTTGACAATGCCGACCGGTCCGGACAGATCATTGACGCTGAGCTGGTTCGTCACCAGCATCTCCAGGCTTTTCAGGGTGTACTGGATCCAGTATTTGACATCCCATATTCCGTTCACCAGGGTCTGCGCCGGTCCCAGCCGGGTGTATTCCCCGATTGAATAAATGCCGTACAGGTAGCGTCCGCTCTCCTCGTCATAGGCCGGCGTCAGTATCGTCGTGTACTTTTCACCGTCGCGGACGTAGGTTATCTCCGCGGTCTCTCCCTCGTGGAAGAGAGAATACATGCTGACTTCTTTATAAAAATGGATATTTTTGTTCCCGATCTTTACGATCTCATCCCCCGCCTGGAGCCCCGCTTCCGCCGCGGAATATCCCTCCATCACATCGCCGACGACCGGTTTCACCACACCGATGCTGGCAATGATGACCATGGAAAACGCCAGAGCCATGATAAAGTTGAAAATCGGACCGGCGGCGACCACACTAATCCGCGCCCAGACCGATTTTTTCTGGAAGGATCGATCATCGGCAATCTCGGAATCCTCTCCCTCCATCATGCAGGCGCCGCCGAACGGCAGCAGCTTAAGAGAATATTTTGTCTCGCCTTTCGTAAAGCCGATGATCGTCGGCCCGAAACCGAGGCAGAACTCATTTACACGGATGTTGTTGGCCTTCGCCAGCAGAAAATGTCCCAGTTCATGGAAAAGGATAATAATGCTGAATAAGATAATCGCGACAATATATTTAACCACAGTCTGTTACCTGATTCCTTTCTCTCCCCTTAGATTTCATACACAGCCTTAGATTATGTACATGATAAACTCTGTACCGATACATTCCATCTGTCACAGATGCGCAGTCAGTTTATCATTTCATGTTACAAGTCACATCCTCACCAGATTTACGCTTTTTAATCCATACAGGATGTGACTTGCAACAGCATCCGTCCATGCAAAATCGCTACGCGATGGAACGGATGTTCGAAACCGCAACGTTATCGGCCTGACCACGCAGCAAGTGCGTGGTCAGGGAATGGCCAGTAACGACTTCATCCTTTCATAGACCGCCTGCTCAGTCGCCAGAATGTCTTCCAGATCCGGATTTTCTATGTACGCTGCCGCCTCCATCGACTCCGCGATCAGATCCGCGATCTCCAGAAAACGGATCTTCTGATTCAAAAACAGTGCGACAGCCTTTTCATTTGCGGCATTGAATACGGTCGGTATATTCCCGCCCCGCCGCATCGCCTCCAGCGCAAGACGAAGACCCGGAAACGTATCCATATCCGGCTTCTCAAAGGTCAGGGTGGCAAGCCGATAAAAATCAAGCCTTTCATCGTTTAAGAACTTCCGCTCCGGATAACAGAGCGCGTACTGGATCGGCAGCCGCATATCTGGTGTTCCCAACTGCGCGATCACGGCGCCATCCGTATACTGTACCATAGAGTGAATGACGCTCTGCGGATGAACCACCACCTGAATCTGATCGAGATCCACGCCGAACAGCCATTTTGCCTCCATCACTTCCAGCCCCTTGTTCACCAGGGTGGCGGAATCGATGGTCACCTTTTTCCCCATCGACCAGTTGGGATGACGCAGGGCATCCCGCAGGGTTACATGTTCTAGCTCCGCCCGTTTTCTCCCGCGGAACGGTCCGCCGGAGGCTGTCAGAAGAATCTTATCAATCGTGTTTCCGCACGCTTTCTCACCATGCCAGGACTGAAAAATCGCGGAGTGCTCGCTGTCAACCGGCAGAATCCGCACGCCGTATTCACGCGCCATGGGCATGATCAGGTGTCCTGCCGTGACCAGTGTCTCCTTGTTCGCCAGGGCGATGTCCTTCCCCGCCCGGATTGCCGCCATGGTGGGACGTATCCCGATCATGCCGACCACAGCCGTCACCAGAATCTCTGAGTCCTCCTGTGCCGCCACAGACAGAAGCCCTTCCATGCCGTATGTGATCTCGAGTTCCAGATCCGCGGTCATAAGCCGCAGTTTCCGCGCCGCCTCCTCTGTTCCGACGGAGACAAGCGCCGGACGAAATTCCCGTATCTGTTTTTCCAGTAAAGCCACATTACTGCCCGCCGAGAGGGCGCTTATCCGGAATTCTTCTCTGTGCTGACGCACCACATCCAATGTCTGCGTTCCGATGGATCCTGTCGATCCGAGAACTGCGATTGTTTTCATGTTATTTTCCATCCTGCTGTCCCGATAAAAATTCAACGGTTCTGTTTTACCGAAGAAGAATTTCCTGATGACTCAAAACCATTGCCTTTCATCCTGTTATTCTCGTTCCAGAACCACCCGGCACTGCTTTTTATAACATGCAATTCCGTATTTCAGAATTTTCTGCATGTCATCCTCCTTCAGTTCGGCGGTATAATTATGTTTATTTATTTGATCCAACGCCTCTTTGCATGCCGCGTCAAAATCACCGTTTTCCGCATATTTTACTTCTATGATAATTCCGATTTCTTCATTCTCGATTTCAACAGAAATGTCGAAGTAACCTGTTCCGGACTCCCGGTTGGATTCGACAGACCAGTCGCTCTTGAATCCCAGTATTCCAAGCAATATTCCATGGAAAAAGTTGGAATTCCGCAAAATCCTCTATGCCGATCGGAAGTTTTTTTTCTGCCCATAAAATCCACCGTCCTTTGCTCAGGCCATGCGCTTTACAATCAATTTCCATATTTCAAAAATTTACAAAGTTCCCTGTTTTGCCTACACTCCAAAATGTATCTGCACACAGATTCTCTTCGCAGTAAAGCAGGTTCGCAGAATATGCCTCCGATTCCCTCTTTCTCAGGCTTGCACCATCGGTATCAGATACAGCGACAGATAATAGATGATCGGTGCCGTAAAGATCACGCTGTCAAACCGATCCAGTATCCCGCCATGGCCGGGAATCAGCTTCCCGTAATCCTTGATATCATAATTCCGCTTGATCGCGGACGCTGCCAGATCTCCAACCATGGAAATCAACGCTCCCGCAGCACAGATCACACACATCATCAGTATATAAGAAATATCCGCCCCCATACCGTTCTTAAAAATCAATCCGTAGATCAAAGTCAGAACAAAAGCTCCGACCACCCCTCCAACGGCTCCCTCCACGGACTTTTTCGGGCTGAGTTTCGGCGACATCTTGTGCTTGCCGAAGAGCATGCCGAAACAGTAAGCGGACGTATCGCATCCCCACGAACAGAGGAATATCAGCCACACCAGATAAGTCCCGCCGGCCATGGATCGCGTGAGATAAATGCAGGACAGCATGACGGCGACATAGAAGAAACCGAAAAACACGCCGATGACCTGTGTCGCGTGAAATCTCGGATAACCGAACACAAACATACACATGCAGACAATCAGGAACCCCATGATCAGCACCATGATATCCGGCAGAAACGAAAAAGCGAGATTCAGGAAATAAACGGCCGCCGCAATGTAACCTGCTATCCCTATAGTTCTCTCCACTTTAAAAATTTTGTACAGCTCATACATGCCGATGACGGAGATAATTCCAAGTACGGTCAACAGCAGGTACCCTCCGTTTATGATAAAAATCAGCGCAAGTACGATCAGGACCGCGCCGCTTATTAATCTTGTTTTAAACATGTTTTCCTCCATGCAGCTTATCATCACGGTCTATCAGAATTCGTGTACAGATTATCGTATTCGCACGCAGAAGACTGACCGCAGCCAACCATTTACAGCTCTTTTACCTTTCCATATCTCCGGTCTCTCGCCGTGTAGGCTTCAATCGCCTTCACCAGCTCCGCTCTGTTAAATTCCGGCCAGGGAGTATCCGTAAAATAGAACTCGCTGTAGGCATGCTGCCACATCAGATAATTGGACAGCCGCAGCTCTCCGCTGGTGCGGATCATCAGATCCGGATCCGGTATATCAGCCGTATCCAGATAGCTGCCGAAGCACGCCTCGTCGACATCGTCCTCGGAAATCTTTCCGTCCTTATAATCCCTCATCATCCGCTTCATCGCCCGGAGCATCTCATCCCGGCTCCCGTAATTGATCGCAATCTGGAGATTGAATCCGGTAAACATCCGGGTGTCCTCCTCCAGGACACGTATCATTTCCTGCAGATCCGGCGCGAGAGCGGATGTATTACCGATGATGCGTACCCGCATGTTATTTTTCATTGCCTCATCGTAACAGATCTTCAGATATTTGCCGAACAGAAGCATCAGTGTCTTCACTTCCAGATCCGGCCGGCTCCAGTTTTCTGTGGAAAAGGCATAGATCGTCATATATCTGATCCCCAGATCATCCGCGTCACGGCAGATATCCATCACAACCTCGGCGCCTCTTTTATGCCCGAAGGTGCGCGGCTTCCCCTTTTTCTTCGCCCATCTTCCGTTTCCATCCATGATAACGGATACATGGGTCGGAATCTTAAGCTGTGACAGATCCATCTTTCCTTCCTCCTCGTGATTCAGATCTCCTTCTTCCGCATAATAACCGCCGGTTCCGGAAAATTTCAAGCCTAAAAGAGACAGGGACACAGTACAGAACAGCGAATCATCCTATGTATTGCTGTGCCCAACCATGTCCCCGGATTGAACAGGAGTCAGTATGTCTCATGCTCACCACGCGGAGCGCATACGGCAAAGCCGCAAAACTACGTACGCGCCCCTGTACATGCAACTGACCGTCTGTGAGCGAATCAAACCGTCATAATCTCTTTTGTCTTCTCTTCCACTGCCTTATCAATTGTCTCGATGTACTTATCTGTCAGCTTCTGGATC
Source organism: Lachnospiraceae bacterium (assembly GCA_020859905.1). Lineage (GTDB taxonomy): Bacteria > Bacillota > Clostridia > Lachnospirales > Lachnospiraceae > Eubacterium_I. The sequence goes on along the minus strand of JAJBVI010000151.1, from coordinate 3,855 downwards.
TCAGCCTGCAGATCCTTGATGCCGTCCTCAGAGATTGCATCTGTCTTTCCGAACTTTTTCATGGCGTCGTTCCCGTCGCGGCGGATGTTGCGGACAGCGACCTTGGCCGCCTCGCCTTTCTTTTTGACATCCTTTGAAAGAGACTTGCGTCTCTCCTCCGTCAGCTCCGGGAACACCAGGCGGATAGCCTTCCCGTCGTTGGTCGGATTCAGTCCGAGATCCGATACCAGGATCGTCTTCTCGATCGCTTTGACCATGGATGCCTCCCACGGCTGAATCAGGATCATGCGCGGCTCCGGCACGGAAACATTCGCCATCTGCTGAATCGGCATCGGCGAACCGTAGTAATCCACGCGGAGCTGATCCAGCACATGAGGGTTCGCCCGTCCGGCGCGGATGGATCCGAACTCATCCAGCAGATTCTGATAGGACTTCTGCATCTTATCTTCATAGGGTTTGATTTTCTCGTTCATGTTGTAAACCTCCGGTAAATATGTGTTTTTATATGCGCAGGGGCGCGTAAGGAAATTTTGCAGCCTGCGCTGTATGCGCCCCGCGCGGCGAGTAAGAGGCAAAAGCCGCCTCCTGCTCGATTGTAATTGTAATGATAAACTATGAAACTGTCACCCTCGTCCCCTTAAAATCGCCCGAGACTGCTTTTATGATGCTGTCCTCCTCATTCAGCGCGAAGACATACATCGGCATCCGGTTCTCCATGCTGAGAATGGACGCAGTCAGATCGACGACAGCCAGCTGCCGTTCGATCACCTCCTGAATGGAAACCTCATCATAGCGCACCGCATCCGGGTTCTTCTTCGGGTCGGAATCATAGACACCGTCGACCGCCTTAGCGAGCAGAATCACATCCGCTTCAATCTCTGTCGCACGGAGCACGGTAGCTGTATCCGTCGAAAAGTACGGATGACCGGTGCCTCCGGCAAAAAACACAACCATTCCTCTGGCAAAATACTTATTCGCCCTGTCCTTGGAAAACAGCTTGGTAAAGGAACCGCACTCAAAGGGCGTGAGGACATTCGTCCTCATGCCGGCCGAGCGGAAAATCTCCGAGACATAGATGCAGTTCATCACCGTCGCCAGCATGCCGATCTGATCCGCCTTTGTCCGGTCAATCGTCTCACTGGTGCGGCCGCGCCAGAAATTGCCGCCCCCGATGACAATGCCGACCTCAATACCCTGATCAACCAGCTGTTTTACCTGATGAGCCACCGCAGTCACCGTCTCCTCATCAAATCCGGTCTTCCTGTCCCCGGCCAGCGCTTCTCCGCTGAGTTTTAATAATACGCGTTTCATAGATGATTTCCTTTCTGAACCTGAAAGGCTCAAGTCAATATACATCATACCATACTATATTCGAAAAATCGAGTGTCTATCTGATAAAGTTTCCGTCTTTTACCACATCCGCCACCAGTTCTCTCTCATCCATGTGGTATTTTTTGCCGCGGATCTCCTGATAATTCTCATGACCTTTTCCGGCCAGCACAATGATATCCCCCTCCTCGGCATGCTCGATCGCGTAGCGTATGGCCTTCGCCCGGTCGACAATGGCGATATATCTGCCGCCGGCCTTTTTCACGCCGGTTATAATATCCTCCACAATCGCCTCCGGTTCCTCATTCCGCGGATTATCCGACGTGACGATCGTAAGATCTGCCAGGCGCGAGGATACCTCGCCCATGGAAAATCTCCTGTCCCGTGCACGGTTGCCGCCGCAGCCGAACAGGCTTACCAGCCGCCTCGGATGGTATTCCCGCAGCGTCGTCAGCAGGCTTTCCAGGCTCATGGCATTATGCGCGTAGTCAATCATCAGCGTGAACCTTGAGGAAACAGGCAGGATCTCCACCCTGCCTTTCACGTGAATCTGTGACAGCGACCGGCGTATCGTTTCCTTTTCCACACCGAAGTGACGGCAGATGGAAATCGCCGTCATGGAATTATATACACTGAATTTGCCGGGTATATCGATCTCCACATCCATATCCAGCTTCCCGCTCATATGATACGCGACGCCGAGGCTTCCGCCTCTGTCAAACAGGCGCACGTCACCGGCCTTAAGATCCGCGCTCTCCGAAAAGCCGTAGGTCTCAACCTCACAGGTATGTCCCTCCATGATTTTCTCCAGATGGGCATCGTCCGCGTTAAAAATACCCTGGCGGCACTGCCGGAAAAGGAGGCTTTTGCAGTAAATGTAGTCGTCCAGATCTTTATGCTCGTTCGGTCCGATATGATCCGGCTCAAGATTTGTAAAAATACCGTAATCGAAGACAAAGCCGCCGACCCGGTGCAGCATCAGACCCTGGGACGAGACCTCCATCACCACACATCTGCACCCGGCATCGGCCATCCTGCGGAAGGATTCCTGTATCACATAGGACTCCGGTGTCGTGTTGACCGCAGGGAGTCTCTCATCTCCGATGATCGTCTCGATGGTTCCGATCAGTCCCGTTTTGCAGCCGGAATGTTCCAGAATAGAACGCACCATGTAGGTAGCTGTAGTCTTGCCCTTGGTTCCGGTGATCCCGATGGTGGTCAGTTCCTCCGCCGGATATCTGAAATAAGCGGCTGACATCTCGGCGAGAGCGGCGCGTGTATCCGCAGTTTTGATCACAGTAAGATGGAAAGGCGCCTCCACATCCTTCTCGACAACCACGGCCGCCGCGCCCCTCTCCGCCGCCTGCGCTGCATAGGCGTGCCCGTCGCTGACAGAGCCGGATATACAGACAAACACGGAACCCCTTTCTATTTTACGGGAATCATAAACCAGAGTCGTAATCTCCCTGCCTGTATCTCCCTGTACACAGGTATAATCTGTTTTTTGTATTAAATCCGCTAATTGCATTTTATAAATCTCACTTCCGTTATATCACCACTTCGACCGGCCGTTCCACTGACAAAAAACCTCCATGCGCTGCTAACGCAGTGCGCCAATATCTATTTCTCCCTCAAACACCGTCGTCGCGGGTCCCGTCATCCAGACGGTATCCGCGTCCCTGTCATAAAAAACCTGCAGATCGCCGCCCCGCAGGTGTACGAGGACATGATCGTCCGTGTATCCGTTCAGCACACTCGCCACCACAGACGCACAGGTACCGGTGCCGCAGGCCCATGTCTCACCGGAGCCGCGCTCCCAGACGCGCATATTGACCTCATTCCGGCTGATGATCTGTACAAATTCCGCGTTGATCCGGTCCGGAAACAGCGCATGGTTTTCAAAATGCGGTCCCAGCTTCTCCACGGGAAAGGTCTCCGTGTCATCTACAAACATAACCGCGTGGGGATTGCCCATGGAGACACAGGTCATGCGGTATTCCCCGCCGAGAACCGTAATCGGCTCACTCACGATCCGGTCACGGTCCGACCGGACGGGAATCTGCACCGGGTTCAATACAGGCGCCCCCATATTCACCTTCACAAGCGAAACCGTTCCGTTCTCAACGGTCAGCTCCAGATCCCTGATCCCTGTTTTTGTCTCGATGGAAATCTGTGTCCGGTCCGTCATGCCGCGTTCATATACATATTTAGCCACACAGCGGATCCCGTTGCCGCACATATTTCCTTCAGACCCGTCCGCATTATACATGGCCATCCGGAAATCCGCAACCCCGGACGGACAGATCAGGATCATGCCGTCGGCGCCGATCCCGAAATGACGGTCGCTGACATATGCGGAAACCGCAGCCGGATCGCGAACCGTTTCCTCAAAACAGTTCACATACACATAATCATTACCGCAGCCGTGCATTTTTGTAAATCTCATAAATATCGTTTCCTTTCTGTCAAAACACTAGTGTGTCGTCTCAATCATTTTTTAAGTTATAGTGCTGGATATGCCGTCAT
>JAJBVI010000176.1 GCA_020859905.1 Lachnospiraceae bacterium | reverse complement strand
AAATCAGGCAGAGCAGATAGCGGAAAATATCCATGACAGGAACGCCCTTGGTTTTACCGGCATTGCATTTGAAGAGTAGCTCCCCAATGTGAAACATCAAGGTTCATCATACCAAATGGTGTGGGAAGTTTGAGTTTATAATCCAAATGATTAAAGGAAATCAATTTTCCGTAGTAAAAATGAGATTGTGAAGCTGGCGGCTAACAGAGTTGAGTGATGAATCACAATTAAAAATGCCGAAAGTAAGCCCGAATTTGTTTTTTCCTTATATTGTGAATCCATGATGTTTGTGGTAAAATATGCCTGTATGCGGGGCATATAATAATCAATTTTTGGAGGATGTTACTATGAGGAAAGCATTTATCAGCCCGACGAAATATGTACAGGGCGAAGATGAGATTTTGAACCTTGGTTATTTTGTGCAGACTTTTGGGGAATCCGCACTTCTGATCGCGCATCCGGATGATGTGGCGCGTGTTCAGGTGAAGCTCGACGCGACATCGGAGAAGTTCGGCGTGACATTTGTCACCAGCAACTTCAAAGGCGAGTGCTCCCGCCAGGAAGTGGCTCGTCTTCAGGCGGTCGCGAAGGAACAGAATTGCAAATGCACGATCGGTCTCGGAGGCGGCAAGGCGATTGACACCGCGAAGTGTGTAGCAGAGGGCGAGGCGCTGATCATTGTTCCGACGATCGCGGCGACGGACGCGCCGACCAGCCATTCCGCGGTTCTTTATACGCCGGACGGAGCGTTTGACGACTACGCATATTTCAAGCAGAGCCCGAGCGTGATCCTGATCGATACGACGGTGATTGCCAACGCACCGACCCGGTTTCTGGTTTCCGGTATGGGCGACGCGCTTTCCACTTATTTTGAGGCGCGGGCGAATGTGCAGTCCTATACAAAGGTAAACGCGGGGCTTCCCTGCGGCGTGAGAGAGGGTCTCTGCCCGGAGGCGCGGGGCACGAAGGCGGCATTTGCGCTGGCTTCCCTCTGTTATGAGACACTGCTGGCGGACGGTCTGAAGGCGAAACTGGCCTGCGACGGCAATGTGATCTCGCCGGCGCTCGAGAATATTATTGAGACGAACATTCTCCTGTCCGGCCTCGGCTTTGAGTCCGGCGGCCTCGGCGCCGCTCACGCGATCCATGACGGTCTGACGATCCTGGAGCCGACACACAAGTATATGCACGGTGAGAAGGTGGCGTTCGGCACGCTCTGCCAGCTGGCTCTGGAGAACGCTGACATGGACGAGATTCTGGAGGTCCTGGATTTCTGTGATTCCGTCGGTCTGCCTATCTGTCTGGAGGATCTCGACGTGACGGAGATTTCCCATGAGGAGCTGATCGCGGTGGCTGAGAAGGCCTGCATCCCGGAGGAGTCCATCCATGCGATGCCTTTCCCGGTGACGGTTGATATGACCGCGGCCGCGATCCTTGCGGCTGACAAGCTGGGCAAAGCATATAAGGAAGGTCTGTTATAAGGGGGAGGCCTGTTCGTTATGAAGAAAATTATCAACAAACCGGAGACTGTGGTGATCGAGATGTGCAACGGCATCGCCATGGCTCATCCGGAGGTCGAGTTTATACAAAAATACCGTATCATTAAAAAGAAAGACATCAATAAAAACAAAGTCAGCCTGATTTCCGGCGGCGGCAGCGGACACGAGCCCGCGCATGCCGGATTTGTCGGGAAGGGTATGCTGGATGCCGCGGTGTGCGGAGATGTCTTTGCTTCCCCTTCCCAGATTCAGGTTTACCGCGCACTGCAGGCGACGGCTTCCGATAAGGGCACGCTGATGATCATCAAGAATTACTCCGGTGATATGATGAATTTTAAGAACGGCGCGGCGCTCGCGGAGGAGGACGGTCTGACGGTAGATTATGTCCGGGTTGAGGACGACATTGCCGTACAGGACAGCCTGTACACAGTGGGCCGCCGCGGCGTCGCGGGTACGGTTCTGGTTCACAAGACTGCCGGCGCGGCTGCGGAGAAGGGTATGAGCCTCGCGGAGGTGAAGGCGGCGGCACAGAACGCGGCGGACAATGTACGCAGTATCGGATTCGCGTTTACCTCCTGTACGGTTCCGGCGGCAGGCAAGCCTACGTTTGAGATCGCTGATGACGAGATGGAGTACGGTGTCGGGATCCACGGTGAACCCGGGATTAAACGGGAGAAGGTGATCACGGCGGACGAACTGGCGCAGCGTATGGTGGATGCTCTGGCTGCCGAGCAGCAGCTGGCGGAGGGATCCGAGGTGACGGTGCTGATCAACGGCTTCGGCGCTTCACCGCTGCAGGAACTCTACCTGCTGAACAATGCGGTTGCGAAAGTGCTGGACGAGAAACAGATTAAAGTATACCGCACGTTTGTCGGCAACTATATGACCAGTATCGATATGGCGGGCGCTTCCGTCTCCTTCCTGAAGATGAACGCTCAGCTGAAGGAGCTGATCGACGCTGAGAGCGACACCCCGGCGTTCAAGGTGTCCGGTCCGGTTCCGGGTATTCCTTATGTGAATATGAAGGACAGCTCGGAGGAGAATAAAGAGATTGATTTCGTCATGGATACCGACCCGGCGAAAGCGGTCGTGACGAATGATCAGATCACGCTTGACAACATGGTTTACATCGTTGACAAGATGGCCGATGTGATCATCCGCAATGAGGTTCCGTTCTGTGAACTGGATGCCCATGCGGGAGACGGTGATTTCGGCATGTCCGTGGCGAAGGGATTCAAGCAGTTAAAGCGCGAGTGGAACAAGATCGTGACGGATGAGTCGGAGACGATCGGCGCGTTCCTCGGCGCGGCCGGCATGGTGATCATGGAGTACTGCGGCGGCGCTTCCGGTCCGATCTGGGGTTCCGCGTTCCGCTACGCGGCGAAAAGCGCCGGAGATGCGGCCGCTCTTTCGAGAAGTGCGTTTGCGGCGATGCTTCAGGCAGCCGTGACCGGCGTCCAGACGACGGGTGAGCGCTCCTTCGGCCGCGGCGCGGTGGTCGGCGACAAGACGCTCATTGATGCCCTTGTTCCCTGCGCGGACACATGGTCTGCGAACACGGACAAACCTGTCGGCGAGATTTTCAAATTGGCGGCAGATGCCGCCGTGGCGGGGGCAGCTGCGACCGCGGAGCATGTGGCGCATATGGGCCGTGCGGGTACCGTCGGCGAGCGCAGCATCGGTTATCCGGACGCGGGGGCGTACGCGCTCGGCGTGATCTTTACGGAGATTACAGAGGCACTGGAGTTTTGTTCGCAGTGAGATATGTTTTTCGTGTGAGCGGAATTAAAAATCGTGAATTCGCTTGAACAGAATGGGGGAATTATGTGAATAACGACTGCGGCACAGCGTATTATACTCTGTACTGCAGTCGTTTCGACTCAGAGGGAGAAGATGTTCGTGAAAAGGGCAGTATTTGATACTGCCAAATAAACTTCGATGCGCTGCTGTCGCGACGCGCCAACATCTATGAAAATGTAATAATTTTTATACTGACTTTGCGTCTGTAAAGTGGTCAACACAGATATGGACGGGAGGTGACACTCGAAAATGTAACCAACCGTAATATCAGCATTTTGGCGGAGAATCACTCGACTTTGGTTGAAAAGCCGAATGGGGTGCTGAACACGAAGAATGAGAATATGATACGCAAAGATGGAGAGGAAGGGAGAGATACCGCATGAGTTATCATTTTTACGGCTGGGAGACAGCCGATGTCTCTCCGGCGGATCCGGCATATGCCGGCGTACATTCTCCCCTGGAGTTATATGATATCCTGTCTGATTTATGGTGCGCGGATACGTGTGCACCGAGGATGCGGGCGGAGTGGATGCCGGAGAACCGGACACTGGGGCAGTGTTCCATCACGGCTTTTCTGGCGCAGGATATTTTCGGGGGAAAGGTTTATGGTATTTTGCGGCCGGGCGGGAATTATCATTGCTATAATGTGGTGAACGGCCGCTGCTTTGACCTGACCAGCGAGCAGTTCGGGGAAGAGGCGCAGTCGCTGGTTTATGAGAATAACCCGGAGCAGTTTCGCGAGGTACATTTCGCGAAGGAGGAAAAACGCCTGCGTTATGAGAAACTGCGCGGGATGCTGCGTGAGCAGCTTGCTGCGGATAAGTGAGATATAAGTGAGAAAGCAGTTCATACGGGACAGGAATGTCCGGTGAAAGAGAGGTGCCGTATTGCATCAGGCAGAGCAGATATTAAAAAAATATTTTGGTTATGATTCCTTCAGGGAAGGACAGGAAACACTTGTGAACGGGATTTTAAGCGGACGTGACGTCCTGGGCATCATGCCCACCGGGGCGGGAAAGTCTCTCTGCTATCAGATCCCCGCGCTGCTTCTGCCGGGTATGACACTGGTCGTCTCACCGCTGATTTCCCTGATGCAGGATCAGGTATTCAGCTTAAATCAGGCGGGTGTCCGGGCTGCTTATTTAAATAGCTCGCTCACGCCGGGACAATATCGCACCGCGCTTAAATACATGAGACAGAATCAATATAAAATTGTCTATGTGGCGCCGGAGCGGCTGCTGACGGAGCCATTTCTCGACGCGGTGCGGGATATGGACATCTCTCTGCTCAGTGTGGATGAAGCCCACTGTATTTCCCAGTGGGGACAGGATTTCCGCCCGAGCTACCTGAAAATTCCTGATTTTGTACATACTCTGAAAAAACGTCCGGTGCTTGCCGCCTTTACTGCGACAGCCACTCGCGAGGTGCGCGAGGATATTCTGGCTTTGCTGGATCAGCAGAATCCGATCACGCTGGTCACGGGGTTTGACCGGGAGAATCTGAAATTTACGGTTCGCCGGCCGGCCGACAAATGGCAGGCGGCGCAGGAGGTGATCCGCGGGCATGAACAGGAGTGCGGGATTATCTATTGCCTCACCCGGAAGCTGGTGGAGGAGGTCTGCGAACGCCTTGTCAGAGAGGGATATCCGGCCACCCGTTATCACGCGGGGTTGAGTGACGACGAACGACATCACAATCAGGAGGATTTCCTGTATGACCGGAAACAGATCATGGTGGCGACAAACGTCTTCGGCATGGGGATTGACAAATCCAACGTGCGCTATGTCATTCATTATAATATGCCGAAGAACATTGAGAGCTATTATCAGGAGGCGGGCCGTGCCGGGAGGGACGGGCTGCCCTCGGACTGCGTGCTGCTCTATGCCGGGCAGGATGTGGCGACGAACAACTTTTTTATAGATAAAATGGAAGCGCCGGAGGACGCGGATGAGGAGACTGCGAAGGTTATTCGGGAAAGGGAGCGGGAACGCCTGAAAAAGATGACCTGGTACTGCCTTACAAATGATTGTCTGCGGGATTATATTCTGCGTTATTTCGGGGAATACGGTTCCGGGTACTGCGGGAACTGTTCCAACTGTCTGACGAAATTCCGTGAGGAGGACGTGAGTGAGACAGCCCGGAGCCTGATCGGTTTTGTAAAGGCATGCAGCCGGAACTATGGGCTGGTGACCGTTACTGACGCGGCGCATGGCAGCAGGAGCAGCAAGATCTTAAAAGCCGGTCTGGATCAGAATCCGCATTACGCAAGCTGCAGCGACGTGCCGCTGCCGAAGCTGAGGCAGATCATGAACCATCTGGCGGCACAGGGTGATCTGAAGATCACGGACGACCGTTATCCCGTGGTGTGTCTTACACCCGGTTCCGATGAGATCCTGCAGGGCAGGCAGGTTGTGATGAAAACGGCGGAGGAACTGCCGAAGTCGGCACCCGGTAAAACGGAACCATCTGAGAAAGCAGGGAAAAGGGGCGGCAGGCCTGCTGATGATCTGCAGGGAGACATGGACAGAGGATTGTTTGAGCGTCTCCGCGCACTTCGGCTGGAAATCGCGCGGGAGGAGAAGGTACCGCCGTATATCATTTTCTCGGACAAAACGCTGGTGCAGATGTGCCTGCTGAAACCGAAATCCAGGACAGAGATGCTGCAGGTGTCCGGTGTCGGAGAGGTCAAATACGAGAAATACGGGGAACGATTTCTGGCAGCGCTGAGCGAAGAGGCGTGACAGTTCCTGAATGTTGTCCGATAGAGAAAAGCTGATCCATCGGCTCAGCTTCTGATAATTAATGCCATAAATACCAGCGGTTTTCGAAATGGTTCGTACTGCTCCGGGATTCGTTACAGAATGTTCATAATTCGTTCATCGCTTTAAGTATTGTTTCCCTGTGAAGAAAGTGGTAAAATACCAGTTGTGTTTAAAAACCGTAAAACAAATCAGATTTTTCAGGAGAATAAATAATGGGATTTGCAGAAAAAATATTCGGCACGCACAGTGCGCGTGAGTTAAAGCGTATCGATCCGATCGTGAATAAGATCGAGGCTCTGCGTCCGGAGATGATGGAACTGTCGGACGAGGAGCTTCGCGCGAAGACGCCGGCGTTTAAGGAACGTCTTGCGGACGGCGAGACGCTGGATGATATTCTGCCGGAGGCGTTTGCGGCTGTCCGCGAGGCGGCGCGGCGTGTCCTCGGCATGGAGCATTACCGCGTGCAGCTGGTCGGCGGCATCGTTCTTCATCAGGGACGTATCTCCGAGATGAAGACCGGTGAAGGAAAGACGCTTGTCTCCACCTGCCCGGCCTATCTGAACGCGCTGGAGGGCAGAGGCATTCATATCGTGACGGTCAATGACTATCTGGCAAAGCGTGACGCGGAGTGGATGGGAAAGGTTCACGAGTTCCTCGGTCTGACGGTCGGCGTTGTCTTAAATGGCATGGAGAATGACGAGCGCCGGAAGCAGTACGCCTGCGATATCACTTATGTGACGAATAACGAGCTGGGTTTTGATTATCTGCGTGATAATATGGTGATCTACAAGGAACAGCTGGTACAGCGTGAGCTGCACTACGCCATCATTGATGAGGTCGACTCGGTGCTGATCGATGAGGCCCGCACGCCGCTGATCATTTCCGGCCAGAGCGGGAAGTCCACGAAGCTGTATGAGGCCTGCGATATTCTGGCGCGCCAGCTGCAGCGCGGCGAGGCCAGCCAGGAGTTCTCCAAGATGGACGCCATCATGGGCATTGAGATCGAGGAGACCGGCGATTTTATCGTGAATGAGAAGGATAAGGTCGTCAATCTCACGCAGGAGGGCGTGGAAAAGGTCGAGCGCTTCTTCAAGATCAAAAACCTTGCGGATCCGGAAAATCTGGAAATTCAGCACAATATCATTCTGGCGCTGCGTGCGCACAATCTGATGCACCGCGATCAGGACTATGTGGTGGCGGAAGACCAGATCCTGATCGTCGATGAGTTTACAGGACGTATCATGCCGGGACGCCGCTATTCGGACGGACTGCATCAGGCGATCGAGGCGAAGGAACATGTGAAGGTGAAGCGCGAGAGCAAGACGCTGGCGACCATCACCTTCCAGAATTTCTTTAATAAATTTACGAAAAAGGCCGGTATGACCGGTACGGCGCTGACGGAGGAGAAGGAGTTCCGCGATATCTACGGCATGGATGTCATCGAGATCCCGACGAACCGTCCGGTGGTCCGCGATGACCAGCAGGACGCCGTCTATAAAACGAAGGATGAGAAGTTTAAGGCGGTCGTGAAGGATATCGTGGAGACGCACGCGACGGGTCAGCCGATCCTCGTGGGCACGATTACGATCGAGACCTCGGAGCTGCTGAGCCGGATGCTGAAAAAAGAGGGGATCCAGCACAACGTCCTGAACGCGAAGTTCCATGAACTGGAGGCGGAGATCGTCGCGCAGGCCGGCGTGCACGGGGCGGTAACGATTGCCACCAACATGGCGGGCCGCGGTACGGATATCAAGCTGGATGACGAGGCACGGGCGGCCGGCGGTTTGAAGATCATCGGCACAGAGCGCCATGAGTCCAGACGGATCGACAATCAGCTGCGCGGACGTTCCGGCCGGCAGGGAGACCCGGGCGAGTCCAGATTTTATATCTCGCTGGAGGACGACCTGATGCGGCTGTTCGGTTCCGAGAAGCTGATCAACATGTTCAACACGCTGGGCGTTCCGGAGGGAGAGCAGATCGAGCACAAGATGCTCTCCGGCGCGATCGAGAAGGCGCAGGAGAAGATCGAGGGCAATAACTTCGGCGTCAGAAAGAACCTGCTGGAGTACGACCAGGTGATGAACGACCAGAGAGAGATCATTTACGGTGAGCGCCGCCGCGTGCTCGACGGCGAGAATATGCGGAGCGTCATCTACAAGATGATCACAGACCGCGTGGAGAATACCGTGGACAACTGCCTTGCCGAGGATGAGGAGGGGCAGAAGTCCTGGGATGTGACCGAGATGAACGAGCTCCTGATTCCGGTGATCCCCATTGAACCGCTCACACCGGAGGCCGTTTCCGGGATGAACAAGAGCGAACTCAAACATATGCTGAAGGAGAAGGCCGTTAAGCTGTATGAGGCGAAGGAGGCCGAGTTCCAGGAGGAGGACATGATCCGCGAGCTGGAGCGCGTCATCCTGCTGAAGAGCATCGACCGCAAGTGGATGGATCACATTGATGATATGGAGATCCTGCGCGAGGGTATCGGCCTGCAGGCCTACGGTCAGAGAGATCCGCTGGTCGAGTACAAGATGGCGGGATTCGACATGTTTGACGATATGATCGCCAACATGCAGGAGGAGACGATCCGGCTGCTGTTCCATGTGAAGGTAGAGCAGAAGGTGGAGCGCGAGGAGGTCGCGAAGGTAACCGGCACCAATAAGGACGAGTCCGTGCAGAAAGCGCCGAAAAAGCGCGCACAGAAGAAAGTATATCCGAACGACCCGTGTCCGTGCGGCAGCGGGAAGAAGTATAAGAACTGCTGCGGGAGAGCGAGCTGAATCATGACAAACAGATAATAAAAAGACTGGCAGATTCCTTTCACCGGGAATCTGCTTTGGCTTCCTTGAAAAAACTAATAGTTTTGCGAGTTTATTCAAGTTTGCCACAAAACTCAGCCGGAAGCTAGTACATCGAATATTAAGTAACCAGCCATATCGCTTGCCTGATTTCCCATGTGCCGCGTTGTCGTCAGTCGACGTAGC
>JAJBVI010000019.1 GCA_020859905.1 Lachnospiraceae bacterium | reverse complement strand
CGTAAGGAACTGTCCCGAAATTTCTCACTGCCGCGCTTCACTGATCATAAAATGCAAACGCTGTATGGCCTCTGAGACTCCCCCGACCTCGTTGATGATTCCCTCCGCCACTGCTTCATGACCGACCAGGATCATTCCCAGATCTTTCGTCAGCATGCTCGTATTCATCATCATTTCCTCAATGCGTTCTGCCTTTACCATACAGTGAGACGCGATAAAACCGGAGATTCTCTCCTGCATCTGTTTGAAATAATCATAGGTCTGCCGTGCACCGATCACCGTACCCGAGAGGCGGACCGGATGGATCACCATCGTGCCGGTCGGCACAATATAGGAATAATCGGCAGCGACAGCCAGCGGAACGCCGATCGAATGGCTCCCGCCCAGAACTAGGGAAACCGTAGGTTTGCTCAACGAAGCAAGCATCTCCGCGATGGCCAGCCCGGATTCCATATCACCACCCACCGTATTCAGCAGGATCAGGACGCCGTCCACCCCGGCGTCGTCCTCAACCTCCGCAAGTTTCGGAAGGACATGCTCATATTTTGTCATTTTTGTCGCGGAAGCAAGACACTCATGGCCCTCAATTTCCCCGATCACCGACAAAAGGTAGATTGTGTGTTCCTGCCGACTGTGATTCAACTGTATCTGTCCGTAATCCTGAATTTCTTCCATTTTTTCCGCATTCTTTTCTGCTTCTTTATCCATAAAAACCTCCGCTTCTGTCATCTAGTGTCCTCGAATATTAAGTAACCAGTTATTAATTATTCGATGTACCGGAAACTGACATGCCTGCCGGCGCAGACATCACTGTCTGTAAAAGTCATGTTTCTCATTCCGGATTATTATCTGTGATATTTATGTTTCTATTCACGAAAAAAGGACATACACCGCCAACGCGGCGCACTGACAGTTGTGTATTTCTTCAAAACAAATACCTTACCCGCATCTTACTCACGAAAAAAACCACATTGCCTGAGGCAACATGGTTTTTCGTAAATATTTATGCGATGCCAAAGTATTACCGGATCCAGCACATCCTGATGTACTGGTTTACGCGGTAACACCCAGCAGATAATTATACAGTCCCTCATATCTCGATGCGGAAACCTTCCACGAGAAATCCGTCTTCATGCCGCGCTCCACCATCTTATTCCACTGCGCCTTTTTATCAAAATAGATCTGTTTCGAATAGTTGATCACGTGAAGCATGTCGTCAGCATTGTAATCCGTAAAGGAAAATCCGGTACCGGTATTGTCAAACTCATTGACCGGCTGAACCGTATCCTTCAGGCCGCCGGTCTCACGCACGATCGGAACGGTACCGTAACGAAACGCCATAAGCTGCGTCAGTCCGCATGGTTCAAAGCGCGACGGCATCAGGAAGGCATCCGCGGAGGCGTAAAGCTTCTGCGCCAGGTCCGCGTTGTAGCAGATATTCGCGGATACACGGCTGCCGTACTTCCACGCGTAATATTTAAACATGTTCTCGTACTTCTCCTCACCGGTCCCGATGACCACAAACTGCGTATAATCATCGACGATCTGTTCAAAGCAGTAATCAATGAGATCCAGTCCCTTCTGATCCGTCAGCCGGGAAACAAGCCCGAGCATATACTGATGCTTATCCACATCCAGCCCGAGCATCTCCTGCAGCTTTACTTTGTTCAGCACTTTTTTCCTGCGGAATGTGTCAGCGTCATAATTTACAAAAAGCTTCGGGTCGGTCGCCGGATCATACAGATCGTAATCAATGCCGTTCACGATGCCCTGCATGTCAAAATGGCGCGCCGACAGCAGACCGTCCAGTCCCTCGCCGTAATAAGGCGTCTGGATCTCCTGCGCGTAGGTATCGCTGACCGTCGTAATATAGTCCGCGTAAACCAGACCGCCCTTCAGCATGTTCGCGTCCTTTTTAAACTCCAGTTTATCCGGCGTGAACAGTGATTTCGGGAAACCGGTCAGGCCGATCATCGTCTTCACGTCCCAGATGCCCTGGAACTTCAGATTATGGATCGTCATGATGCTCTGCATACCCCAGAAAAACATGTCTCCCTGAAACTCTGTCTTTAAGTAAACCGGTATAAAACCAGTCTGCCAGTCATGGCAGTGAATCAGATGCGGCTGGAAACCGATCAGCGGCAGCATGGATAACACTGCTTTGTCAAAGAAACAGAACTTCTCAATATCATTCCGGATATTGCCGTAAGGCAGAAAACAGTCAAAATACTCCTCATTGTCAATGAAATAATATGTAATGCCGTCCATCTCATATTTCAGGACGCCGACATATTTGTACGGCACATAGGAGCCGGTTCCCATGTAGAAATGCGTTACATACTCGAACTGGTTCCTGTACTGGTCAGGAATACAGGAATAGTTCGGAATCACCACGCGCACATCCCATTCCTCCCTGTTAAACATCTTCGGAAGAGCGCCGCACACATCCGCCAACCCGCCGGTTTTGATAAACGGCACACACTCGGATGCCGCAAAAAGTATTCTCTTCATATCAGTCCTCCCGATTGATCTGTGTGATTTCAGTGATCGGAGCATTATGTTTCACAGGACAAACTTCCCCCGTGAAAAAAAACAGTCCGTCACTCATCCCAGTTGTGATATACCTGCTGCACATCATCGTCCTCATCCAGCAGATCCAGAATCCGGTTAATATTATTGATATCCTGCTCGTCCGTCAGCTCCACATAATTCTGCGGAAGCATGGTCACCTCTGCGCCCGCCATCGCGATACCGGCATCTTCCAGCGCCTGTCTTACATCACTGAAGGACTCCGGATCCGTGATCACCTCATAACTGTCCTCTTCCTCAGAAAAATCCTCTGCGCCCGCATCCAGCGCAGCCATCATCAGGTCGTCGGCATCCATCTCACATTCCTCTTTATCAATGATGATCTGACCCTTCCGGTCAAACATAAATGACACACAGCCCTGCGTGCCGATACTGCCCTTTCCCTTGGTAAACGCGCTCCTGACATTCGCCGCGGTGCGGTTCTTATTATCTGTAAGCGTATCCACAATGATCGCCGTGCCGCCCGGTCCGTATCCCTCGTAGGTGGCGGAAACATAATTGACGGAACCGGTATCCCCGGCCGCTTTCTTAATGCCGCGTTCAATCGTGTCATTCGGCATATTGTTAGCCTTTGCCTTGGCGATCACATCGCGCAGCCTGCTGTTGTTCACCGGATCCGCTCCGCCCTCCTTCACCGCCACCGCGATCTCTCGGCCGATGATCGTAAAAACCTTTCCTTTTGCCGCATCGTTTCTCTCTTTTTTGTGCTTGATATTCGCAAACTTTGAATGTCCTGACATAAAATCCTCCTACAAATCCTCCTGCATTATGTCTTCCTTCGTGACACGCACACTCTGTATCATCCTGTCGCTGACAGACAGGACATCAAACCGATACCCGAACCCCGTCACGCAAAACGTCTCCTCATCCGACGGAATCCGGTCAATTCTGGAAATAATGTATCCGTTTAAGGTGTCAAAATCCTCTAGGCTGCTTTCATCCTCGATCCCGAGCGTCTCAAACACCTCTTTCAGCTCAGCCAGCCCGCTGATCAGAAAAGAACCGTCCTTCTGAACAAGTATATTCTTCTCCTCCTCATCATGCTCGTCGAAAATATTTCCGACGATCTCCTCTAATATGTCTTCCATCGTGATGAGTCCGGAAATCTGGCCGTACTCATCCACCACGACCACCATATGGGATTTTGCGGACTGCATATGCCGGAATAAAATGTCTATCGTTCTCTTCTCGGGGACAAACGGAACAGGCAGAATCAGATCCCGGATATCGGCCAGAGCAACCTCCATCACATCCTGCCTGAGTACATAACTCAAAACATCCTTGATATGTATGACACCGATAATGTTATCCGGAACGTCGCGATATACAGGATAGCGCGAAAATCCCTCCTCTTTGATATAAATGAGAAAATCCCGGAAGGTCATCTCCGCACTGACCGAAACAATATGCTTCCGGTGCGTCATGATATCCTGAGCCTCCGTCTCATCCAGAGTGAAGATATTCTTGATCATCTCAGCTTCGCTCTCTTTAAACAGGCCCTGCTCATGTCCCTCATCAACCATGGACTTGATCTCGTTCTGGATCTCCTCCTCCTGAACTGCTGTTTTCTCTTTTCTCAAAAACCGCATAAGACCCTTTCCTTTATGAGATAAGGGAATACTGCCGTCATCCATCCTGTATCTGTTCTCCTCCCGAAGCATAAAGCAGGCGTTCCGCATCTGAAAAAACATACATAGTTTACAGATGCGGGAAAACACCGAAAAATTTTAAACGATTTTTATCATAGCATCTTCAATACAAATAGTCAAGAAGCGCGGGCTTAAAAAGCAGCGCTATGTATCCAGCTCAAGGCTGATTCCGAGCGCCCGGTTTACCCTTCTCATGATTTCTCCCTCGAGATGGCAGATTTTTTCTTTCAGGCGAACCTTATCAATCGTGCGCAGCTGCTCCAGCAGGATCACCGAGTCCTTTACCATATGATATCTGGAAGCATCCAGCTCGATATGCGTAGGCAGCTTTGCCTTATTCATCCTTGAGGTAATTGCCGCACAGATGACAGTCGGGCTGTGGCGGTTCCCCACGTCATTCTGAATAATGAGCACCGGCCGTACGCCTCCCTGTTCCGAACCGACCACCGGCCGCAAATCCGCGTAATAAATATCTCCTCTGCGAATCACCATAACACACTCTCCAAAAATCAGGATTCGGAAGCCCGCCTCGCTCTGTACCGGCTTCCATTTTCATTATTCCCTTTTTTTTCAAGTGTATTCGCATCTGTCCGGAATCGTTATCTCTGTTTCTGCGCTTCACGGCCACATGCATCCGGAAGAACCCAACGATAATACTCATTGCAGCTGTATTGATCATTCACGGCCGCATACATCCGGAAGAGCCGGCGGTACCGCGGCGGACGGCGCGGCAAACACCTTTCCGCGACGGTAATACACCCGCGGGATCCGCTTCCCGAGATCACAGGCAAACTCATAATTGAACCGTCCGGAGAGAACCCCGATCTGCTCCATCGTAATCTCTTCATCCTGGTCACGGCCCACCAGAATCACTTCATCTCCCGGCCAGACCCCGTCAATCTCCGTGACGTCAACCATAAACTGATCCATGCACACCCTGCCGCGGATCGGTGCCCGTTTCCCTCGTATCAGGACATATCCCCGGTTAGACAATGCCCTGGGGTACCCGTCTCCGTATCCCGCAGGGATTGTTGCGATCCTGCGCGGTTCCCGCAGCACATATGTGCCGCCGTAGCCGATGGTACTCCCCTCCGGCAGGGTCTTTACATGCACCACATGGCTCTTCAGTGTAAGAAGCGGCTTCAGATCAATCCGTTCTTTTTTTACCTCATCCGACGGCCACAGGCCGTAGAGAATAATCCCCGCGCGCACCAGGTCGAGATTATATTCCGGCAGATCGATGATACCGGCGCTGTTCGACACATGATGCACCGGTATCTTAACGCCGCGCTCCCGCAGCTGCTCAGCAACGAAGGCATACCGGCCAAACTGTTCTGCGGAGAATGTCTTATCCTTCTCATCCGCCCTGGCGAAATGTGTAAAAATCCCCTCGATCCGGATGTGCGGCAGAGCCGCGATCCGGACAATCTCTTCCACGGATTCCGGCGTGCACTGAAAGCCGATCCGCCCCATCCCCGTATCCAGCTTGATATGGATGTTTACCGTTTTATGTTTCTTCGCGGCGGCTTCGGATAACTCTGCGGCAATCTCGTAAGAAAAAACGGTCGGGCGGATATCCAGGTCGATCATGACATCCCGATCATCGTCAAACACATACCCGAGGATCAGAATCGGTTTTTTCAGCCGGAACCGGCGGAGGATCTCCGCTTCCTCCACGGTCGCCACGGCATAGCCCCAGACTGCATCCCGTTCCTCCATCATCCGGGCAAGGACGGCTGCCCCATGCCCGTAACCATCTGTCTTGATCACGGCGCATATCTTTGTATCCGGGGAAATCAGACGCTGTATCTCGTTTAAATTATGTTCAAAATGGTCAAGATTAATCTCCGCGCAAAGTCTGCGGTTTTGCTTCATAAAAAGTTTCCACTCCTTTTTCATCCTGCCGCAGCGCAGCACAGCATGATTTTGCGGCACAAAAGCTCTGCGTTTTAACGATCCGGGGATAACACCGCCGGAATTCCTTCCGTCAGATCCGACGCTGTAAGAGAAGTCTTTCCGACCCGCTCTGCCGCGGCATCCCCCGCCATACCGTGGAGCATCACGCCGAGCGGCGCGGCCGTGCCGGCCGGAACCTTCTGCCCGAGCAGTGCGCCGATGATGCCGGTCAGAACATCGCCCGAACCGGCCGTCGCCATCCCGTGGTTCCCCGTCGTGTTGATAAACGTCCTCCCATCAGGCAAAGCCGTGACGGTTCTGGCATCTTTCAGGACAGTAATGACATTATACTGTTTTGCAAACTGCCGCGCAGCCGTTAAAATATTTTCTTTGATCTCATCCGCCGGTTTCCCGGAGAGGCGGGACATTTCTCCCAGATGCGGCGTCAGGATAAGCTCTGCTTTCGCATCTGCGATCCAGTCCCTGTGTCCGGACAGGATATTCAGGCCGTCCGCGTCCGCCAGACAGGGTACTTTCGCTTTTAAAAGAACACAGCGCACCAGTTCTTCCGCCTGCCGGGAAAGGCCGAGACCCGGTCCCAAAACAATCGCATCCGCCCATCCGACCTGTTCGCCGGCAAAATCACTCATGTCCGTTTTCCCGTCATAGACAGCCAGAATCGCTTCCGGCACAAGTGTCTGTATGATTTCACGGTTTGAGACATCCGTGACGACCTTCACCAGGCCCGCGCCCGTCCGATAAGCCGCCCGCGCGGAAAAAGCGGCTGCGCCCGCCATATTATAAGAGCCCGCAAAGATCAGCAGCTTCCCGTAGGTTCCCTTGTTTGAATCCGCCTGCCGCGCCGGCAGCAGCGACAGATCACCGAGTTCCAGAACCCGGACTTCCGGCTGTATATCAAATAAACTGTATGCATCAATCCCGATATCCTTTACTATCAGTTCTCCGCAATAACCCGCCCCGGGATAAAGCATCTGTCCGGTTTTCGCAAAGCCGAATGTCACGGTTTGATCCGCTTTAAAAGCGGCTCCCATCACACCGCCGTGATCTGCGGATATGCCGGATGGGATATCCACCGCCAGTTTCCAGCCCTGCATGTCATTCAGCGTTCGGATTACGGCTTCATAGATTCCGCCGATGTCCCGGGACAGGCCGATGCCGAACAGCGCATCGGCGATCACATCATAACCGTCAGCGGAAAGCCCGGAAATGTCGGAGATAACCGGTATCCCGTATCTGCGCACGATACCGAGCTGGCGGGCAGCCTCCACGCTGCATTTTTCTTCCTTTCCCGGAAAAAGGATCGTTACCGTATATCCTCTGAGTTTCAGGAGGCGCGCCATCGCCAGACCGTCCCCGCCATTGTTTCCGACACCGCAGGCCAGAAGCACCCGGACCGTATGTTCCGGATACCGGGCGTCAATCTCCTCCGCCGCGGCCAGGGCGGCGCGCTCCATCAGAACCGCCAACGGCACGCCGTATCTGTTCATCGTATTGGTATCACACTGCTGCATCTCGGCACTGCTCAGAATATACCGCATAAATTCCCTCCTGTTCTCATTCTTTACAGATCCTGCGATAAAGCAGAAAGCGGCTTGCCGCTCCTGCTCGCCGCGCGGGGCGCGTGCGGCGCAGGATGCTGATCTCCTTACGCGCCCCTCTGCATCAAAAGAGTCCCGTTGCGCGGAACTCTTCTGTAATATGCCGCCTTCCTGAGGAATGATCCTTTATGGGAAGCGCTGTGCATTCAGGAACTGTTCCTTATTTTTCTTCCGAACGTTTCCTGACAATGTTGTAGGACAGCTGCATCAGACTGTCGGACAGATGGACATTCTCGACCACGACATCGTCCGGCAGGTTCAGATCCAGATGCGCAAAGTTCCAGATAGCGTGGATGTTCAGCTTCACCAGCTGACCCGCCACCTGCTCCGCCCGTTCCTTCGGCAGTGTCAGCACTGCGATATCCACTTTGTGCTCCTTTACAAAAGCAGGGAGTTCATCCACATCGTAAATCGGGATCCCGCGGATGGATGATCCGATCAGCGCCGGATTCACATCAAACAGACCGATCATGATAAATCCGCGCTTTTCAAAATTAACATACTTCGCCAGAGCCTGGCCCATGTTGCCGGTTCCGATGACGATGATATTATGCTGGCAGTCCAGCCCCAGTATCTTTCCGATCTCATCATAAAGATACTGCACATTATATCCGTAGCCCTGCTGCCCGAATCCGCCGAAATTGTTCAGATCCTGGCGGATCTGGGAGGCGGTCACCTTCATTTTAATACTCAGCTCATTCGAAGAAATCCGGTCGATCCCCTCATCCAGTAAATCTCTCAGATATCGGTAGTAACGCGGCATCCGGCGTATCACTGCCTGTGAAATTTCTTTTTGCAAGCCCCTGTCCCCCTTTGTAAACTTCGAGAGTACTTTCCGATGCCTTCCCAAAAGCCGGGCTTCGGGAGTACGCGGCACAGTACAATGTTTTTGTTCTGTAAATTTTTATACGATTATTATAAATATTTAACTCTCTTTTGTCAAATATTTATCACTGTGTTTGCCCTATTTTCATTAATTTGGTTATTTTTCACAACTTTATCCTTCTTCGGAAAGCGCTTCCCAGCCCTCATAAAGTTCTTCCAGTTTTTCGGTTAGTTCCGTCTGTTCAGCGTGCAGTTCTCCCAGCCTGGCAGAATTTGTCGCAATCTCCGGTTTTGCAAATTCATCGTCGATCTGTGCCAGCCGCTCCTCCAGCTGTGCGATCTCATCCTCCAGCCGCGCAATCCGATTCTGCCGTTTCCTCTGTCTGGCCTGTTCTTCTTTCTGCGTCTTCCAGTCCGTCTTTGCCGCAGACTCTTCCGCTTCTGGATCCCTCTGCGAGGATAGCGCGGAAGCGGCCGGGGGGGGCGCGGCGTCGG
>JAJBVI010000114.1 GCA_020859905.1 Lachnospiraceae bacterium | reverse complement strand
GTCTGATGCTTCTGTATCTGTAGCATCCGTTTCGGCATCCTCCTCCGTATCAGCCGTTGAATCGTCTGTGCCATCAGATTCCTCTGCATCTTCTGTCTCTGAGAGAAGCATTTCATATTCCTCTACATCCTCCTCATCCATCAGTGCAAGCAGGTCTTCCTCATCCACCTGGTTTAGGAAGTGGACGGTGCTTTCACCATCGTCGTCCCGGTCGATGATGATATAGAAGTAGTTCCCGCTTTTGGTAACGACTGTGATGAACTGTTTGCCGGATTCTGAATCGGTTCCGATGTCATCCACCAAAGTCAGGTTGCCATCAGGAGTGAGAGCGGAGGTGCTGTTATCTTCCTCCGTACTGTCGTCACTGTCACCGGTGTCCGCATCCGTGTCTTCTGAGGCTGATTCCGCCGTATCACTCTCCGCATCTGCCGATTCATCCTCTGCAATTTCCGTGGTTTCCTCCGCGTTAATATCACTTTCGACATAAGCGTATGCCGGGGCAGCAAATGTCCCAAAAGCAAGCGTCGCCGCCAGCATTGCCGTAATGATCTTATTCCTCATATCCGTTGTCCTCCGTTTCTGTTCCTGAATGATTGAATGCCTCCTGGATCGGGGCTGTTTCCGGCAGGTTATTTTTCACCATGGACAGAAGCTTTGCCAGCTCATCCGGTGCCAGACGGTAGGTGCGGGTGACATCACAGATCTCCGTATCCTCCTGTTCCCGGTAGCGTGCCTCCAGTTCTTTCGTCCTGGTTTCCCATTCCTGCCATTTGGCGCGGGCTTTCTCCACCTCCGCGCCGAGTTTCTTTAATTTTGCGCTCATAGTGACCTCCTTTCTACTGTCAAATATCTGTTTGAAATACAGGGAAATGAAAGGTGCTTTCCTGTTTCACTACAATCTTTTCTACGTCAGTTTTTCCCCTATACATACCATGCAAGTGTCCTTATCAAAAATTTATGATAAGCGTCCGAAACAATAAAAATGCTGTTGGTAATACGAAGTAGTCATGTCAGTCACCTGCACCGGCGAACCGGCATGGATGATTTTCCCGTCTCCAAGGTAGATCGCGACATGGCTCGCGCCGCTAGTGCTGTACGTCCCCTGGAAGAAGACCAGGTCTCCCGGCTGTGCCTCCGAAGCGGAGATTGTGGTACAGATACTGAGCAGGCCGTTGCAGTCACATCTTCCGACATCCCATCCTGCACCGCAGTTATTGATGCAGTAGGAGACAAAACCGGAACAGTCAAAGCCGCTCGGGCTGTCACCTCCCCACACATACGGTACGCCCAGGTACTGGTAGGCTTTCTGGATCAGGAGTGCTGCGTTCCCAGTCGCATCAACATCACTGCCGTAAATACTGCCCTCCCCGGTATCCAGGTAAAAGTACGGGTTCAGCTCTGTGCCGTCATAGGAATAGGAGATAGAAAGAGTGCCGGAGCTCCCGACCTCCGCGATCTCCTGCCCCAGCGTGACCTCATCACCGGCAGAGACACTGATTCCTGTCAGTCCGGAGAGTGTGACGATGCTCCCATTGCCATCACTTAACGATACTTTTCCCCTTGCTGCTGATTTCACTGTCCCGTCCATGACAGATAAAACGGTTGTCCCTTCCGCAGCACCCACATCCAGGGTATCCGCTTCTGAGACAGAAGTGCCGCTGCAGCGCCATCCGTAAGTCCCGGTGATGGACAGATGCCAGTTGTAATCCAGCGGGGATCTGAAAAACACCCGGTTCCCGCCTGTCTGCAGGTAGATGGCATAAAGTCCGGCCTCGTCCTCATCCATCCGGGCAGCCACGACCTCCTCCAGGTCAGTCGTAGTAAGGGTCACCTCGCAGACATCGACGGTTTCCGTAATAGTGACTTCGACCTCTTCCCCATCCCCTCCGGCATAGTAAGCGTCCCATGTCTGGTGGCCATGGGCAAGCGCTGCTTCGTGGGAATCATAGTACACATCGAAATCCACGCCATTGGCATTCAAATTTCCGGTATCTTCCACAGTGTAAAGGATGCCGTTCATCATGACCTGTGTCCCAATCGGGACAATGGGGTCGCTGGCATCCACGGCGAGCGTATGGCTGGCGGTAGGGTAAACCCCGGAAGCCGTCGTCCCGCCGGCCCATTTGCCGCAGCAGATGGAACAGCTGCAGTAGGCGCTTGTCACCACCTCGCCGATATAATCACCGGCCTGCACCGTCTTTGTCTCGGTGCGTGTCTCCCCGGCTTCTGTCACATCCAGGCTGTACTGCAGGGCAAACAGCTCCTCCAGCTCGGATTTCACCTGCCGGAACGTGAAATCACCGTATTTTGCAGAAAGGTAGCTTGTGAGCACCACCGGGTCATGGCCGATTTCTGACAGGCTGTAGCTGTATTCGTCGCTCCCGGAATGAGTGGATTCCGTCCGGTTGATCTTCTTCTGCAGCTGCGCCTCCAGCTTTGTATAATAAGCGTCTGCTTTCGTGAGTGCCGTGTCCTCCGACTGCCAGGAAGTCAGTGAGACGATGGAAAAAGCCCCGCCGCCGACAAGTGAACCTGTATGGAACTGCAGGAGAATTAAGACCGCCACCAGGCAGCACCCGATCGCAGCTTTCCATCCGTTTTTCTTTTCCGTAAACTGTTCCTGGAGGTTGGAAAGGACTTCCTGTCCCCTTCGTTCTGTTTTTGCCGCAGTCCCGCCGCTGATCACAGCCTCGGCAGCGGAAGCCTGCCCTGCGGCTGATGCGGCCTCGGCAGTTTCTGCCGCGCGCTTCGCCTTTGCATACTCCCGTTTGAGCCTCTGTTTCTGCATCCAGCGGGAGAGCGGATTGGAAGCCGGGTCTTTATCGCCAGACAGATGACGCTGCCGCAGTACCTCCGCGTCAGAGCTGTCTGACCGGTGGTTCAGTTTTTCTGATTCCCCTCCACGTTTCAGTTTTGAAGCATAAAGGGAGCGCCTGACCGTCCGTGCGGTATCTTCTGCGGCCTGTTCTGAGCTTTCCGCTGCTTCCACACCGGTATTCCCATCACTACGGTTCCTCACTGTATAGTGGATGGCAGAGGAGACGGCTCCCGCAGAAGCAGCCGCAGCATCCTGCGCGGCATGGGACCCTGACTGTACGGCCTGTGCATTCTGTACAGTTGTATCCGCAGCTTTTTGTAGAGCATCCGCAGCATCATTGCCTGCACGGGCAGCATGTTCCGCTTTCCGCGCGGCACGTTTCGCTTCCGCCCGGGTGGCAACAGAAATCTCCCCGACATCCGCTTTTTCAAACCGCAGTTTCTGCCGGGCAGTCTCCCCGGGGGATGCCTCATAGCGCAGCTTCCCGGCGGCATCCGGTGCGTTGCTGCCTGCACTATCTTCTGCAGTAAAGCGCAAAACGGTATCTTTTCCGTCTTTCCCTGCCATTTATGCCTCCTTCCCGGGTGCGGCAGTTACCTCCGACAGCTTTGTCGTCATCGTCCGGTACAGCTGGGTATCCTGCGGGAAGTGGTCCACAAACGGGAGGATCACACTGCCGTAGAAGAGCAGGCCCTCGCCCTCCGGGACCTGGGTGACATGCTCTAACTGCCTCTGGGAAATGCCCAGCTGTTTTGCCAGGATCTGCCGGTCGCCGCTTGCCTGGTTCAGCATCAAAATGAAATCCGAGTTCTCAAAGATGTTCTCCACCTCACGGGAGGCTAAAAGGTCTTTGACGTTCTGCGTGATGCTGGTCGGGACACCGCCCCATTTCCGGAACCGCTTCCAGATCTCCACGGAATAGGCTGCCGTCTGTTCCTCTTTCAGGAGAAGATGGAATTCATCCATATAATAACGGGTGACTTTCCCGGCATTCCGGTTGGCGGTAACACGCCCCCATACCTGGTCCTGGACGATGAGCATCCCAATCTTTTTTAACTGCTTGCCGAGTTCCCGGATGTCATAGCAGACGAAACGGTTGGTGACATCCACGTTGGTGCGGTGGTTAAAAAGGTTTAAGGAACCACTGACATAGATCTCGAGGGCGGTCGCCACATGGCGGGCTTCCTTTTCTTCCTGTGCCAGGAGCTCCCGGTACAGGTCTTCCAACAGCGGCATATTTTCCGGTACCGGGTTCTCAAAATATCTCTGGTAGACCCGGTGGACGCAGCGGTCGATCACTGTTTTCTCCACAGGTTTTAGTCCCTCTTTCCCGCCGATGACCAGCTCACACAGGGAGAGAATGAAATCTGACTTCAACGCCACCGGGTTGTCCTCCTCGGAGTAGTTGCTGTTGATATCCATCGGGTTGATATACTGCGTGCTGGTGGGGCTGACCTTGATCACCTGCCCGTCCATCTGCCGGACCAGCGCCGCATACTCGGCCTCGGGATCGCAGACGATGATGTCGTCATCCGTGGCGAGGAATGCGTTTGTGATCTCACGCTTCGCGGCAAAGGATTTGCCGGAACCCGGCGTGCCGAGGATCAGGCCGTTCGGGTTCTTTAAACGCAGCCGGTCTGCCATGATCAGGTTGTTGGAAATGGCATTCAGGCCATAGTACAAAGCGCCGTCTCCCTCCTGGAACAGCTCCTGCGTGGTAAAGGGGATCCAGATCCCCGTGGCGCTGGAGGTTAGGCCCCGCTCGATGCAGACCTGGTTGTCCGCCAGCGGCAGGCTGCTCATCAGCCCCTGCTCCTGCCGGAAGTCTAAGCGCCGCAGGGCACAGGTATTCTGCTGGGCAAGCGAGGAGAGAGCGAAGATGTTGGTCTCCAGCTCCTGCTCGGTACGCCCGGTGGAAAGCACGAGGAATGTCACTAAGAACATCCGCTCATTCTGGCTCTGCAATTCCTTTAAAAGCGCTTTCGCGTCTTTCCCGTAGGTGGCGAGGTCCGAAGGGATGATGTCCATGTCATACCCGGAACGGACGGCTTTTTTCTGCTCCTCGATCTTGGAGCGGTCCAGCTCCGTGATCGTGTGCTTCACGTCCTTGATCGCCTTCCCCTGCTCCATCGAATGGATGTGCATCGTGACAACCTGGCTGCTCTCGGTATCAAGGATCTTTTTTAACAGCTCGTCACTGATCTCCGATGCTGTGATGGCAAGGTAGGACATGGCACAGTGCAAACCTCCCATCGTAAAATCCCGGGAATTAAACCGGAACGATGTCGGCGCAATGAAATCTTTAACGGAAAGCCCGGACGGGACAAGCCATGACCAGTCAAAGAGGAACCGGTCGCCTCCACCTAAGTGGAAGATGTCATGCATCAGCTTTAAGCGCGCCTCCCCGTCCAGAGGCTCTGCCGGGACTTCAAGGCGGCGGAAGTTGCTGATGATGTCCGACTGCACATGGGCCAGGCGGGGCTTCGCCTGCTTTAAGGAATCTGCCTCGATCCCGAATGTCAGGTACTTGGAGCGGGCGATGCCGTTATTTCCTTTCTCCAGCTGGCTTTTTAACATCCGGCTGTACTCCGCGCGGATGTCATTAAACCCGTCCTTTTTGGGCGGGATGCGCACAGACTTTAACACTTCCTCCTGGTCGGCTGCCATGTTTAAAAACGTCAGCTCGAAGTGGATAGAGCTGTCAAAGAAATTTAAAAAAGAGCACCATCCCTCAAAGATCGCGCCCTGCTCCTCCTGCTGTGCCAGCTGGTAGTTGATATCCGAAAAACGGATGGTCTTCGTGTAATAATTCTCCCGGACCCTGCAGATGCCGTCCGGGAACATCCGGTCAAAGGGGATGGACAGCTGTGCTGTGTTCGGCAGCTTCCCCTCCCGCCGGTTTTTCTCAATGATGTCCCGGACCTGCTTTTTCTCCCGGGGCGTCAGGTTTGCGGGGAGCTTTGCTTCCCCCTGCGGTTTTTTCTTTGTAAACAATGGCTCCTACCTCCTCATAAACTTTTTCCTGGCGCATAAGCGCAGAATAATAACAGTCCGTCTCATACACGCGGGTGCGCGGCCGGACGAACCGGTACTCGATAAACTGCTTTGCAATGGCCTCTAATGGCTGCCCGTCCTTCTCATACATCGCGAGGAGGAACAGGGGCAGCATGATGAGCACCATGCACATCGCGGCAAGGCTCGTATTCCCGAGGCGCCGGATCCCGAAATAAGATGGAACCCCGATCAGGGCTGCCGCACTAAAACAGATCAGCTGCCGCTTTGTCAGGTTAAAAAATACTTTTCTCTTTACCCGCGTCAAGTCGCGGGGCACGGATACATACGCCGCCATAAAATCTCACCTCTTTCCTGGTTTTCTTCTTTCCTTCTGTCAGTTGTCATGCCCTAGTTATCAATGGGCATTCATAATACTCTTCGAGAGGCTGCCGGTCTTAAACAGGGTAAAGACAAGCAGCACCGTGTATCCGACAATCCCCCACAGGGTCGCCGCAATGTGCTCCGAGACTGGAATATTTTTAATCAGCACCGCGTAGATCCCCACGCAGACCATGATCAAAAATCCCTGGAACCCCAGGGCGATCAGGGAGCGCAGGTAATTCTGCCCAATCTGGCTCTGCTCCCGGTTCGCAAATGTCGCAAACGGGATTGGCGCGAGGCTTGTCATCAAGTATATCTCTATCATCCTCCCGTAGATGATGATGAAGATCACGACGGAGAGGGCATACATAGTGACCTGGATGATGAACGAGGTCAGGTACAGTCCGATCAGCGGTGCCAGCTCCATATCTTCTATCGTCGCCTCCATCGTATCCAGCATCGAACCGCTCACTGCCGTAGTCCCCGAGATCAGTCCGCCGCTGGAATTGACGATGTTCTGCGCCACGTCAAAGACTGCCATCGTGATATCGAAGCAGTTGGATATCAACATCACGGCAACGAATGTCTTGAAAATCCATTTGAAAAACATCCATGTCTCGAAGTTGGCCAGGTTGTTGTGGTCGATGATCATCTGGACCAGCTCCCAGCAGCAGATGAAGGTGAGGATGATGCCGGCGATGGGCATGATGACTGTCTCGGAGAGCGTCCATATCATTGTGAACACATCCGGGGAAAACTCCGCCGGAGTCGTCCCCACCTCCGCGGCGATGCTGCCTACACGGGTATTCACCGAATCGAACAGCCCGGTCAGGTTGTCCATAATTCCGTCAATGAGCAGTTCCCGAAGCCAGTTCTCAAAGTTGTTAAATATAAGGTTCAATCAGCTTACCTCCCTTCGCATCCCGGCCACGGGACGATCCCGCCCGCAGCCGGGAGATTTTAAGATGCCGTGTCAGCCGAATAGCCCGGATAACAGCGGCACGAGGGTGATACCGATCAGGGCGACCCCGCCGCCCGCCATCAGCTGTTTCATGCCCTGGCTTTTCGCGCCCGGATTGTCGTTGCCATATCCTTCCAGAAGGTTGATGGCACCCCAGATTCCAAGTCCCGCGCCAAGGGCGATCACGAGGGTCTGTAATACGCTTATCGCGCTGTTGAAAAAATCCATAAATACAAAAACCAAAATCGCAGAATCGACTTACCTTGTCGGTTTTTCATTTTTTTACATAAAAATCCAAAAGAAAAACAGACCGGAATATGTCTCACGACCCGGTCTGCTAAAACTGCGATTAAGGTATCTCCTTTCTTAAATTTTTTTGCCTTTTGGATTTTTCAGTGAAATTCACCTAAGTGGATGACCGTACAGGGTTCATTTTTCCTCCTTTCTGCTCCTGATAGAAAAAGACCGCCTTTTCTATAGAAAAAGCGGCCTTCATTTCAACCAGAGTATTTTATTATTTAGAGACCATAAACGTCCTGTCATTCATTCTGACGGATCAGCAACGGGAGATGTTAAGTCTCTATGTATATTAAAATCAGATGTCATATCTATATATCCAAAGGCTTTTGATATAACAGTTTCAAATTCCACTCTGATATCATTGTCGGGGAAAGGCTGCGGCTCAGCGCGAATTCCAATCCTTTTGCAATTTTTGTCAAGAACTCAAGGAATGAATGGATGAAACTGCCTTTAGATCATTTAAAATTCTAAACTATCTGAATTTAACAGGAAATACTTCATTCCCATAATGACAAAACCCTCGCCATTACGCCACGGTTTCTTCGTGCCATTCACAATGACAATCTTTTTGAAAGAATCCGGTATATTACGCAGAGAGTTAAATTCCTGTGTCTGCTTTTCTTCCGAAGTCATGTCGTATGCAACCTGAATATAGTATCTCTGGTTGCCCTGATTTACGACAAAGTCAACTTCCAGCTGCTTACGAATACGCTTATCTTCCTTGTTCTTATCGAATATCTCAACAACACCCACATCCACATTATAGCCACGGATCAGCAACTCATTGTAAACAATGTTCTCCATGATGTGAGTAGGCTCCTGCTGTCTGAAATTCAAACGGGCGTTTCTAAGACCAAGATCAGTAAAATAATATTTCAGATTTGCACCAATATACTTCCTGCCTTTAATATCATATCGGCTGGCTTTAGAAATTAAAAAAGCATCTGCCAGATAGTCAATATGATTGGAGATTGTTTTGTTGGTGTAAGACATCTGCCTTTCACTGGCAAAAGTATTTGCGATTTTCGATGGATTCGTTGGTGCTCCGATTGCAGAGGCAAGGATATCGACAAGGATACCAATTTCGTCCACACTCTGAATTTTGTTTCTTTCAATCACATCCTTCAGGTAGACATTGGCGAAAATATTCTTCAGGTATTCTGCTTTCTGTCGTTCACTATGAAAACTTACAATCTGCGGCAACCCACCATAGGTCATATAATCGTCCCAGGCATCATCATAATCGCCCTCATAAGCAGAATAAAATTCTGCAAAGGATAGAGGATAAATTCTAATCTCATCACCTCTGCCGCGGAATTCAGTTACAATATCACTGGACAAGAACCTGGAATTGCTGCCGGTTACATACACATCAATATTACTCATGCGAAGCAGACTGTTTAACACTTCTTCAAATTTTGGCATAAACTGCACTTCGTCCAGAAGAAGGTAGTACTTACCGCTATCCTTCATGGCATCCTTGATATATTTGAAGCAAACCTTCGGATCTCTTAATTCCTCATTCTCAATACCATCCAGGGCAATCTCAATGATATGGCCGGCATCAACATCGTTTTCCAACAAGTATCTCTTAAAGATGATAAACAGCAAAAAAGACTTACCACATCTACGAATACCGGTAACCACCTTTATCATG
>JAJBVI010000158.1 GCA_020859905.1 Lachnospiraceae bacterium | reverse complement strand
TTCCTGGAGGAGTCGCTTGATTTTTCTCCGGAAGATCTGTCGGACTGAGGGTTTGATATATTCCGGGTAAAAACATATAAAACCAATCAGCACATTTTTATGAAAAGGGGGACTGGCGCTTTGCCAGACAGCAAAAATGAAGAAAGCAATCTATCCGGGAAGCTTTGACCCGCCGACCTTCGGACATCTGGATATCATCGAGAGATCATCCAGAATGGTGGACGAACTCAACGTCGCCGTACTGAAAAACAACGCAAAAAATCCGTTGTTTTCTGTCGGAGAACGTGTTAGTATAATTAAAGAGATGACGGCTCATCTTCCGAATGTGACAGTGAGTTCTTTTGACGGTCTGACGGCTGATTATGCGAGGAGTATCGGAGCGACCATTGTGGTCCGCGGATTGCGGGCTGTCACGGATTTTGAGTATGAGCTTCAGATCGCACAGACCAATCATGTAGTCAATGACCAGGTGGATACGATATTCCTGACGACCAGTCTGCTCTATTCTTATCTGAGTTCCACGATTGTTAAGGAGGTCGCTTCCTACGGCGGCGATATTTCAAAGTTTGTGCCTGAGCCGGTAATTGACAGGGTTTATGCGAAGTATCAGAAAGATGACATGCGTACAGACGCAGATAATCAGACAATAAACAGATAAAACAGGACTGGAAAGGAGATTTTTTGATGAACAGCCGTTTAGAACAGATCATTGCAGAGATTGAGGAGTACATAGACAGCTGTAAACCGCAGGCTTTATCAAAGGGAAAGATAGTGGTTGACAGAGAAGAGATCATGGAACTTCTGACGGAGCTGCGTTTGAAGACTCCGGATGAGATCAAGCGTTATCAGAAGATTATCGCGAACAAAGACGCGATCATGTCGGACGCGCAGGCAAAGGCGGACGAGATTCTCGCGCAGGCAAGGATTCAGACCAATGAGCTGATCAGCGAGCATCAGATCATGCAGCAGGCTTATGCGCAGGCGAACGAGGTTGTTTCGATCGCGACGAACCAGGCGCAGGAGATTCTGGACAAGGCGACCGAGGATGCCAACGCGATCCGCACCGCATCCATCGAGTATACAGATAATCTTCTGAGCAATCTGGAGAATATCATGGTTCATGCGCTCGACACATCCAGGGCGAAATATGAAGGACTCTTATCTTCCCTTCAGAACTGTTATGACATTGTAAAAGAGAACCGGAGCGAGCTGTCCCCTTCCGATGATACGGAGGAAGCACTGGAGGAGACCGCGCCGGAGCCGAAGCCGGATGAGATTAACCTGATCTGACGGCCAGTTGATGAAACCGGACGGATTACCGGATCTGCATCCTGTCAGGAGTGCTTTCACCTTTACGGAAGGAAGTTCAGAATAAGGGCGGCGAGCGCCATGCCGCATAGGCTGCAGAGCAGTTTAAAGCAGACGTATTTTTTTATATGCAAGCCTGCGGATTTCATCACGGACCAGGTCTGGCTCAGGCCGGATAACCCGCCGAAGCTGACGATTCCCGCCGCGAGCACCGCCCGGACGGAGACGGGGCATGACAGCATACCGGCCTGCTGTATGCCGTTTGTGATCTCGACGGCGCCGATGCAGACACACTGAAGGATATCATTCGGCAGCGGCAGCCGGCGGATTATGTCAGCCAGCAGCGCGGACAGTATGATGTATCCCGCCAGTCTTATCATGGATGTAAAACCATCCATAATGCCGGCATCCATGATCTCCATATTTATCTGGGATCCGGATGCCTTCTTTTTATTACCGGAACACGGATGTTTTCCGTGCGGCTGAGGGATCGGCGCTGCGTGCCCGTGCGGCTGAGAGTTCGATGCTGTGTGCCTGTGCGGCTGAGGGTTTGGCGCCGCATGCCCGTGCTGCAGGCGGTTCAGCGATATCCGCCCGAGGAGCAGCGGCGGCAGATAGCAGGCCGCGAAGAACACGGCTGCCGGAATCTGTCCGTCGAAGACAGTCTGATACAGGCAGTTACAGATAAAAGCCGGTCCGAAATTGTTGCTGACCGCGCTGACGGTCTCCGCTTCTCCCGGAGATACCTTTCCTTCCCGGCACAGATCTGCGCAGATCATGCTCCCGAGCGGGAATCCGAACAGAAATCCCGCGAGGAGCGGATAGATCAGCGGTGCGCGGACCGGATAGATCACCCGGAATACCGGATGCAGACGTTTAAAGAAGCGGTCATACACGCCGGAGCGGATGATGATATTTGAAAAGATACTGAACGGCAGCAGGGCGGGCAGGATCGAGTGATACCAGAGGGCCAGGCCGCCGGAAACTGATTCCGCCATCTCAGCCGGGAATGTCAGGCAATACAGGATGATAAGCGCAAACAGTACGGAAATGATTTTCTTTTTCATACTGAATTATATTTAGCGTAAAATAAATTGATTCAATAATTATGGGAAAAGCATGAAAAAGAAACGCGTTCGGTTTTGCCTGATCATCCTGATCCCCGTTATTGTGTTTGACTGGATGCTTCTTTTACGGATGGAACAATATGTGTCTGACAAAGTGACGGCTGCTGCGGGTACGGCACAGCTGATCACGCGGGAGATACAGTATTTTCCGATTGCTGTCAGCACGAATGCCCCCCTGTCCTTTGATTTTGCCGATTCCTGGATGGCGGAGCGCACCTACGGCGGATCACGCAGCCATGAGGGCTGTGATATTATCACGACAGAGGATGTCAGGGGAATCTACCCTGTGGTCAGCATGACAGACGGCGTGATCGAATCCATCGGCTGGCTGCAGCTCGGCGGCTACCGGATCGGGATCCGTTCGCCGGGGGGAATCTATTATTATTACGCGCATATGGAGTCCTATGCGGCGGGTCTGGCGGAGGGACAGGATATCCGGGCGGGGCAGTTTCTGGGATTTGTCGGCGACAGCGGTTACGGCGAAGAGGGAACGGTCGGCCAGTTTCTGGTGCATCTCCATATCGGGATCTATGTGCCGGATGCGGACGGGGAGGATGCCGCAGTCAATCCATATCCTTATCTGGAGGCAGTGCGGGAGACGGTGATCCGGGCGGCGTATACGAATCCGGAAGACAGCAGATGAGCGCAGCGAAGTTCATGATTTTAAGAATGACAGGTGAACAAACTTATGATACTGAAAGATACCCTGCTGGAAAATACGGATGCCGTGATCTTTGATCTGGACGGGACGCTGGCGGATTCCATGTGGGTCTGGGAGGAGATTGACCGCGACTTTTTCCGCAGCCGTCAGATTGATTTCCCGGATTATTTAAACAGCGAGATTGAGGGGATGGGATTTACGGAGACAGCGCAGTTTTTTGCGGATCGTTTTTCTCTGCGGGAGTCGGTGGAGGACATAAAGAAGCTCTGGAATGATATGGCGCTGGAAAAGTACCGGGTAAAAGTTCCGTTAAAGCCCGGAGTCCGGGATTTTTTATCGGAACTGAGGCAGCGCGGGATAAAAACCGGGATCTCCACCAGCAATTCTCTTCTTCTTGTCGAGACATTTCTGGAGGCAAAGGGAATTCGCCCGGCGTTCGACGCGGTCACGACGGTCTGCGATGTGAGCAGAGGCAAGCCGGCTCCGGACGTATATCTGGCCACTGCCCAAAAGCTGCATGTAAAACCGCAGCGCTGCCTGGTTTTTGAGGACATCCCCAAGGGAATTCTCGCCGGAATCAATGCAGGCATGCGGGTCTGCGCGGTGGAGGATGACTATTCCTCCGGTCAGAGAGAAGAAAAAAAGCGATTGTCGGATTACTACATAAACGATTTCAGGGAGCTGCTGTGAAAGAATTTGTGATTTCAGAAAAAGAATGCGGACAGAGGCTGGATAAGTACCTGTTTAAGGTGCTGGACCGGGCACCCGGCGGTTTTATCTATAAAATGCTGCGGAAAAAGAATATTGTCCTGAATGACAAAAAGGCTTCCGGAAGTGAAATAATCCGTGAAAAGGATTGCGTCAGAATTTATTTTTCCGATGAAACTTTTGCAAAATTTGCTTCCTCTCTGCCGGATGGGTCCGCGCGAAAAAACAGGGAGTATCCTGACCGGCGCGGGGATTTGTGCCGGGAACCGGATTTCGACATTGTTTACGAGGATGCGGATATCCTGGTGATCAACAAACCGGCCGGGCTGCTTTCCCAGAAAGCGGCGCCGGGAGATGATTCGGCAAACGACCGCATCCTGTCCTACCTGCTCTCGAGCGGACAGCTGACGGCCGCGGAGCTGCGCACCTTCCATCCGTCTGTCTGCAACCGTCTGGACCGGACCACCTCCGGGCTGCTGATCGCGGGGAAGACCATGCGGGGACTGCAGCAGACGGGCGCACAGCTGAAAGACCGTTCCGTCAGAAAATATTATCTGGCGCTGGTATGGGGCAAAGCGGACGAACCGCGGTATCTGCGCGGCTGTCTGAGCAAAGACCACCGGACGAACCGCGTGAGGATTCTGCCGGACGAACCGCTGCCGGACGACCGGCAGGAGGATACATGGGCAGCCTTATATGACTCGGTCCAGACTCGGCCGGCCGGCCGCCGGGCGGCGCCTGCTTCCGGCAGCAGCCGGATCGAGACATCCTACAGACCGTTGGAATATTTTGGGGGCGCGACGCTTCTGGAGGTTCTTCTGATCACGGGCCGTTCCCATCAGATCCGGGCGCATCTGGCTTCTGTCGGGCTTTTTATTCTGGGTGATCCAAAATACGGAGACAGTGCTGTCAATCACAGACTTTACCGCGAAACCGGGATTCACCGCCAGCTTTTGCATGCCTGGCGCATGGAACTTGCGGACGGCCGGATTCTGGAAGCGGAAGAACCGGATGATTTTAAAAAGGCAAAGCGGTGGCTTGCCGGATCAACTGTCTCCGGAAATTTCGGATAATCTGTATCGGAGGAGAAACGGGAGATAACGATGTATATTTACATTATGAGACACGGAGAGACATACTGGAATAAAGAAGGCCGGATACAGGGTTCCTCGGACATTGAGCTGACGGATTACGGCGTGGAACTGGCGGAGCTTTCCGGAGACGGATTTTACAGGGACGGTATCCGCTTTGACCGCATCTATACCAGCCCGTACATACGCGCCAGGCAGACCGCCCGGCTGATCGCGGACAAAAACCGGAGCAGTACGGCTCCGGAGCCGTTTTTCTTGGTGGATCCCCGTCTGCGGGAGATGTGTTTCGGGAAATATGAGGGGCTGAAACTCAAAAGCCTGAAGGAATATGATGAAAATATTCTCAACTGTTTTTCGCATCCCGATCTGTACAGACCGGATGAGACCGGCGAGAGCTATGAGGAACTCTTCTCCCGTATTGATAATTTTATGATAAACGAGCTGCTGCCGCTGGAACAGAATGCGGCGTTAAAAAACGTACTTGTTCTGTGTCACGGGACTGTGATCCGCGCTTTTCTGCAGAGGATCGACCATTTTGGCATGGAAGAATTCTGGGATGTTCGGCAGCCGAACTGTTCCATCAATAAAATCGAGCTGAGGGACGGTGTGTTTTCATCTGTCCGCAAACGTATGTTATACTACGATTCCGAAGAATTGACGCACCGCGGCATTCTTTGATCCGTTCCGGAAAATTCCCGCCGGAATCACAACAGTCTCCTGCCGGGGAGATTCAGTCAGCGGCCGAACAGCGCTGCGGCATGGCTTCCCGTCAGAATCGCGCAATTTATGACCGGAAGGACGGAGTACGAAAAAATGGCTCAATCCGTCTGTATGAAACAGCGGGTTGCGGCTGCACAGAAAGGATTAGCGCCACACAGCATTATGCCCACATGGAATTCAAGAGGTCTCCGGGGTTCCACCCTGGAGGAATTTATCAACCTGACAAATGAAAAATATATGGAAAAGAACCTCGCGCTGATTCAGAAGGTACCGACGCCGATCACGCCGGTGCAGATTGATGCCGTGAGCCGTCATATCACGCTCGCCTATTTTGAGCAGAAGAGTACGGTGGATTATATCGGCGCGGTACAGGGGATCCCGGTCTGTTTCGACGCGAAGGAATGCCGGACGGATACCTTTCCCCTGCAGAATGTCCACGGTCACCAGGTGAAGTTCATGGGTGACTTTGAGAAACAGAACGGGGTTGCTTTCCTGATCATTTATTATGCCCACAGGGATATCTATTATTACATGAGATACCTGGAGCTGCTGGCCTTCTGGGAGCGGAGTGAGGCGGGCGGACGAAAAAGCATTCGTTTTGAGGAGCTGGACGAGCGGTTTTTCTTCTCGGTACACGGCGGAGTGCTCGTGCCGTACCTGGAACCGCTGCAGCTGGATCTTGACTGCCGGTGACCGATACGTGTTTCTGGCTGCCGGTGACCGATACATGTTTCTGATTGTCAGTGGCCGCCGCGTCTTTCTTGACTTTGCGCGTGTTTTGAAATATAATAATCGCGATTTTGTATGGCAGCACGGTAAAGTATTTTAGGAGAATTTTATGTCAAATCAGTTATTGCACACACCGGAGGGTGTGAGAGATATTTACAGTGAGGAATGTGAACGAAAGCATCTCCTGGAGGACAAGATACACAAAATGATGAAGTCTTACGGTTACCATCCGATTCAGACCCCGACATTTGAGTTTTTTGATATTTTCGGGAAAGAGATCGGAACGACTCCGTCGAAGGATCTGTATAAATTTTTCGACCGCGAGGGTAATACGCTGGTGCTTCGGCCGGATATAACGCCGTCCATCGCGCGCTGTGCCTCAAAATACTATATGGAAGACGCAATACCGATCCGGTTCTGCTATACAGGCAGTACATTTATAAACAACAGCAGTTATCAGGGTCTGTTAAAGGAGACGACGCAGTCGGGTGCCGAGCTGATCGGCGACGGTTCCGTGGAGGCGGACGCGGAGATGATCGCGCTGACGGTGCAGCTTCTTTTAAACACCGGTCTGAAAGAGTTTCAGGTGAGCGTGGGCCACGCGGATTTTCTGAAGGGATTATTTGAAGCCGCCCATTTGGGGGAGAGTACGGAGAACGAGATTCGCGAACTCCTGCTGAACCGCAATTTCTACGGGGTGGAAGAGATTGTGAAGCATGTCGGTCTGAATGAGGATCTTTCCTGGCTGTTCGGACTGCTGAAGGACGTGATGCTCACTAAGGAAAAGCTGCGGGAGGCCGGGGAGAAAGCAAAAGCCTGGCCGAAGATTTCGTGTGCCCTGAAGCGTCTGGAACAGCTGGAGGATCTGCTTCGGATTTACCGCGTCGAGCAGTATGTCTTCTATGAGATGGCTATGGTTTCCGAGCTGAATTACTATACCGGTATCATATTTTCCGGCTATACATTCGGAAGCGGGAACGCCGTGGTGAAAGGCGGCCGCTATGACCGGCTCCTGGAATCTTTCGGGAAATCCGCTCCCGCGATCGGGTTCGCCATTGTGATTGACCAGCTGATGGATGCGCTCAGGCATCAGAATATATGTATTCCGTTTGAAAATAAGACAAAGTGGTTTGTCTATCGGCAGGAGAAGCATGATGAGGTCATCCGGGATGCGGTGATTCTGAGAAACCGCGGTGAAAACGTAGAGCTGATGCCCCTGTCAGAGACAAATACGATTGAGACATACAACCGATACGCACAGCAGTTCCACATACAGGATATCATTTTTTATACCTGACGCAGCGCATGGATGTTTACACCGCATCTCCGGCGGAAGAGGAGACAGTGCGAAAGAAAGCAGATCTTTCATTACTATTTGTGCCGCCGGCCGAAGGACGGCGGAATGGAGATTACTATGAGATATTTGACATTTGCACTCGGCAAGGGGCGTCTGGCGAAGACCACGCTGAAGCTGTTTGAGCAGATCGGCATTACCTGTGAGGAGATGAAGGATCCGGACACCCGGAAGCTGATTTTTGTAAATGAGGAACTGAAACTGCGGTTTTTCCTTGCGAAGGGACCGGACGTTCCCACTTATGTCGAGTACGGCGCGGCGGACATCGGTATTGTCGGCAGAGATACGATACTGCAGGAAGGGCGCAATATTTATGAGGTTCTCGATCTCGGATTCGGAAAATGCCGCATGTGCGTCTGCGGATATGCCTCCGCGAAGGATCTGCTGGAGCATCATGAGCAGATCCGCGTGGCGACGAAATATCCCAGGATCGCGAAGGATTATTTTTATAACAAAAAACACCAGACGGTGGAGATCATCAAACTGAACGGCTCCATAGAGCTGGCACCCATTGTGGGGCTGGCCGATGTGATTGTGGATATTGTGGAAACCGGTTCCACGCTGCGGGAGAATGGACTGGAAGTCCTGGAGGAGGTCTGCCCGCTGTCCGCGCGGATGGTGGTTAACCCGGTCAGCATGAAACTGGAGCAGGAGCGGGTGAGCCGGCTGATTACGGATCTGCGGCGTGTGCTTCCGGAGCAGTGAAGGATAATGCCGGTTCAGACGAAAGCACCATATCCGGCGGCATCGGAGTGTACTCCCGGATCTGCGAGGAGATACCGCAGGTTCGGATGAAAAGCATTCTTTAAAAAAAATGCCGGCAAGGCTGTGTAAGCAGCTCATGAAGATTACGGAGAAAAGAGGACATCGGAATGCGCACCTTGAAACTGACAAAGGATACCATAAACAGAATTTTGACGGATCTGCTGAAGCGCAGCCCGAACAATTACGCCGCGTATGAAGAAAGCGTGAACGCCATTATCTCGGACGTGCGCGGACGGCGGGATCAGGCGGTTTTTGAATATACGGAGAAGTTCGACGGCGCTAAGCTTTCCGCGGCGAATATCGAGGCGGCGGGCGATGAGATCCGCGAGGCTTATGATCTTGTGACGCCGGAGCTGCTGGATGTGATCCGGAAGGCTAAGGAAAATATCCGCGTCTATCACGAGAAGCAGAGACAGTACAGCTGGTTTGACAGCACCATTCCGGGTACGGTGCTCGGACAGAAGGTGACGCCGATCGCCAGAGCCGGCGTGTATGTACCGGGCGGGAAGGCGGTCTATCCGTCCTCCGTGCTGATGAACATTATTCCGGCAAGGGTTGCGGGCGTGGGTGAGATTATTATGACGACTCCCTGCGGCAGAAACGGAAAGGTGAATCCGGCTACGCTTGTCGCCGCAAAGGAGGCAGGTGTGGATCGTGTGTTTAAAGTGGGCGGCGCACAGGCGATTGCCGCTATGGCGTTCGGCACGGAGAGCATTCCGA
>JAJBVI010000025.1 GCA_020859905.1 Lachnospiraceae bacterium | reverse complement strand
CTTTGGCGGGTTTGGGTTTTGAGCAGACCGTTTATCAACTGAATCAGCGTTGATTTCCCGGAACCGGTATGTCCGATGATTCCGACAAAATCTCCGTCATAAACGGATAGGTTGATGTTTTTCAGCACCTGTTTTTCATAAGCGGTACCGGCACCGTAGGTATAAGAAACCTGCTT
This sequence comes from Lachnospiraceae bacterium, assembly GCA_020859905.1. Lineage (GTDB taxonomy): Bacteria > Bacillota > Clostridia > Lachnospirales > Lachnospiraceae > Eubacterium_I. Next base: position 9,056 of record JAJBVI010000025.1, on the reverse strand, counting down.
CAGCCGCAATTTCTCCGTTTTCTGTACAGCAAAATTCAGTTTCTCCGGACGACTGTCCGATTCATCCGGAAGCTTCTTCTCAGCAAAATCCCCGCGCCCTGTTTTATCTTCACTCCCATGCACCCCGGACGGAAGTATCCGTTCGCACAGCGCGTCCAACAGTTGTGCCCGATCCAGGATACCGTCAGGCAGCGGACACCCCTCTTTCTTCAGTTCATAAGCGAGACGGGTCATCTGCGGAACATCCAGACCATAATGATGCAGTTCCTCCACCCGGGAAAAAATCTCACACGGATTCCCCCTCATCACAACCTTTCCCTGATCCAGCACAAATACGAAATCCGCCTCCGCCGCCTCCTCCATATAGTGTGTGATCAATATGATCGTCACGCCCTCCTCACGGTTGAGATGATGTGCAGTCTTTAACACTTCCCGCCGTCCATTCGGATCCAGCATGGCCGTCGGCTCATCCATAATGATACATTTCGGACGCATGGCAAGCACTCCCGCAACCGCGACGCGCTGCTTCTGTCCGCCGGACAGCTTATTCGGAGAATGACGCCGGTATTCCATCATATCGACCGCTGCCAGACTCTCCTCCACGCGGGTGATGATCTCCTCCGTCGGAACACCAATATTCTCCGGTCCAAAGGCCACGTCCTCCTCCACCACACCAGCCACGATCTGATTGTCCGGATTCTGAAAAATCATCCCGGCGGACTGGCGGATGTTCCAGGTTTCGGCCTCATCGTCCACATTTTTTCCGTCCACAAAAAGAGTTCCCTCCGTGGGGGAGAGAAGTACATTCAGATGCCTGGCAAAGGTAGATTTACCGGAACCGTTGTGGCCAAGGACAGCAATAAACTGTCCCGGTTCCACCTCGAGATCGATCCCGTTAAGCGCCGGGATCTCACCGGTCGCACGTCCCTCCTCATCCCTTCGCACAAAATAGTGTTTTAAATTCTTTGCTGTTATAAAAGACATATCTTTCCTATATTTCGGTCTGCCTGAATCCGTCATCTGTCTTCCGCGCACAGTTTTTGAATAAACCCTTCCAGCCGATCGAGAGCCTCCTTCAACGCGTCCTGTGAACAGGCATGGGAAATCCGCAGGAATCCCTCTTTCTAAATAACTTCATGGATGGCATCCAGACCGGGGCGCTCCAGGAATCGCCGCTCGCCGTCATTCAGAATTACACGGTCATGCCCCGGCACAGCCTTCCCGATCACCGTTGCCGGAATCCCCGCAGCCAGCAGAACCTGTGCCAGTGAATCGCCGTCCGGCGCGGCCATCAGCATGCTTCCTCCCGACACCAGCTGATAAGGGTTGATGTCGAAAAAGTTACATATCTCAACAGTTTCCTGACGAACCGGTATCTTCTTCAAGCTGATCTCCAGGCCGATCCCAGAACTCTCCGCAAGCTCCCAAAGAGCGCCGAAAACGCCGCCCTCCGAAATATCATGCATCGCCGTCACGCCGTGTTTCACCGCAAGCGCTGCCTCCGGCCGTACAGAGAAGCAGCGGTCAAACGACTCTGCTTCCTCCACCATATAAGCGGGATAATGCTGCCGCAGCTCCTGTTCTTTCCTGCGCGCGATCCGGGCCGTTCCCTCCAGTCCGATCCATTTCGTGACGAGAATATCCTCCCCGGGCTGAACCCTGCCGGGCAGGATCAGATTATCCTGATGAACCTTTCCCACGCCGCTCACCGAGATGACCGGGCAAATCACCGACGGCGTAACCTCCGTATGCCCGCCCAGTATCTGAATGCCGTCCGTCTCACACTCCGCCGCGATCAGCTGAACCATCCTGCGTATTTCCTGCTCCTCCGGTTCCGGGGGGAGGAGTGCCGTCAGAAGCAGCCCGACCGGCTGTGCTCCCGCACAGGCCAGATCATTACAGACCGCATGAACCACACGCTTCGCATCCGCCTCGTCCGTCCAGATGACGGGATCCGTGCAGAATACGGGCATCTCCCCATCCTCCAACCGGATAGCCGCGCAGTCGGCGCCGATACCGGCGCCGATCAGCACATCCGCCCTCTCCGCGTGAAACTGCCTGAGGACAGACCTTTTTAATATATTTTCCGGTAGCTTTCCATGCTTCATTTTTCGGAACCTCGAAGACATCTCTGATATGCCCGCCATGCCGCTTATTCGTATCCGTGACTTCGCTTCGCCCGGCTGCCGCTGCTCCTCCGTCGTATCCTGCGACGCGCCGGCAGCATGATTCTGCCTTTGCGGCTGCGAGCCGCTACTGCTGCTCCTCCGTCGTATCCTGCGACGCGTCTGTACTGTCATCGGCTGCTGCGGACGAATCCTCCGTCGCCGTCTCTGTCTGAGATGTCTCTGCCTGAGATGTCTCTGTCTCAGCCGCAGCCGCTTCCTCCTCTGCCGCTTCTGCCTCCGCTGCCTCCGACTCTGCCGCGGCCTGAAGCGCTGCGTCACTCCACTGTGCCGCGGCCGCCTGGATCGTCGCCAGATCCCCGGACGCGATCGCCGCGTTCATGGCAGCTGTCGCCTCCGCACTGGAGGATGCCGTACCCACCTCATAGATCGTGGGCGACATCTGGTATGTCGTAGTATTAAACACTTCGCGGCTTTCTTCCACGCCGTCCACGGTCACAATCTTCCACAGCCGGGCTGTCTTTCCGGTGTGGGAGCTCTGCACCTTCGTAACAGAACCGATCGCCGCGCTGGAAGCTCTGAACTGTACGGTCGCTTCCGTCGTGCCCGTCGTCTCGCTCTCAAAGGTCACCTCCCGGTTCGACGGACGCGTCTCCTCTCCGTATATCGTAAACCGGATCGCAGCGCCGTCCGCCGCTCCCTCGATATAAATCGGGGCATCCGTATTGTTTACAAACTTCAGATCCTTATATGTGCCCGCGATCGCCGCATCAGCGGAAGGATCTACATAGGCAACGATCATGGAATGCCCGTAGCGCTCCGTGACCTCCAGTTCCGCCCGGATCACGGCATTGTAGAGAGTCGTAGACACCTGGCAGATACCCCCGCCGTAGGTCTCGACCGTCGTACCGTTCTCATAAGAACCCGCCAGCGCGTAACCGTTTTCCTCCGAAAACGGACTCACCGCCTCATAGACAGAAAACGTCTCGCCCGGATAGACCACACTGCCGTTGATCTTGAGTGCGCCGTTTTTTACATTCGTCTTGCGCCCGCTGGCGGAAGACGAATAATTCGTACTGTAGGTTCCCAACACATCCTGCACCTTAGACAGCTCTTCCTCGGTCCCCTGCGGCTCCGTCACCGCAACCGCCAGCTCTATGTCGGGGTCATCCTGCCAGCCATCCGAAAAATAATCCGCAATCAAAGCCACGGACGTTTCCACATCAACCTCCAGACCGTTCTGTCCCTCAACAATGACAAACTCCCCGTCCTCACGGGTCAGACCATAATCAACCGCCTCCTGGTTGATTTCAGCCGCATGTTCCTCCAGAACAGCCTCGATCTGTTCCTCGTCCGCCGTCAGTGTAAGGGGCAAAATCTGATCCTCAACCTCCAGATCCTTCTGCTCCTTATAACGCTGAACCAGATTCCCGGTCTGACCGTATTGCAGCGCCTCCCAGAGCACAGAATCCACATCCGCCGCGAACCCGAGTTCCTCCAGTGTAGTCTCAATCGAACTCTCATCCGCCGTCAGTGTGACTGTATTCTGTGAAATCTCCTCCACATAATCATTGATCGCTTCGGCGGCCTCGTCAAGCATCATGCCGCCCACTGCCACGCTGCCGATATATATCCCCTCCGAAATCGTCTCATCATCCGCAGTCCCCGCCTGTGCGTCTGTCGTCCCGAGGCTGGCCGCCGCAAACACCGCAGCTGCGATTACCGGAAGTACCTTCAACCAATTTCTCATAGATTCATCTCCATTCCGCCGTTTTTATTATCAATCCGGATATTTCCTCAGGGAAATTCCTTCAGAACAAATCTCCGCATCTCCAATTTCTTCGCTCTTCAGAGCAGATCCCTTCGAAAACCAATCTCCTCAGACTAAAAGAGATAAGAGCAAAGATAACACCAGCGCCGCCACGATCAGAATCGCGATAATCGCAGTCAGAATCCTCCGTCTTTTCGTATTTTTATACATCCGGCCTGCCCTCCTGTTCCGGGGCACGCCCGTACTTAACAGTGATCTCATTGATCATACGGGATGCCTCACTTCTGGTCATATTCTCTGTATCCACATGATTCTCTATTCTATGATAAATAATCAAATGATTCAAGTCTCTTTTTTGTGCCGGCGTAATCTTTCCCTGTTTTTTTCACCCGGTACAGAAGCGGCCGGGGAGCAAACAAATCCGGCTGTTCCTGCCCATAACGATCCCGCAGCATAAAATAGAGACGGCAGGCCGCCTCCGCGTCGTCCCGGGCGCGGTGCTTCCGCTCCCGGTGAATCTGAAAATATGCGCAGAGGGAATCCAGAGACTTGCTTTCCGGCTCCGCCAGAACCTTCCGCGCGATTTTCAGCGTATCCATGCCGTTTCGCTCAAACGGCAGATCACAGTTTGCCATCGCCTGTTTCAGGAAGCTGTAGTCAAACATCAGATTATGCCCGAGCAGGGGAAGCTCCCCGGCGAAAGACAAAAAACTCCGCACCGCCTCCTCCGGACCAGGCGCGCCGTTCAGCATCTCATCCGTGATACCGGTCAGGCGGATGATCTCCTCGTCCAGGCTGCGGTGCGGATTCACAAATGTCTGAAAAGAATCCGTCACCTGTCCGTTTTCCGCTTTCACAGCACCGATTTCAAGAATACGGTCCGTTTTTACTCTCAGGCCGGTCATCTCCAGATCGACCGCTATAAATGTATCCATACTCATCCCTTCCCTGTAAAATTCTTCGCTGAACGCGGAGCCGCACTGTGCGTCCGGGCTGTTCCCCCAGTCATGCAGACGACTCTTGCTGTACCCGCCAGTCCCGGCCATATTCCATGATAAACCTCCGGATGTGCAGACGCCTCTCACAGATCCCGCAGCACGTTTTTCAGCTCGACCATACGGTCTCTCAGATCCGCAGCCTCCTCGAAATTCAGCTCCGCTGCCGCTTTCTCCATTTTCTTTGTCACATCTTTTATCAGTTTTTCCAGTTCTTTTTTACTCATGGACTCCGGATCTGCCGCAAACTCCAGCTCCTCCTTCGCCACCTTCTTTGATATACTGATCAGATCCCGGACTGATTTCTGTATCGTCTGCGGCGTAATACCGTGTGCCTTATTATATTCCTGCTGGATTTTACGACGGCGTTCCGTCTCCTCAATCGCCGCATGCATAGAATCCGTCATCGTATCAGCATACATGATCACATGCCCGTCACTGTTTCGTGCCGCCCTGCCAATCGTCTGGATCAAAGAGGTTTCAGACCGAAGGAAGCCCTCCTTGTCCGCATCCAGAATCGCCACCAGCGTGATCTCCGGAATGTCCAGCCCCTCACGCAGCAGATTGATACCAACAAGGACATCAAAAACATCCAGTCTGAGATCGCGGATAATCTCCGCCCGCTCCAACGTGTCTATGTCGGAATGGAGGTATTGCACGCGGATGCCGACTTCTTTCATATAATCTGTCAGATCCTCCGCCATCCGCTTTGTAAGCGTCGTAATCAGGATCTTATGCCCTTCGGCGGTTTCCTTATTCACCTCAGCGATCAGATCATCAATCTGTCCCTCCACCGGCCGCACATCAATCCTCGGATCAAGAAGTCCGGTCGGCCGGATAATCTGCTCCGCCCGAAGCAGTTCGTGTTCATTCTCATATTCATTCGGCGTTGCGGAGACAAACAGCATCTGATCAATATGGCTCTCAAACTCCTCAAAATTCAGCGGCCGGTTGTCAAGCGCCGAAGGAAGGCGGAACCCGTAATTCACCAGCGTCGTCTTTCTGGAACGGTCTCCCGCGTACATGCCCCTGACCTGCGGAATCGTAATATGGGACTCATCCACAATGATCAGGAACTCATCCGGGAAATAATCCAACAGCGTATAAGGCGGAACTCCCGGCTCCAGCCCGGACAGATGTCGGGAATAGTTCTCGATCCCGCTGCAAAAACCAGTCTCCCGCAGCATTTCCACATCAAAGTTCGTGCGTTCCGCAATGCGCTGCGCCTCGATCAGCTTGTCCTCTCCCTTAAAATAACGGACGCGCTCCTCCATCTCCTTCTCAATCTCCGCCGCCGCCCGGTTGATCTTCTCCTGCGGCACTACATAATGAGATGCCGGAAAAATAGCGCAGTGCTCCAATCTGGCTTTAATCTCACCGGTCAAAACATCCATCTCCGTAACGCGGTCAATCTCATCACCGAAGAACTCAACTCTGACAGCCGTCTCACCGTAATCTGCCGGAAAAATCTCCAACGTGTCGCCGCGGACGCGGAAGGTGCCGCGGTGAAAATCCATGTCGTTTCTGTCATACTGCATATCGATCAGCTGCCGGATCACTTCATCGCGGTCCTTCTCCATGCCCGGACGCAGGGAAACGATCATATTCTGATAATCGCTCGGGCTGCCGATACCATAGATGCAGGAGACAGAAGCCACGATAATAACGTCCTTTCGCTCAGATAAGGCAGCCGTGGCGGAGAGACGAAGTTTATCTATCTCGTCATTGATGGAAGAATCCTTCGCAATGTAGGTGTCAGTGGAAGGGACGTAAGCCTCCGGCTGATAGTAATCATAGTAGGACACAAAATACTCCACTGCGTTCTCGGGGAAATATGCTTTCATCTCACCATACAACTGTGCAGCGAGGGTCTTATTGTGCGAAATTACCAAAGTCGGCTTGTTTAATGCCTCAATGACGTTCGCCATCGTGAAGGTCTTTCCGGAACCCGTAACACCAAGCAAAGTCTGGAATTGATTGCCCTCTTTAAAGCCTTTGACAAGGGCTTCGATCGCCTGGGGCTGGTCGCCCGTGGGCTCGTATGGTTTGTGCAATTTGAACAACATCGGGGCAAAATCACCTCCAAAATCCATATCAAAAAAGTTCGCCTATCAGGCAAAAATTCGAAAAGGCACATATTCAGCTCGCTCAAAAATCGTGCTTTTACGAATTTCGTTCACAAATTTCATTTTTTCCGACCATGCGAAAAAAATAAAATCCTGCGGAAAATCTGATATACAGACAGGAGCAGCCGGACATAAATCAGCTGCTCCCCCTCGCGCCTGTAGATTGTTTTTAATCCAGATCGTCAACTACAATACACTTTTGCTCTCTGAATCCTTTTAACTGCTTATCATTTGTCAGAAACAGATCACACCCTGTCAGACATGCAACTGCCAGCTGCAAAGAATCCATAGCTCTATACGCCTTATATTCTGCTCGGATTTCAGCGGCTTTTCTGGCAATTTGATTATCGATATCAACAACTTTAATTCCAAGAGAATGTATGAGCCGGTCAAACAATTCTATATATTTCGGCTGATTATTACGATACGGAAACACCATATATTCCTCTATCGTAATCACTGATGTCACAAACTCAACATCATTTTCATATCCTTTGATCAGGAAATTCTTTACCTTTTCAAAATAATGTGGATTATTCTCATCCTTTTCGATAAAATATATGAATGGTGCCGTATCAATAAAGACCTTATTATATTCTGTCACCATCACGCATCTCCTTCATATATTCGTCGACATTCTTTCCGCGGGTACTTGGCAAAACAAAACTGTCCCAGTCGAGTGCAGTTTTTTTTGAGACCTGTCTCTGGGACTTGGCATGATGCTCTAATAATGTCACAACAACTTCAGACCCATCATAAGCCCGTATGTCATCATCTTCAATCACTACTGTATTTCCTCGTATAATACCTTTTACTGCAGCGAGCATAAAATTCACCTCCATGCGCCTCATATGAACTAAAATCCACGTCTTTTCATATACTATCATAACACTTTTCTGTCTGCAAGCAATGCATCTAAATAATTTTTATGCTCCCGTTTTTTCTTTTGTCCCCAGAAACGCCTCCACATCTATCACGGTATCTAAAACTTTCGTTTCCGCATTGTCCGCATCCGGTTTCTTTGGCATGACCTCATCCATGTATTCCAGAAGTTCCGGAATCTCTTCGGGAATGATATTTGCATTATCACCATACACGTCCATCGTAATGATCTCCTTTGCATGTCCCATCAGTCTGGAGACCGCTTTCGGATTAAAATCATTTTTCAGGAGCAATGTACAGTAGGTACTCCTCAGATCATGCCAGCGGATATCAGGCAAGCCAAGCGCTTTCAGCAATGCCTTGTAATGTTTCCAATGGAAATCCTTGCTGCGCGGCTTCCCATAATTCGAGCAGCAAATGTAATCTGCGTCCAGAAACTGCGCCCCTCTCCTTCTCCTGTTCTCCTCATATTTCTCCCGTTCCCTTAAGATCTCCTCAAAAACATAATCCGGAATCGGCAGTATCCTCCGGCTGGATGATGTCTTCAACGGCAGTTCGCTCTTTGTCGTGGGCTTCTCATCCTTCCCATAAGGAGTGCGGTTCAGCTTTTTCCCCAGCTGACGCTCTACTGACAGTGTGGTGTCACGCGTCGAATTAATGTTCCCGCCTACTGCACTTTGGCGGCGAATTAAATTCGGCATCCCTTTCATAACGTATATTGTATCGTGCTGTATTTTACGGCACGTTTTTTTCTGTTTCTATTTGACTGGTCCAACGATCTCATTTATAGTTGATGCTGGCACACTAAAAAAAGAGAAAGAACCCACCCTGCAAAAAGTCGTTCTTTCTCTCAACCAAAAGGGATCTGCTGGCAGGCCGTGCAGGATCGACGTCCTATTGATAGATGCCTGGCTAAATGCAGTCTTCCCAATGCATTTCTTATGATAAGAGAAAAAACGCTGTTTTGCAAGCTGTTTGACATAAAAAAATCATCAAAAGAGTTATTCCAGTCGTATATGGATAAATACCGGCCTGAGTTGGACACCTGCCCGTACTGCGGTACGCGTGGCTGCTGTAGGATCCACGGCTATTATAAGCGCCGCATAGGAGAGTTCCGGGACGGTACCGTCATCTGGGAAACGGTGCGCGTCATGCG
>JAJBVI010000141.1 GCA_020859905.1 Lachnospiraceae bacterium | reverse complement strand
TATTACAGGAATATTGAAGCATCATTGAAAATCAGGATGAACTTTTTAATGACTGAAAAAAAGAATGTATCAAAAGAAGGTGAAAATCAGGGATTTTCTGAAACAGACAAATTTTTACTCTTTACAATACACCAAAAAAGGTGTATACTCCACTCAAGCGAGGAAAGAGGTACTGATTTGATCGGTGTGCAGCTGCTGTCCACTAAATCAATTCGGTATCTTACCTAAGAAGGAGTTTTTCAATCGGTCTTCAGCTACTGCGGACTTTAGTTGGAAGGCTTTTTTGCATTGCCCCATTTCAAGTAATCATAAATTCGTATTAATCTCCGTATTCCTGTTTTTTCGGAATTACAAACATTATCAAAAACATTGACGTCTTCCTCAAAAATTTCCTGTAAAAGGCTTTCCAATTCATGCAAATCAAATTCATCTTCTTTCAGATAAGCCATTATGCGGAATGCTTTGTCTCTATTTGCCTTCTCTTGTTCCCAGATTTGCTTTACGGAATCGTATCCTCGCTGCTCTAAATAACGATGTCTTTTCCTGTCGGATTCGCATATGATACTGTCAAAGTTCATTTCATCCGCAATTTGCACAGCCTCTGAATGTTCCCTTTTTACCCCAGCCAAATATTTATGGATCGGGATTTTCCTGGTAAACTGATTGATAACAGAGGGCATGGCATATTCGATCAACTCACCATTAGAAAACGGCAGGTCATTCAATACAACATTTCTATACCATTCATTTCCAGAAATACCGCTCAATCCTTTTAATCCCAAATCTTTCGCTTTTCCAATTGCCAACACCAGTTCTTCGTCCGCTACGCGCTCATCTTCCAAGGCCGCAACCCTTAAATTTGCCGTCGTCTCATTCGTAATAGTAAAATCATATAACTCCTGTTTAAATCTGCGTAACAGTCGCACGGGCAGCTTTGATATCGAACGGTTCAAAGAATTTCTGGATAATAAAGTCGCTGTTTCTCAGGAAGGCTATGAACTGCGTTTCCTTGGAAAAAGCTATTCAAAATTTTGCGATACGTTACTTTATTAAGCGCTTACCTTCTTACCAACCTCAAGCCGTTTTCTCATCATAATCATTCATCCTTTCATCTGGCGTATTCATCTTTGTGGAGTATTGTTCCATATCCCCCATAATAACAGTTTGTGGAATAGATGTCAACACATGTTATTTATTTCGTCAAAAAAAGTTGATTTTCATTCGCCGGTATATTATACTTTGGCTAAGGAGGTGATTAGGCTTGACTGAAACAGAAAAGAAAGAATTTTTAGCAGGTTTTGGTCAACGTGTGCGCAAAGCACGTTTGAAAAAAGATCTGACACTTGAAGAATTGGCAAACCGATTAGGGTATACTACCGGAAACGCACGATCCAGTATGCAGAAAATTGAAGCTGGAAAAAGTGATTTGGGTGCTTCTAAAATACATACTCTATCAAAAATATTAGATGTTCCTTTAGAACATCTAATGGGGTGGGATGAAGAAGCAGAACAAAAGAAAATCCATGCGTGCGAAATATTTGAACAGTGTTATGGAAAGGAAGCATTTCAGACAGTATCCGCATTCTTGAAGCTAGATGACACTGATCGTCAAAATATCACAGGCATGATCAGTGTCATGCTGAGCAACGAAAAATATTCAATCCAAGAAGGATTAAAACACGCATAGGGAATATTATTTATGTAGACTTTGAATAGAAAGGATGAAAGGATCTGATAAACTATGGAATTGGATATTGAAAACCTGCGTAAGCTGTGTGCGGATGATAAGATCAGATGGTCACGACATGCCCTGAAGCGTTTTCGCGAACGTAGAATTTCTATCGATGACTTTGAAAAATGTATAATGTCAGGGAAAATCATCAGACAGTATCCTGATGACCGCCCTGCCCCCAGCTGCCTTATGCTCGGATGGATAACAAGCGCTACTGCCCTGCATATTGTTGTCGGATGCGATAACGAATATTTATACGCAATCACTGCCAACTACCCGGATACAGATGAATGGGAATCCGATATGGAAACAAGAAAGGAGAAATGATTTATGTGCGTGTATTGTGGTGGAAATGTTAAAAATGATGTGGCGGATTACATTGAAAAAATCGGCAACTATATCATTGTAATCAAAAACGTACCGTGTGAAAAATGCTCCCAGTGCGGGGAGGAATATTTCAGCAGTACTGTGGCAAGAAAAATCGAATCAATTTTAAACAGTATCCAGAAGATTTCCAGTGAAATCACCGTCACTATAATTGATTATGCCCAGGCGGCGTAAATTTTGCAATAAGCAAGCCGCCTTGTCTCTTGGCCGGAGTAGGCAGCTTGCTCCTTAGTAACTGTTAAGCACATTATGACAGCTTTTGGATAAATTGCAAGCGGTTACAGATGCAACACCGGGTTACACCAAAAAACGGGGGTACCTGTAACCGGGGGTATTATAATGCAGGGAAACATCCAGGGTTTCACATACAACAGATAAAATGCTTATTTGGAAATTAGGGGGGGTCCGCCTATTAAAAAATAGTCTCACAAACATGCCAAAAATCAACTGACGAAGCAGAAGCAAATAAAAACTTTTTAAGAACAGCTCCGCCGTCTTTAGCAATACACCATACTTTATGGGATGGTATTGAAGGGAACAAAAAAGTTAAGCAAATCATTGAAGAAGTTCCAGCCACTTAAAGTTGCAGCCATGCGGGGATAAATTGTTCCACATGGCTGTTTTTATATCTTATTCGCATATTTAAGACTTCCGGCAGTTTTTTCGCGCCTGCACGTCACGGATTCTTTTCCAGAAGTTTTTCCACACTTGCCAGCTTCATGCAGGTGATAAACACGCTGCAGGCCTCATCCAGTTCTTCAAGCGGCGGAAGGGTGGGGGCGATGCGGATGACGGAATCCCGCGGATCCTCTTTATAAGGAAACGGGGCGCCCGCGCCGGTCATCACGACGCCGGCTTCCTTCGCCTTCGCGATGATGCTTTTCGCGCATCCTTCATTCGCAAAATATGTGATAAAGTATCCGCCGCGCGGATTTGTCCACGAACCGACGCCAAGTCCGCCCAGTTCTTCCTCAAAGCGGCGGGCCAGCAGCTCAAATTTGGGGCGGATGATCGCGGCATGTTTTGCCATATGGCGGTCCACGCCATCCTGATCCTTCAGAAATTTTACATGGCGGAGCTGGTTGATCTTGTCAAATCCGATTGTCTGGACGGTCAGCTGCGCCAGGATGTCCGCCTTGTTCCTCGGGCTGGTCGCCAGACCGGAGATGCCGGAACCGGAGAAGGTCACCTTGGATGTGGAGCAGAACTCATAGACCATATCCGGATTGCCCGCTTTCTCGCACTCGGAAATAATGTCGAGCAGCTGATCCTTCTGATCTTCATATAAATGGTGCACGCAGTAGGCGTTATCCCAGTAAATGCGGAAATCCTCCGCCGCCGGCTTCAGGTTTGCGAAGCGGCGCACGGTCTCATCCGAGTAGGAGGTTCCCATCGGATTGGAATATTTCGGCACGCACCAGATTCCTTTGATCAGGGGATCCGTGCTGACCAGTTCCTCGACCATGTCCATATCCGGACCGTCCTCATACAGAGGAACGTTGATCATCTCGATGCCGAAAAATTCTGTGATCGTAAAATGGCGGTCATATCCGGGAACCGGACAGAGGAATTTTACCCTGTCCAGCTTACACCAGGGTGTATAATCGAGAACACCGTGAATCATGGAGCGGTTGATCGTATCATACATAATATTCAAACTGGCGTTCCCGTAGACGATCACATACTCCGGTTTCGTGCCGATCATGCCCGCGATCAGCTCTTTCGCCTCGTCGATGCCGTCCAGAACACCGTAATTTCGCAGATCTGTGCCGAGCCGGCTCTCCAGGACAGTATCGCCGTGCAGGACATCCATCATCGGCTGGGACAGATCCAGCTGCTCTTTGGACGGCTTCCCTCTGGACATATCCAGCTTCAGGCCGAGTGCGCAGGTCTCCCTGTACTGCCGCTCCAGCGCCTCCTTTTCACACAGTAATTCCTCTCTTGTCATCTGATCATATGCTTTCATGTATATTATTCCTCCTTTTTTCAGAGTCGTCAGAACCTGTTTATTCACAGGCTGCCCAGTATTCTTACGGTGATCATCCGGCGGCGTTATCTTCGCTCTGTATTCTTCTTATTATCATCCGGCCGGTGTTATTTTAGTCTGTCCGGATTCTCCGGTTCCTCAGTGTTCATTCCGCCGCCTCCGCCCTCCGGGGCATTCAGGGGATTTCTGCTGCTGCAGCTGTTCCAGACCTTCTTCTGACTTTCATCCGAACCTTCTTCCGTCCTGCCGATTTTCCGGAAATACTCCCGTATATCCTTCTCATATCCGTTCTCCGTCGGCTCATAAAACTTCATATCTTTATATGCGTCAGGCAGATACTGCTGCTCCACATAGTGATTCGGAAAATCGTGCGCGTATTTATAACCGATGCCGCGGCCCAGCTTCTGCGCACCCTTATAATGACTGTCGCACAGGTACGGCGGAACCGGTGCTGTCTTCGTGCTGCGGACCACCTCCAGAGCCTTATCGACCGCGAGGTATGCCGCATTGCTTTTCGGTGCGCCCGCCACATAGGTCGCTGCCTGGGACAAGACAATCCTGGCTTCCGGCATGCCCAGCCGTTCCGCCGCCTGCGCCGCGCTGACGGCAACCGTCAGCGCCATGGGATCCGCATTTCCCACATCCTCCGACGCACAGATCATGATGCGCCGCGCGATAAACGCCGCATCCTCCCCGGCATGCAGCATCTTTGCCAGATAATAGACAGCCGCGTCGGGATCGGAACCCCGCATGCTCTTAATAAACGCGGAGATTGTGTCATAGTGGGTGTCACCGCCCTTATCATATTTAATCTTTCGTTTCTGGATACACTCTTCCGCTGCCGGGAGGGTGATGTGAATCACACCGTCCGCCGCTCTTTCCGTGGTAAGGATTCCCAGTTCAAGCGCATTCAACGCGCTCCGGGCGTCGCCGTTCGCCGCGTCCGCCAGGAAATCGAGCGCATCCTCATCGATCGCCGCGTGATAAGAACCCATGCCCTTTTCCCGGTCAGAGACCGCCCGGCGGAGCAGGATTTTGATATCCTCCTTTTCCAACGGTTTCAGTTCAAAAATAACTGAGCGCGAAAGCAGCGCCCCGTTCACCTCGAAATACGGATTCTCCGTCGTGGCTCCGATCAGCGTGACCGTACCATCCTCGACAAACGGCAGCAGATAATCCTGCTGTCCCTTGTTGAATCGATGAATCTCATCAATGAAAAGTATGGTTCTCTTCTGATACATGCCCTGCAGCTGCTTCGCCTGCGCAACCACAGCCTCCATGTCCTTCTTTCCCGCGGCCGTCGCGTTGATCTGCGTAAACTCCGCACTCGTGGTCTGCGCGATCACCTTCGCCAGCGTCGTCTTGCCGGTGCCGGGCGGCCCGTAAAAAATGACGGATTTAAGCTTGTCCGCACAGATCGCGCGGTACAGCAGCTTATCCTTTCCGATGATATGCTGCTGTCCCACCACCTCATCCAGAGACGTCGGCCGGAGCCTGGATGCCAGCGGCGCTTCCCGATCCTTATTCTGTTCTCTCATGTAGTCAAACAAGTCCATGTTCGTCCGTCCCGCGATGAAAGTTATTGATTTGATGCATTCATTTTTTATACTGTATTTTCCGGATTTTTGCATGTTTAAAACGTTTTTTGAATGAAACAGTCTTTTAATCCTTCATTTTTGAGCCATGTCTGCAGGTATCCGCCATGACAGAATATACAATAACTCAAAAAGATATGAAATACAAGGTTTTTCTCAAATTTGTCAGGGATTTAACAATATTCAGGTTACTATTAGGCTCCCTGAGCGGTTTTACGGAAATATCAGCTCTCCCACTGTCACAAATTCAAAATCCTCCTGCTGCAAGACATCGATGACTTCAAGTGCGGCCTGCACACTGGATGCGGAAGCATCATGCATCAGTATAATATCGTATTCCTTTGCAGCCGCAAGAATTTTCCGAGTCACAGCAGAGGCATCCCCCGTCGCCCAGTCCAGCGGGTCGACATCCCAGAAAACGGGGATCATGCAGAAATCATTATCCAGGCAGGACAGCCAGTTTCCGTACGGCGGACGCACAAAGGACGGACGCGTCCCGGTAATTTCAAAGATCAGGTCGCAGGTTTTCCTGATCTGCTCACAGGCCTCCGCCTCCGTCAGTCCGCTCAGATTCACATGTTCGTACGAATGAATCCCGATCTCATGCCCGTCCCGGTTCATCTCCTCCACAAGCTCCGGGCTCTTCTCGATTGCTGTCCCCAAAAGGAAGAACGTTGCCTGCACGCCCCGTTCGCGCAGCCCCTCCAGAAGCAACGGCGTATAGTCCGGATTCGGACCGTCGTCAAAGGTCAGGGCTATCTTCTTTTTCTCCGCTGCCGGCTCTGACTGCTCTCCCGCACGGACGGCATCGTTTTCGGCCGCCTGATCTTCCGCTGCCGTGACGACATTACTTTCCCCTGCCGGATCCGCCTGCCGTTTCCCGGACATTGCGGCTGACAGATATTCCCGAACGGTGCTTTTTCCGTGCGCCTCATCCGTCCGCCATTCCCCGGACATCGCAGCGGACAGGTATTCCGGCGCGGTGCTTTTCACACCCGCCTCATCCGTCCGCACTCTCCCGGCAGAAATAACTCCGCAGGTCAGAAAACCCGTAAGCAGACCCGCAAATAAAATAGTCCATACCCGTTTCTTCATCTGACCGACCCTGATCCCGCCTTACTTTCAGCTTATGAATCCCGCCGCAAAAAAGAACATTTCTTACATTCTGGTCGGCTCCGGACTCTGTTTATGGCTGCATACCATGCTATTTATGCACCATTGTGATTTAGTTATGCGAATTAGGAATAAACAATTTGAACTGTTTACTGTACTTCACTGACTCAAAATGATAAAATGTATTTAGGATTGCCTGTTTGTGTTATATTTTCAGGCATGCTGCGGGGCTTTGTCAGTATCGGTTACCAACACACAGAACACGGAGGTTTACACAGTATGAATATTGCCTACAGTTTGTCGGATGTCGCACTCTATTACAACGGCGGTCCCAACTATATGCAGCACCTGAAGGACACCGGGTGCAGCCGTTTTTACATCGGTTCTTATTTCTGCGGGAAATACTGCATGCGCTCCATGCACTTTTTCATGCAGAACCTGTCCGTTTTTTTTACAGAACAGCAGTTCCGTGTTACTCTGGTGATCCCGCCCGTTCCCGGGCCGCAGAATGATATGCTGAAACAGGATATCTTAAGTTTTTTTGCTTATTGCGGCGGCTGCACGGATGAACTGGCTGTAAATGATTACGGCATGCTGCAGTTTGCGCGGCAGCTGCAGGCCTGGTATCCCATCCGTGTCACGGCGGGACGCATTTTCTCCAGGAATTTCCGTGATCCCAGATATCCGGAATTTGAAAAAGAGGCTTCGCTTGTTTTTTTTCCCGAAATGCTGCGTGGGAACGTGTCCGCCCTGGAGGTGGATCTCACCGCTTCCCGGCTGGATTTTTCAGAAATTGATGACGATATCGAGATTCACGCACATTACCCGTACGTCTATGTGACAGGCGGACAAAACTGCCAGTTCGCGGCTGCCATGCACCCCGCGGGACAGCAGTTCATCGGCAGACCCGGCTGCGGGCTTTCCTGCATGAACGGCTACATGGAGACGACAGCGGAGGATGCTGTCTTCCTTCACCTCGGAAAGGGTGTTTACACCAGACAGGACGCGCCCGTCAGCTATTCCCGGACGCCGGATCGTTTCATATACTGGCCCGCCGATGAATTTTTAAAGCACGGGGAGGTAAACAGCTGACCACCGGAACTTTCAGGAATTGTGACACAGGAGATTACATGAAAATACTGACACCTTTTAATGATATTAACTACCTCGACCGGTTCCTCGATACCGGAGCCGATGAATTTTACGCAGGATTTTTCAGCGATGAGTGGAAACAGCGCTTCGGACCGTACAGCGATATCAATCGCCTGACCTTATTTAAAGAGACCGCGAACCGCTATACGCTGGAGGACATGGCTGAACTCACGCGGCAGGTGCACGCGGCAGACAAACCGCTGTACATCACGCTGAATGCACCCGGATACCACCGGGAGGAGTTCACGCTGCTCGGGGAATACATCCGGACACTCGGCAGCTTCGGCGTCGACGGTATTATCACAGGCATACCGGAGCTGACCGGTCTCATCCATCAGAACGGCATGAAGGCCATAGCCGGCACCATGTGCGGGATACAAAACGCAGATCTGGCGGGATGGTACCGGGACATTGGCATGGATCGGATTATTTTTCCGCGGGAGCTGGCCACACATGAGATGTATTCCATCATCCAGGCTGTCCCGGAACCGGAATACGAAGCCTTTCTGATGCGGAACGGCTGCCGTTATCAGGACGCGAACTGCCTCGGTCTTCACGGCGGGGAACACGGTGCGCTCTGCTACAGCCTGTGCAGCGGAGATACCGTCTGCCACGGCCGGCAGGGGAGCGGAGACTTTGCCTCCCGGTTAGAGCAGGCGCATGACACATTCTGCCGTGACTTCCACGAATTTTCCTGCGGGCAGTGCGCGATCTATCGCCTGAACCGGATCGGCGTCGAAACGTTCAAGATTGTGGGACGGCTGGACGACCCGGAAGAGATTCTGCGGGATGTGGCGCTCACTAAAACGAATCTCGAGATCGCAGCGCAGTGCGAGAGCGAGGAGGCCTACTTAAACGCCATGACTCTCGCAGGTGACCTCGGGCAGTATTGCCGCTGCGGATTGTCCTGCTATTACCCGGAGGTGCGCTGGCAGTAAAACGTTACAAATCATATCCTCCCCGGATTTACGCTTTTTCATCCGTACAGGATGTGACTTGCAACAGTAAAACAACGTTCATTCTTTTATTTTTTATTCCATATATAATGCGGATTTCCTGCGGCAGCAGGACACAAAACCAGACAGAAAGGAGATTTCCATGTCAGATGAGACTAAAAAACCGGAAGAAACAGTAAAAACCGATGGACAGCCTCCGGTACCGGCAGAGAAGCCTGAGCACGAGCATGGCGGCGGCGGTTACGGCGGCGGCAGCTACGGCGGCAGACCCGAAGGCGGTCCGAAAGCTCCCGCAGAAGCCCAGAACGCCCTCCGCACCACACCCG
>JAJBVI010000072.1 GCA_020859905.1 Lachnospiraceae bacterium | reverse complement strand
CACTATAGCTTTGCGAGTCTGCAATTGGCTTTTTGCACTATATTTTAATGAATAGAGATGTTTTTGTCTACCGATTTTTGAAAAACTTAAGATTTACCGGATTTCATGGATATTGGCGTGACACGACTGCAGCGTATGGGAACATATTTAAATCCCGGGAATGCGGGATTCAGGACAATATTAAATGGCGTTTATGTCGATAAAACCGGATTGGTCGAATACATCAACAGCACGCTGGACACGCCCCGCAGGCTGACCTGTTTCAGCCGCCCCAGACGATTCGGGAAGTCTTTTGCGGCAAAGATGCTGTGTGCATATTATGACAGGAGCTGCGATTCGGGGTATGGACAGGCCGGCGCTTCTCATTGAATTGAAATATAATAAATCCGCCGACAGCGCATTGCGGCAGATACATGAGAATCGTTATGCCGGGAAATTAAAAGATTATGCCGGGAAACTGTTTCTGGTCGGAATTAATTACGATAAAGTCGCAAAAGGTAAAAACAGGAAACATCATACCTGTGTGATTGAGGAATTATAACGATGGCATTTGCGCACTTACACGTCCACACGGAATACAGCCTTCTGGACGGATCGAACAAGATAACAGAATACGTTGACCGCGTGAAGGAACTCGGCATGACGGCCGCCGCGATCACGGATCACGGCGTGATGTACGGCGTCATTGATTTCTACCGCGCCGCGAAACGGGCGGGAATACGCCCGATCCTCGGCTGCGAGGTCTATGTGGCACCCGGGTCGCGGTTCGACCGGGAGCAGAGCAGGGGCGACGACCGCTATTACCATCTGGTTCTGCTGGCGGAGAACGACATTGGCTACGCGAACCTGATGAAGCTGGTCTCCATCGGCTTTATCGACGGATATTATTATAAGCCGCGCGTGGATATGGAGGTTCTGCGGCAGTATCACGAGGGTCTGATCGCGCTCTCGGCCTGCCTGGCCGGCGAGGTGCAGCGGTACCTGACACGCGGCATGTACGAGGACGCGAGACAGGCGGCGCTCCGCTATGAGGACTGCTTCGGAAAGGGGAATTTTTTCCTCGAAATGCAGGATCACGGCATCGCGGAGCAGGGGCTGGTCAACCAGCAGATCATGCGGATGCATGAGGATACGGGGATCGATCTCGTGGCCACGAACGACGTCCACTACACTTACGCGGAGGACGCAGAGCCGCACGATATCCTGCTGTGCCTGCAGACCGGCAAGAAGCTGAGCGATGAGGACCGTATGCGCTATGAGGGCGGCCAGTATTATGTAAAGTCCGAGCAGGAGATGCGGGAGTTGTTTTCGTATGCCCCGGAGGCGCT
This sequence comes from Lachnospiraceae bacterium, assembly GCA_020859905.1. GTDB lineage: Bacteria > Bacillota > Clostridia > Lachnospirales > Lachnospiraceae > Eubacterium_I. The sequence goes on along the minus strand of JAJBVI010000072.1, from coordinate 7,934 downwards.
TGATAACACGCAGAAAATTGCGGACCGATGCCGGGTGGAGATCGAGTTCGGCGTCACGAAGCTGCCCCGTTTCGATGTGCCGGACGGGTATACGGCCTGGGAATATTTAAACAAACTGTGCCGGGAGGGGCTGGCGCGGCATTATCCCGCGGAACGGCTTCCGGAGCTTACTGAGAAGCTGGAGTATGAGCTGGGCGTTATTCAGAACATGGGTTACGTGGACTATTTCCTGATTGTCTGGGATTTTATCCGCTACGCCAGGGAGAACGGTATCGCGGTCGGCCCGGGGCGCGGCAGCGCGGCGGGCAGCCTGGTGGCCTATACGCTTGATATCACGCAGCTGGATCCGATCCGCTACAATCTCCTGTTTGAACGTTTTTTAAACCCCGAGCGCGTTTCCATGCCGGATATCGATGTGGATTTCTGCTATGAGAGGCGGCAGGAGGTTATTGATTACGTGGTTCGAAAATACGGGAAAGACCGGGTCGTGCAGATCGTCACGTTCGGTACGCTGGCGGCGCGGGGCGTGATCCGCGATGTGGGACGCGTGATGGATCTGCCCTATGCGACCTGCGGCAATATCGCGAAGATGATCCCGAATGAGCTCGGGATCACGATCGATAAAGCATTGAAGATGAATCCAGAGCTGCGGGAACTGTATGAATCAGAAGCGCAGGTGACGAGGCTCATTGATATGGCGAAACGTCTGGAGGGTCTGCCCCGCCATACGTCGGTGCACGCCGCCGGCGTTGTCATCAGCCAGAAGCCGGTGGACGAGTATGTTCCGCTGTCCCGCGGAGCGGACGGCGTGATCACGACGCAGTTTACGATGACGACGCTGGAGGAGCTGGGACTTTTAAAGATGGACTTCCTGGGTCTCAGGACGCTGACGGTGATTCGGGATACGGTCGCGAATGTGAAGACGGCGCAAGGCATTGAGCTTGATATGGATCAGATCGACTATGATGACGCAGCGGTTCTGGCATCTCTGTGCACCGGGAAATGCGACGGTGTCTTCCAGCTGGAGAGCGCGGGCATGAAGAGCTTCATGAAGGAGCTGAAACCGCAGAGTCTCGAGGATATGATCGCCGGCATCTCCCTCTACCGTCCGGGACCGATGGATTTTATCCCGTCCTATATCCGCGGGAAAAATCATCCGGAGGAGATCGTCTACGACTGCCCGCAGTTGGAGCCGATCCTCGCGCCCACCTACGGCTGCATCGTCTATCAGGAGCAGGTGATGCAGATCGTCCGCGACCTGGCCGGGTATACGCTGGGGCGGAGTGATCTGGTGCGCCGCGCCATGTCCAAGAAAAAGGGCGATGTGATGGCGCGGGAGCGGCGGAATTTCGTTTACGGCAATCCGGAGGAGGGCGTGCCCGGCTGTCTGGCGAACGGCATATCCGAGCAGGTCGCGAATAAGATTTTCGATGAGATGACGGATTTTGCCAAATACGCGTTCAACAAATCCCATGCTGCGGCCTACGCGGTGGTCTCCTATCAGACCGCGTTTTTAAAATATTATTATCCGGTGGAGTTTATGGCCGCCCTGATGACCTCCGTCATCGACAAGTCCATGAAGGTGGCCGAGTACATCCAGGTCTGCCGCCAGATGGATATCGCGGTACTTCCGCCGGACATCAACGAGGGACAGGGCGCTTTCTCCGTGTCGGGGAAGGCGATCCGTTACGGTCTTTCCGCGATCAAGAGCGTGGGCCGGCCTCTGATCGAGGCGCTCACTGCGGAGAGAGAAGCCGGGGGGAGATTCCGTTCGCTGAAGGATTTTACAGAGCGCATGGAGGGAAAGGATCTGAACTGCAGGGCGATCGAGAACTTTATCAAGGCGGGAGCCTTTGACGGACTGGGCGGCAGCCGCCGGCAGCTGATGATGGTTTACGGATCGGTGCTGGATTCCGTCAACCAGGAGCGCAAGCGCTCCATGGAGGGGCAGATGTCGCTGTTTGACCTGGTTTCGGAGGAGGAGAAATCCCGGTTTGAGCTGCGTTTTCCCGATGTGCCCGAATACCCGAAGGAAGAACTTCTCGCAATGGAAAAGGAGGTGCTGGGCATTTACGTCAGCGGTCATCCGCTGGAGGAGTACGAGGAAAAATGGCGGAAAAATATCACGAACGTGACCGGCGATTTTATGCTGGATGAGGAGACCGGCCAGGTTGCGGTCCGGGACGGCGACCGGACCATGATCGGAGGCATGATTGCCGCGAAGACGGTCAAATATACGAAAACCAATCAGACCATGGCGTTTCTGACGATCGAGGATCTGTACGGGACGGTGGAGGTCATCGTTTTCCCGCGGGATTACGAGCGGTACAGCCGCATGATGGAGCAGGACGCCAGGGTTTTCATCCGGGGACGGGTCTCGGTGGAGGATGAGAAAAACGCGAAGGTTATCTGTGAGAAGATGTATTCTTTCGACGACGCGAAGCGGGAGCTTTGGATCCGGTTCGCCGCGATGGATGAGTACCGGGAGCGCGAAGCGGAGGTTTCCGCCCTGCTGCGGGAATCGGACGGATCCGACACGGTGGTTTTTTATGTGGCGGAAAACCGGTCGGTTCGGAGACTGGGGGCAAATATGGGGGTTTCGGCGGATGAAGCGCTGATTTCGGCGCTGAATGAGAAAATTGGGTCTGAGAATGTTAAAGTTTTAGAAAAAGCCATTGAAAAAAGAGTGAGAAAGTATTAAAATAAACACGATTGTGGCTGGAGCATGATTTCAGACCCGCTGATTCGACATGGATGACAGGTACAGAGATATTTACGGTACGGGATTCTTTTGTTGTCCGGGTTGTTCATACACATATAAGGAGGATATATAGTATGAAGAGAAATGTTATGGTTGGACAGTCGGGAGGACCGACCGCGGCAATCAACGCGAGCCTTGCAGGTATTTACATCACCGCGAAGGAGTGCGGAGCGAAGACTGTTTACGGCATGCTGAACGGTATCCAGGGTCTGCTGGAGGGCAGATACATTGATCTATCCGAGCATGTAAAGGATGATCTGGACGCAGAGCTTTTAAAGCGGACACCGGCTTCTTTCCTCGGTTCCTGCCGTTATAAGCTTCCGGCGGCGGAGGGGAATGAGGATGTCTATGAGAAGGTTTTCGCGATGCTTAAAAAACTGGACATTGAGGTGTTCATCTACATCGGCGGCAATGATTCCATGGATACGATTAACAAGCTTTCCAAGTACGGGCAGAGTACCGGCAGCGAGATTCGTTTCATCGGCTGCCCCAAGACGGTTGACAATGACCTTGCGCTCACCGATCACACACCGGGATACGGCAGCGCGGCCAAGTATATCGCCGTTTCCATGAAGGAGCTGATCCGCGACAGCTTCACGATTGATTTCAAGCAGGGCATGTGCACGATCGTGGAGATCATGGGGCGCGATGCCGGCTGGCTGACAGGCGCGGCGGCGCTCTCGAAGGATGAGGACTGCGACGGACCGGATCTGATCTATCTGCCGGAAGTTCCGTTCGATATAGAGAGCTTCAGGGAGAAGGTAAAGGATCTTCTCGCGAAGAAAGTATCTGTTGTTGTCGCGGTTTCAGAGGGTATCCGCACGGCGGACGGTACTTATGTATGCGAACTCGGCAGCGGCGTAGATTTCGTGGACGTGTTCGGACACAAGCAGCTGTCCGGCACGGCCTCCTATCTGGCGGGATATATCGCGGGTGAGTTTGGATGCAAGACCCGCGCGATCGAGTTCTCCATGCTGCAGCGGGCGGGCTCCCATATCGCTTCCCTCACGGATACGAACGAGGGGTATGCGGCGGGCAGAGCCGCGATCCTGGCTGCGGACGAGGGCAAGACCGGCCTGATGGTTGTCTTCGAGAGACTGTCCAAGCATCCGTATGTGTGCGGCACGGCGCTCCGCGATGTGGATAAGATCGCGAACGACGAGAGAGTGGTACCGAGAGAGTGGATCAACGAGGACGGCGATTATGTGACCGAGGAGTTCCTGTCATACGCGAGACCGCTGATCCGGGGCGAGCTGGTTCCGATCATGGTGAACAGCCTGCCGAAGCATCTGGCTGTGCCGGACGGACTGAGAGAGAGACGCTGACTAAAACAGAGTATATAAAATTAAGGAGGAACTTTATCATGGGATTAGTTACTACGACTGAGATGTTTCAGAAGGCTTATAACGGCGGTTACGCCATCGGCGCTTTCAATGTGAACAACATGGAGATTGTGCAGGGGATCACAGAGGCTGCCGGCGAACTCAACAGCCCGGTTATCCTTCAGGTGTCCAAAGGCGCCCGCGCATACGCGAACCACACCTACCTGGTGAAGCTGGTAGAGGCTGCGATCATTGAGAATCCCCAGATTCCGATCGCTCTTCACTTAGACCACGGCGACAGCTTCGAGCTGTGCAAGAGCTGTATCGACGGCGGATTTACCTCCGTTATGATCGACGCGTCGTCCAAACCGTTTAATGAAAATATCGAGGTTACAAAGAAGGTTGTAGAGTATGCGCACGCGCACGGCGTGGTGGTTGAGGCAGAGCTCGGCACGCTGGCAGGCGTGGAGGATGAAGTATCCGTAGAGGCCGGCAAGGAGATGTACACCCGTCCGGAAGAGGTAGAGGAGTTTGTTTCCAAGACCGGATGTGACTCGCTGGCGATCGCTATCGGCACTTCACACGGCGCATATAAGTTCAAGCCCGGCACAAAGCCGCAGCTTCGGTTTGACGTTCTGGAGGAGTGTACGAAGAGACTGCCCGGATTCCCCATCGTACTGCACGGTTCTTCTTCCGTTCCGCAGGAGTTTGTCGAGATGGTGAACCAGTACGGCGGCAATATGCCCGGGGCGATCGGCGTACCCGAGGATCAGCTTCGCCATGCCGCGGAGCTCTCCGTCTGCAAGATCAACATCGACTCCGACATCCGCCTCGCGATGACAGGCAACATCCGCAAATACTTTGCGGAGCATCCGGATCATTTCGATCCCCGCCAGTATCTGAAACCGGCCCGTCAGGCTGTGAAGGATATGGTTGCCCACAAGATCACGAACGTTCTGGGAAGCGCAGGGAAGGCAGCAGACCTCACAAAGTAAGGATGCCGGGATCGAAAGTGTATGCAGGGATCGCCAGAGGATTGGATCATGATTCGGGATTCGCTGTATCACATAATCAGACGGACGGATACACAGGAAATACAAAACCTCCGCTTTCTCAGATCAGGAAGCGGAGGTTTTTAAACACAGGGCTGTGCCGGGGATTCTGAGGATGTGCCGCACACCGCCCGCTCAGACGGGCAAGAGGCAGAAGCTGCCTTTTCACCCGTTCACATTTGGATGGAGGAACTGTTATGAGTAAAGAAGTACAGACAATCGGTGTATTGACGAGCGGCGGCGACGCGCCCGGCATGAACGCGGCCATCCGCGCGGTTGTCCGCGAGGGAATTGCCAGAGGAAAGACAGTAAAGGGTATCTGTAAAGGTTATACCGGTCTGCTTGCGGAGGAAATTATCGATATGAACACGAGGAGCGTGTCCAACATCCTGCAGCGCGGCGGCACGATCCTGCAGACAGCCCGCTGCCCGGAGTTCCTCACGGAGGAAGGCCAGAAGCGGGCGGCAGAGATCTGCAGGAAGCACGGGATCGACGGGGTCGTCGTGATCGGCGGCGACGGTTCCTTCCGCGGCGCACAGAAGCTGGCGGCGCAGGGGATTAACACGATCGGCATTCCCGGAACGATCGATCTGGATATTGCCTGTACGGATTACACGATCGGTTTCGACACGGCGGTTAACACGGCGATGGAGGCCATCGATAAGATCCGCGACACGGCATCCTCGCATCAGCGCTGCAGCATCATCGAGGTGATGGGACGCCATGCCGGTTACATAGCGCTGTGGTGCGGCCTCGCGAACGGAGCCGAACAGATTCTGATTCCGGAGAAATACGGCTATGACGAACAGAAGATCATCGATGATATCATCGCCAACCGCAAGCGCGGGAAAAAGCATTATATCATCGTTAACGCGGAGAGTGTCGGTGATACGCTTGCCATGGCAAAGCGCTTTGAGGAGGCGACCGGCATGGAGACCCGGGCGACGATACTGGGATATATGCAGCGCGGCGGCAGCCCGACCTGCAAAGATCGCGTCTACGCTCTGACCATGGGAGCCATGGCGGTGGATCTCCTCTGCGCTGGCAGAAGCAACCGGCTGGTCGCTTACAAAAACGGGAGCTTTGTTGATTTTGACATCGACGAGGCGCTGGCGATGACGAAGGATATCTCGGATTATCAGTTCAATGTCGGGGTGAATATGACGGTGTAGCGGGGATCGAATGAAATAAGGCGCTGCCACTCAAAAAATGAGGGCGTATCTAGAAAGGAGGTCATAGAATGAGCAACAGGGAAAGAATCGTGGAACTCTTAGACACCATTCCTGAATATAAGATTGGTTATATCCTGGCATACGTTCAGGGCGTGGCGGCTGATGAGATGGCAGATAATGCTTTCTGTGAGCAATTACTGGCGGATTATAAGGGTGATCCGGATCCGGAAAAAGACAATACTTATACGTTGGAAGAATGTAAAAAAGAGTGGGGGCTTGTCTGATGTACCAGATTATACTTAAGAAAAGAGCAAAGAAATTTATAGGTGATCTCCCTAAGAATGAGCGAGAACTTATTGTTGCTGAGATTGAAAAGTTGCCGGATGGTGAAGATATTAAACCAATGCAGGGGCATAAGAATCTGTTTCGGCTCAGAGTTGGCAGTTATCGTATACTTTACACGGTGGATAATAACCAGTATATAGTATTGGTCATTGATGCAGGAAATCGAGGCGATATATACAAGCGTTATTGAACAGTGGAGTTTTTTATAAAGGCTATGATTACAAGTACGGCGAACGCACAGGTGAAGAACCTGGTACAACTGAAAAAGAAATCGAAGGAGCGCAGGCGGCAGCAGGTCTATGTGGTGGAGGGTATCCGTATGTTCGCGGAGGCTCCGGCTGACCGGATCGAGAAAATCTACGTATCTGCTTCCTTTGCGGCCGACAGTGCGCATGCAGAGCTGCTGCGGGAGAAAACAGCCAGCCCGGATTCGGACGGCGTCCGCGCTGAACTGCTGCGGGGTCGGCGGGTCGAGGTTCTGGCGGAATCTGTGTTTGACTATGTGTCGGACACGAAGACACCGCAGGGGATTCTCTGCCTGATACGGATGGCCGAGCACGCCCAGGAGGAGCTGTTTCGGTCGGAAAACGGCGCCTGGCTGGTTCTGGAAAACATCCAGGATCCCGGTAATCTGGGCACCATGTTCCGAACCGGGGAGGGAGCCGGGATCAGCGGCGTGATCATGGATGCCTGTACAGCGGATATCTATAATCCGAAAACGATCCGCTCCACCATGGGAAGCATTTACCGCGTGCCTTTTCTGATCACAGATGACCTGCCGGAAACACTGCGCCGCATGAAATACGGCGGCATCACTGTTTGCGCCGCTCATCCTGAGGGCAGCGTCTGCTATGATGAGCCGGACTACACGAAACGCACAGCATTTCTGATCGGCAATGAGGGAAACGGACTGACGCGGGAGACGGCATCGATCGCGGATATGAATATCCGCATCCCCATGCAGGGACAGCTGGAGTCCCTGAACGTGGCGATGGCTGCCGGTTTGCTCATGTACGAGGCGGACAGGCAGAGACGGCGGGGGAAATCCGGCAGTACGTCCTTAGGAACTGCCGAAAAATAATATGTACATCTTGCACTGCCTGATACGCAAATCAGATTTTTTTGTCCCTGTAAGCCCCATCGGATTGCCATCAGTCTGGTGGGATTTTTCCGTGCGCAAAAAAAATGTAAAAATAAAAAGGAATTCGGATTATTTTGCCGAATATATTACTATGAAAGTGTCATCAATAGACAGGCAGATGGACATGCTTGCATGGCCAGA
>JAJBVI010000052.1 GCA_020859905.1 Lachnospiraceae bacterium | reverse complement strand
CGGAACGGTGTCTTCCGCTTCCAGATTCCTGTGCGGAACGGTGTCTTCCGCTTCCAGATTCCTGTGCGGAACGGTGTCTTCCGCTTCCCCATCCGGTCCCCTGACGAGAATCCCGGCGGGTTCGTCGCGCACGGCACATCCCATCCGCTCCAGTACATCCAGGAATTTCAGATCTCCCTGCATCCCGCCGCGGTGTACACGCAACACCTGCGCCTCGCCTCCGGTGACAGCCGCCGCAGCGTAAAAATAACAGGCCGCCGAGACATCCGGCTCAATCTGATAGCGCTCCCTGCGGTAGGCTGACCCGGCCGGGACAATATACGCGCCATCGTAAAACTCCGCCTTTACTCCGAACTCCTCCATCATGCTTCTGGTGATCCGGATATAAGATCCATCCTTTTTTACACTTGTAATCTGAATCCGCAGACCACCGGGAAACATAGGCGCAATCAGGAGGAATCCGCTTAAAAACTGCGTGCTCTCACTGACATCCATCCGCAGCACCGCCGGGCTGACGCCATCTGCGCGGAGCTGGTCCGTATCGACGACAGATACCCCCGCTTCCATACCTTCGGAACGGATGCCGCCGTATTGATTCCGATCTGTATCCGCGGCAGATGCCGCTGCTTCTACAGGCTCGGAACGGGCGGTGCCGCAGCGTGACCGACCCGCGCCGCGGATGTGCACCGGCAGATGCCAGGCCTCCCCCAGCCATTCGATCTCTGCGCCGAGCGACAGCAGCGCTTCAAACAGCGGCTTCATCGGGCGGCGCCGCATCTGCGGCGATGCCTGTATGCGCCAGTCGCCGTCCGAAACGCCCAGCATAGCGGTCAGGAACCGTGCCGCGGTACCCGCGCTCCCGACATAGATCTCGCCCTCCGACGCGGGAATCTTCCCGCCGCAGCCTTCCACAACAACCCGGCATTCCTCCTCGCGGATCCGGATCCGGAAGCCGAGAGACTGCAGGGACTGAAGAAAATATCTGGAATCATCACTGAACAGGACGCCGTCCAGGCAAACCGCACCGTCTGTGAGGGCTGCCAGCAGAAGCGCACGGTTCGTGATGCTTTTTGACCCGGGAACTTCCACTATCCAGCGTACCGGGCGATCCGTTTTCCTTACCTTATAAATATTTTTCATAGTTCATTCCGCTCCCGCTGTGCCGCCCTGATCAGTTTCGCCGGAGCCGGTTCCTTCTGTATCGCCCCCGGTCGAAGTGTCAGAGCCGGAGGTGTCGGCGGAACCCGATGAGCCTGATGAATCAGCGGAGCCGCCTGACGAACCGGAGGATCCCGACGAGCCTGACGAGCCTGCCGAACTTGCCGAGCCTGATGAACCCGACGAACTCGACGAGCCTGATGAACTCGACGACGGAATATCCGCGCCGTTGATCGTGGTGCTCTGATCACCTGTGGTTCCGTTGATGGTGCTTTCCGAATCTTCCGTGGTCTCTTCCTCCGTCTCATCTGTCAAAGGTTCTGTCTCTTCCGTCTCTTCCGTCTCTTCTGTCTCCTCTTCCTCTGTAATCTCATCTTTCGTCTCCGCACTGGTCGAGCTGCCGGCGGATGAAGAGGATGAAGAGGTCTCAAGGTCGAAATCCTTTGCCTCCAGGCCGTCCGTCATGTACAGCATCGCGGCCTTCCATATGTAGAGCGGATAGGTGCTGCCCATCAGGCCGCTGATCGTCTTCGGTGTGTCGCAGCCGACCCAGACCGCGATCATATAATAAGGCGTGTAGCCGCAGAACCAGCCCGCCTTGTAGTCGTTTGTCGTGCCGGTCTTACCCGCGGCCGCGATGTCCGAGGATGCGTACCAGTTCGAACCGGATGCGGTTCCGCTTGTGAGGACGCCCTCCAGGATGTCGGTCATGGAGTCCGCGGCCGTGCTGTCATAAACGGTTTTGCTCTCCGCTTCCTCATAAATATTATCGCCGTTCGCGTCGCAGATAGTCCGGATACAGTCCGTCTGCGTATATACTCCGTGATTTTCCAGTGCGGCGTAAGCGTTCGCCATCTCCACCGTGGTTACGCCGTAGGTCAGGCCGCCCAGAGATGCGCTCAGGGTATAATCATCCGGAACGATTTTTGAAAATCCCATCTCTGTCACATAAGACAGCCCCACGCTCGGCGTGATCTGGTTAAACAGCCAGTACGCACAGCCGTTTTCACTCTTCTCGACAGCGGATCGCAGCGTCAGGCGGGAACCGGACATCGACGAGATCTCTGCGGATGTGCTGGTCTTCGCCGTCGTGACATCGATGTTGGTCAGCATGGACGAGGCCGTATAGCCATCATTCAGCGCCGGTGTGTAAACTACCAGCGGTTTGAACGAGCTGCCCGGCTGCGCGTAGCCCTGGTAAGCCCGGTTCAGAGAATAGACGTCGCTGATATTGTCCTGGGAACGCCCGCCGATGATCGCGACCACCTTCCCGGTCTCATTATCAATCACAGTCAGCGCCCCCTGCAGCTCAAAAATCCCTTCGTCTGTCATGGTCTCGCTGAAAGCAAGCTGTTCATCGAGAATGTCCTGCAGCTCGCTCTGTGCGTCCAGATCAATCGTCGTATACACCTCATACCCGCCGGTATACAGCTTATGTCTGGCCTGTGCGTAATACTCGTCATACTCTGCATTGTACTCTTCGTACTCTTCGTCCGTGTCAAACTCATACTGAAACTCGAAGCCGTCCAGCTTCATCAGATACCGCACCGCGCAGTTGATCGCGTAGGTCGTCTCATAGTTATAAAAGGTATCATCCTCCTCAGGCTCCGCGACCTCGATGTCCTGCGCCATCGCCTCCGCGCATTCCGCCGACGAGATGTACCCGCACTCCTCCATATCCTCTAGGATCTTGTCGCGGCGCGTCAGCGCATTCTCCGGGGAATTCAGCGGATTGTAGTATTCCGGCCGGTTCGGGATGGCGCAGATATAAGCCGTCTCCGACAGCGTCAGCTCATCCGCCGACTTCCCGAAATACGTATTCGCCGCATCCTCCACACCGTAAATACCGTTTGCGAAACAGCAGGTGTTGCAGTAGAACGTCATGATCTCCTCTTTGCTGTACTTTTTCGTAAGCTCCCGCGCGATAAAAATCTCCCGGATCTTCCGCAGCATCGTCTTTTCATTAGTCAGGAACGTATTCCGCGCCAGCTGCTGGGTGATCGTGCTGGCTCCCTCCGCCACCTCGCCGCGGGTCCGCACGTAATTCACGCAGACGCGGACGATGCCCTTCATATCAATGCCGGAATTCGTCCAGAATTTGCGGTCCTCAACAGCGACAAACGCGTTTATCACATCTGCCGGGATCTCGTCGTATTCCAGGAATGTAGCGTCGGTTTCCTCCGCCAGCTCCGCGATCTTCGTGCCGCCGTCGCTGTAAATGTACGTCGTCTCCGCGTATTTAAAATCATCTTCCGTACTGTTCTCAACCAGTTCCCTTGCATCCCGCGCAATGCCAAAAAGCGTCTCGCCGGTCCTCTGATAAAGCATAAAATTCCCGATCAGGAAAACCGCGGCAAGCGCGATACAGACGGCAAGCACCGCTTTCCAGAGGCGGCGGAAGAAATCCTTCCGTCTTGCGATGCGCAGCTTCTCTTTGTATTTTTTCCAGCTCACCGGATTTTTCTTTTGCTGCAGTTTCAGGCGTTTTACATGGGATTTGATTTTTTTGTGTTTCTTTTTTGCCATGATAATCCTCCTGTTCGGGCATCTACGCTCCGCTCCGGTCCGCGCCAAACGGATGTCCCCCGGACATCCGGCGCCGCCCTATGAATTCGTGAAGAGGCAAATGCGTCTGCAGGCAGACGATTTTCCTCTTTCCGAATTCGCACGGCTCATTGCTTTCGTTCAGATTATACACAAAAAATGCGGAGTTGTAAATGAAATGAAAAAAACGGATGTCAATAATGCGCGAAGCGCACACAAATGAGGCGGGAGCAAATGCTCCCGCCATTTCAGTTTTCGATGTGGTCACAGATAAAGGACTCCACTTCGTCCAACGGCAGTCCCAGTGAAATCGACAGCTCTCCGTACAGTTCCTGCTCCGCCGCTTTCAGATAACGTTCATCCAGCGCCGTAATCTTTTTGCCAAGCGCGAGCCGTTCCGTCCGGCGCACATACAGTGCCTTGATAATGCTGACCCACTCCCGGACATTACAGGTCATCAGAGCCTCCTTATAGCTGGCCTCCCGCCGCTTTTCATCCGGAACCTTCAGCTGCTCAATCTGCGGAATCTCGTCGATCAGCTGACGCGCTTCCTCCCGCGACATCACGCGCCGGATCACCGCTTTCGTACTGTCGGCCGGCAGATACACCGTCCCGTTCGTGTTCTGAACCGGGCGCATGATATAGTAAAGCCTGTTTTTATCCGCCCCCGGAATATCGATCGGCGATATATCCTGGATCTGGCAGACGCCTTTGCTGCCATAGACAACATATTCTCCTTTTTCAAACATTGTAACACCCCTTCAGAAAACGCGCATCCTCAGGATAAGCTCTGTTATCCGCCCTGAGAACTCACAGCTTATGCCATCGCAATCCGCAGCATCATATCCTTTTGCGGACCATATCGTTACAAGTCACACCATCGCCAAATTTATGCTTTTTATCTATACAGGGTGTGACATGCAGCGCCGAATTAACGCTTATATTATAGCACATTTTCCGAGAAATGTCAGTAAAAAAATTAAATTGTCTGTCTGCTGCAGTATTTAACGGAACGAATCGGAATATTTGCAAACAGAGCCGGCGCCCTGCGCTCTCCGTCCGGTGTCCCGGTCTGTATGATCTGAATCTCCAGCCCTTCCGTATCAATCTCGACATATCTGGAAATCACCTGTATGATATCGTCCCGGATCATCCCTGCTACCTCCGGCGAACAGTTTACCCTGTCTGAGACCAGGAGAAGCTTCAGCCTGTCTTTCGCCAGGTCGCCGGAGCTTTTCTTCTGAAAAAGAGTTCGGAATCCCACGGCTGCCCCTCCTATTTTTTATGAAACCTGTTCCTCAGCTTCCCAAACATGCCTTTCTTTTCTTCCAGATCCAGAAACTCTGTCTCCTCTCCCAGAATGCGTCTGCTGATGTTCATATAGGCCTGTCCGGGCAGACAGTCCGTGCCTGCCAGCGGCTCACCGCGGTTTGTATAGACCACGATGTTTTCGTCGTCCGGCACCGCGCCGATCAGCGGAATCGCCAGAATCTCGCACACATCCTCCACGGACATCATGTCGCCGCGCCGGATCAGTTCCATCCTCAGGCGGTTCACGATCAGCTCAATCCGGCGGATCCCGTTCGTCTCCAGGAGACCGATGATGCGGTCTGCGTCGCGGATGGCGGACACCTCCGGCGTCGTCACCACAACCGCGCGGTCCGCGCCGGCGATCGCGTTCTTAAACCCCTGTTCAATCCCGGCCGGGCAATCCAGCAGAATATAATCAAACTCCTCCCTCAGTTCATCGGTCAGCTTTTTCATCTGTTCCGGCGTGACGGAAGACTTGTCCCTTGTCTGGGCGGAGGGGAGCAGATACAGCTCCGGATACTTCTTATCACGGATCAGTGCCTGCCGGATGCGGCAGTTCCCCTCTACCACATCGACCAGATTATAAATAATACGATTTTCCAGCCCCATCACCACATCCAGATTGCGAAGCCCGATGTCTGTGTCGATCATGGCGACCTTTTTCTTCAGCTGCGCAAGTCCTGTCCCGATATTTGCCGTGGTCGTCGTCTTCCCGACGCCGCCCTTCCCGGAGGTGATCACGATCACTTCACCCATGTTGCATTATCCTCCATCATTTCCATAATCATCAGGAAAACCCTCTGCGGTCTGTTCGCCCGAGACGGATTGCCCTGTACTTCCCCTGTGACCTGCGGTGTCAGTGCATGGCTGGTATCGCGGCAGAACCCGGGGGCTGGATGCACTTCCCCTGTGACCTGCGGTGTCAGTGTTCTGACCTCTGCAGGGATCATTTTGGACAGATCACACAGAGTTTCCCTTTGAGATCGGCTCAATGTATATGTCTCCTCCCTTTACCACCGCGATCTGCGGCTCGGCGGCAACCGGAGCTTTCTCTCTGTGCCGGATGATCCTGGTCCTTGTCCTCTTTTCCGGGATCCTGGCCGTGACATCCCCGATCTGGAGCTGTGCCGGCCTCATCTCAAGCGCCGCGACAAAGCAGTTCAGGTTTCCGCCGGCTCCGGCCCGGGCATTCCCCTGCAGCGTGCCGAGAATGATGATATTCCCCCTGGAAATGATCCTGGCTCCCGGATGCACGTCGCCGACGATCACGATACTGGACTCGCTCTCCAGATCCTGGCCGGAGCGAAGACTCCCTCTGTAAAACTCACCGTTCTTACCGGCAATGGATTCGTAATATGTATCGATCTGCTGTTTAAACAGATCCGCGTGGGCCGTTTCATTATCAACTATACAGATGACCGTGATGTCCGTGTGTTCCGTGATCGCCTCAATGATCCGGAAGCTCTCCTCCTGCGTCAGCTCCCTTCCCTCAAAACTGACCGCCAGCTTCGCGTCCTTAAAAAACTTCGCGGAATCCTCAAACTTTTCAGCAACGGCCTGCAGCAGGCCGTCGAACGGCATCTCCGGATCCAGAAACAGCTGGATCCCGTATTTATTACTTTTAATAACTACAGCCTGTGACATATTTTCCTCCCGTATATTTTATCTCAAGCGGATCTTCCTCCGGTAAAAAATTGCTTCTTTTCTATTATAACCGTTCCCGGTAAATATGCTAAGATTTTTCATATGCATACGCGCCGCATCCCGCCAGAAATAAAGCCTCTGTGCCCTAAAACCTTTTTCAGGTTTTTCATCCCTTGCATTTTTCGATTTAAGGTATATAATAAATATGCCACGAAAAAGCAAGAAAAATTGCGATAACTATACAATATTATAATGAGCGCAGGCCATGAGCCGTGCAGCAGATTTTGTAAAGACTGGCCCGTCATGCCTGCATGTAAGGGGCTGCCTTTACAAAATCTGATATAGGGCGAAGCCCGGACAGTTCGTGAGCTAGCGGCTCACGAACTGAGCACGGCGGAGTTTATGATCTAATGAGCGGAGATTTCATAAAATGGAAGCTGTAAAAGAATCTTTTTTTTCAAAGGACAGAGATTTTTATAAAACCCTTTTCCGCATGCTGATTTTTGTCGCACTGCAGAACGTGATCGCCTACAGTGTGAACATGGCGGACAATATCATGCTGGGCAGCTACAGCCAGGAGGCGCTTTCCGGCGCGGCAACGGTGAACCAGATTTTCTTTATGGTGCAGCAGTTTGCGCTCTCCATCGGCAACACGCTGGTCGCCCTGGCCTCCCAGTACTGGGGCAAGGAGAAGATCGGCCCGATCCGCACGCTGACCGGCATCTCGCTGAAGCTCAGCCTCATTGTCGCGGCATGCATCCTGTTCATCTGCGGCTGTTTCCCGGAGCTCGTGCTTCGGATCTTCACCACGTCGCCTGAGATCATCGCCGAGGGCAAGTCCTACCTGATGCTCGTCATGTGGTCCTTCGCGCTGTACATCGTCACTTATGTGCTGATGGCCGTGCTGCGCGCCGTCGGCACGGTAAAGATTTCGTTTTATATATCGATTGTATCCCTCATTGTAAATGTGGGCATTAACTACGTCCTGATCTTCGGAAGGTTCGGTTTTCCGGAGATGGGCATCCGCGGTGCTGCCATCGGCACGCTGATTGCCCGCGGCCTGGAGTTCGTGATCATCCTGATCTATCTGCTCAAAGCAGATAAAAAGCTGCACCTGATACATAAGGATATCTGGAAATATGACCGCGAGCTAAAGCACGACTATACAAAGGTATACCTGCCCGCCATGTGCGCACAGGTACTCTGGGGCGTGTCCGTACCGATGCAGACAGCCATCCTCGGACATCTCTCCGCCGACGCCATCGCGGCCAACTCGGTGTCGACGACCTTCTATCAGTATCTCAAGGTTATCGTGCTCGCCATGTCCGCCACATCCGCGGCGCTCATCGGCAACACCATCGGACGCGGGGATATGCGCCAGATCAAGTCCGAAGCCCGCTCCATGACCCTCATCGATATTGTGATCGGCGTGTTCCTCGGGCTGGCGCTGATCGCGCTGCGCAGACCGCTTCTGAGCCTGTACGCGCTGAACGATACGGCTACCTCGCTCGCCATCCAGATGATCCTGCTCCTCGGCATCGTCATGATGTTCATGTCCTATCAGATGCCGGTCAGCTTCGGCATCATGCAGGGGGGCGGCGATACGCCGTTCATCATGAAAATGAATATGATCAGCACCTGGTGCATCGTTATGCCGCTGTCTTTCATGGCGGCGTTCTGGTGGAAGCTGCCGGTCATCCTCGTCGTACTCGTGATCCAGTCGGATCAGTTCTTCAAATGCGTGCCGGTATTTCTGCACTTCCGGTCGTATAAGTGGATCAAAAAACTGACGCGGGAAGACAGAACGTAAATCTGCGCATCGGGCAGTGCGGCATGTACATATTATTTTTCGATGTACTCGAACCGGAAAAGAGACAGATTTTATACCTGAAAAAAGGGAAGAAAAAAATAAATTATTCTTCCCTTCCTGTTTATTTTGTGTTATAGTAGAGTTCACGGGGCATTAGCGCAGCTGGGAGCGCGCCACACTGGCAGTGTGGAGGTCACGGGTTCAAGTCCCGTATGCTCCATTCCATTCTGTGAGTCCAATCCTGCGGGGAACGCTCCCCGCAGACAAAAAGGGGGACGGCTATGCCGCTCCCTCTTTTTGTCCCCCTTTCTTGTATTACTGCCCGTTTGTTTTCCTGCGCCGCAGGAATACGGATAATGCCGCTGCGACTGCCGCCAGACCGATGCCGCCGGCGATGGGCCATGCCGCGCTGCCGGCCTTCGGGAAGCTAAAGGAACTGCCGTCCGTGACGGTATAGGTCAGGTCGATAAAGCTGTAGGATGTACCGTCATTGCTCAGATACGCGCCTTCGAGGTCGATACCCGCGGATGCCGCGTCTGTAACAGTGACACTGTATGGAAGCACCACATCGATCGGGCTGTTTAAGAGCGTATAGCCCGCCTGTGTGGATGTCTCCCTGACACGGTAGGAACCGAACTCAAGGTTCTCCCAGACCGCTTCGCCGGAGCCGTTCGTGATCCGCGTGCTCTGGTATTCGTACCCGCCGGTTTCTTCATCCAGAAGGTACAGGTCATAGGACACGTTTCCGAGCCGGATGCCGTCGGCGTTTTCTTTCACAATTGTAAGCCCGCAGTATGCGTAGTCATCCTTTGTCAGCACGTTGTCCGCGCTTAAGGAAGCCAGGCTCCCGGCGGATTCCTGCGTTATGTTGATGATCATGGCGTCCTCCGCCCCGGCCAGCTCGTTGCCGCCGGAGTCATACCAGGAGCCGTTTGCGGAGTAACCGTCCGCCGCACTGGTCTCTTTGATGACGATGGTGCCGAGCGGGATCACGGCATTGCCGTCCGCGTCATAGTACAGTGCGCCCTCCAGCAGGTGGGCGTCGTCGAGTACCGCCGCATAGTTCCCGTTCCCGTCATCCTGAACCTCGATGACCCACTGCCGCGTATGTGTTACGCCGTCCAGATCATCCAGGGAACCGTACTGGCCGTCATAATAGCAGACGGTGAACTGCGTCCCCTCCAGGGAGCCGACGTTGACGCTTGCCTCCTTATTGACTGTGAGCGCCAGAGAGGAGTACGCCGGGGTATTGGATATCCGGTATGTCACATCGGTTTCCCCGGCCGCATCAGGGGCAACCTCCGCCTCATAGACGGTTGTGTCCCTGATGAAGCCTTCCGGGGCTGTGAGTTCCTTCACATAGTAGGTACCGAACGCCAGATCCTCGAGGTAATCCGAGAACTGGTCACTGCCGATGGTAAGCGTGCCCGCCTGGGAGCCGGACGTGCATGCTTTACTCGTGTAGACGCCGAACACCGCGCCCTCCAGGGAATACATGCTGTTGCCGTACGTGACGGACGTGTTGGCAGAGTTCTTGTAGATCCGCAGGCTCCCGTACTTGGGCGCGTCGGACACGGGCAGTGTGCAGCCGGCGGAGCCGGACTCTGTCATGTCCACGGTGCAGACCTCATCGGACAGTTCGAAATAGCCGTTCGTTTCAATCTCTTTTACGTAGTACGTGGATGAGGCATCCAGACCTTCCAGCGTGCCGGTGCCGTCCGCATCCAGCTCAACCTCCGCCAGGAGATCCGTACAGTCCGCGTCTGAATAAACCCCGTACGTGATGCCCTCAAATGTGTACGCGCTGCCGGCCGCAGTGTCGGATGACGACTTGCTGATCGTGAGCGGGCGCGTGTCCGGACTGTTCGACACATCCAACCGGTATGTCAGGCTGGACGATGTTGTCGACGCCGTGAACTTCGTGGTATTCAGGGTGCAGCCCGCGGGTGCGCCTGTCTCTTTTACGTAGTAGGTCCTGCCGAGCACCAGCCCGGTCCAGCCGGCATGTCCGTATTCATCGGTCGTGAGCGTTGTGACCTCGTTCGTGCACAGGGAATTAGAATAAATCGTAAACTCCGCGTCCTCCGGGCTGTACAGCTCCGGCTGCAGCACCCCGGACGTGTCCACGGACTTATAGATCTCCACCGTGCCGTATTCCGGATCATCCTCCACAGCCAGTGTTACCGTTGACAGTGCCGTTGTCCCGTTTACGCCCTTATAGTATGTCGTTACGGCCGTCCCGTCCGCAACCGTGATCTCCGCGCGGAAGATCGTATCGTTCAGCTCGTACCCGGGCGGCGCCTGGAACTCCTGGATGTAGTAAGTCCCGGCCGGCATGTCCGTGCAGGCGGCGGTTGCCGCGGAATCCGTGTAGACCGCAGCATAAAGGCCTGTGAGTGCAGAGCCTGAGCAGCCCGTGTAGATCTTGAACCCTGCGCCCTCATAGCTGTACCCGCTGCCCGTGCCGGGCGTGGCGGAAGAGTCGCCGGACGTCTTGCTGATGTCAACGCTGCCGAGCACGACATCGTCCTCCACCTCGAAGTACAGCGTGGTCTTCTCGCCCGCAACGGCGGTGAGGCTGTATACGGTCTCGTCAAGAACCAGGGCAGCAGCATTTCCATTTTTCCTTGTTTCTGTAAGCGAATCAGCATCTTCCCTGATATAGTACGTCATGCTTTCCGCGTCGCCGATATCCACCGGACCGACCGTGTCGGATACTCCGGTCGCCGTCAGCGTCAGGACAGCCGGCTCCTCGGCGGTGCCGTCCTTATCTTTGTCCCAGTACAGCTGCTGTGTGCAGGCAGCGTCCGTATACACGATGTACTTGATGTCTTTCATCGAATACGGCGACCCTTCCGACAGGTCAACGTCCGCGTCCGTGTCCAGCGTCTTCCGCATGGAGATGTAGACGGGATTCTCTTCCGGCGGTATCGGCGGGTCGTACGATGTCGCGCCGGTGCCGGAGCGGGTCTCCGCGCCGAACTCCCAGGTATCCTCGTCCAGACCGTAGCCGGACGCGGGCCGGGTCTCCTTCACGTACAGCGCAAGGCCGTAGGGCACGTTGTGCAGCACGTAGACCGCCGTCTGCGAATCGTCGTCGTTGTCCTTGAGGTAATCGAAATCAAAGTCCGCCCAGTGCGACTCATCGGAGAAGTCCGCCGACATGTACGCGCTGTACACGGCATCGCACAGGTTCGGGTAGGAATCCTCATCCGTCTCCGCCCGCGCCACGGCCAAAAGCCCCGCCTGTTCCGCGAGCGATTCCGCAAGCGACATCATGTTTATACCGATGGCGGACACGCAGATGCCGTCGGCATCCCCTTCCCCTGCCACAGATGCCGCCGCATCAGCCGCAGATGCCAGGAACCTGGCTGCCGACGTGAACGTATCCTTCACTGACACGCTAAGACCCGTCAGACGGAAGCCTGGGAAGACTGCCGACGTAAAGCTTCCGCCTGTTTCAGAGGATGCTGCCGGCGCGGCGCTCCCCGCGGTACGAGAGGATGCTGCCGGCACGGTACTCCCCGCGGCATCAGAGGATGCTGCCGGCGCAGCAGACAACACCAGGCTGATCCCGATGCCGGATGCCGCGGTGCCTCCCGCGGCGTCCAGGGACGCCGTCTGCACGGCCCCGTTTAACGTATATACGATGATGCTGTTCTTCACGGTGTCGTATGCCGTCCCCACGCACAGCTTCGCGACGTCCGCCTGGGCGCTCGTCGTGCAGGAAAGCACCACGCTCTCGTCGTAGAACCCGCTGCTGTTGTTCTCGTACGCGGTTTTTGAGCAGTAGGTATCCGTCTCGCCCGCGAACATGTCCGTATAGGTCAGCGTGCTGCTTTCGGAGAGGAAGCGGACCGTCGTGATGTACGGGCTGTACCCCAGCGCGCAGCAGTCCTGGAACATGTAGGCTGCGGATGCTGCCGCTGCGGGCACAGCGAGTCCGGCAACGTATTCAAGGCTGCGGCAGCCGTTGAACAGGCCGGCCATGCTGATGCTCGACGTGACGCTGCCCAGGTCCCAGGACGAGAGGTTTATCGAAGTCAGAGTGTATCCGCTCTCATAGCCGGAACGCTCCGACACGCCCTGCATGAACATCTCGCTGATGGTTGTCACGCCGGACGTATTGAGCTCGATGTTGTCCGCCATGTACTGGTACATGTCATTGTCCATGTTCGTGTACGCGAACATGTTATTGAATGCCGTCACGCCGGATGTGTCGAACCCGCCGTCGACCGTGATGGTTTCCAGGTCCCGGCAGTGCGCGAACATGTCGAGCATGGACGTCACGCCGGACGTGTCCCATCCGGTCAGGTCGATTTCCGTGAGCGTACACGCCGCGGTGAACATGCATGACATGTCCGTAACATTGGACGTGTCGAACTCCGACAGCCCCGTGATCGAGGTGAGGCTGATGTCATGGTAGAACATATATGACATGTCCGTCGTGTAGGACGTGTCGATGACGCCTTCCCCGAAGTCGACGGATTCGATATGGTGGCCGAAAGAATTTGCGTCCGTGGTGTAATACCCGTTCTCCTGGAACATCTGGCTGCTGTCATAGTTGAAATAGACCGTGCCGCCGTCCGCCGCCTGCACGTACCAGGCATCGCCTTCCAGCCAGCCTATGATGCCCTCGTTCTTCGCGTAGGACACGTCGGTCCTGTAATTGGACTCGGTGTACTCCGGGATCGTCTTTGAGTTCGTAAACACCACTTTGGTCGCCGCGGCAGGGATGTGCAGGGTGAACTCGCAGCCCGTCTCCAGCATCTGCAGGGGGCCTTTGTACACATAGAGCGTCCGGTAGACCGGCTCCTCCAAGCTGGTGACCGGCACGGTTGCCTGGGATCCGCCGGGCGTGACTTCATAGACCGTCCCGTCGAGCTCGTACATCGCCGTATCGACAGCCACCCCGTCGATGTCCAGCGCGACCGCCGGCGCCTTGGTCTCCTTCACGTAATACGTGAGCCCGAGGATCAGACCGCCCAGGTACCCGTACCCGTCCTCATCGGTCGTGATCGTGCCCGCGACCATGTTGAGACCGTCGTCGAAGTACACGGTGTATTCCGCGCCTTCGAGGGAATAGTACTCCGGGTATGTGTCCACGAGAGACTGCTCTTTCGACTTTTTATACACCTCGACCCCGCCGGTATCCGGCTCCTCCTCATGGGGCAGCTCGATGACCTGCTGGTCGCAGGTGACAGGGTCTCCATAGTTTGCATCCAGCTCGTAGATGCCGTTCCCGTACGGGCCGCCGTCCGTGTCCGGCGCGAGGCCTTCCGGCGCCTTCGTCTCCTTGATGTAGTAGGTGCCCATGGGCACGGTGACGTCCGTCTGCCCGTAGCCGTCCTCATCCGTCGTGATTTTTGCGATGAACTCGGACCCGTCTTCGTTCAGGGTGCCCTCGTAGCTCCCGTAGATGCAGTATTCCGCCCCTTCCAGGGAATACGCGCTGCTCTCATCGACGCGCGATATGAGCGAGCTCGCATCGAACCCGCGCGTCGGCTCGAAGGTGAACGCGTCATAGTCGATGGACTTCTGCACGGCAAGGCAGACCGTCCAGGGCTCATCCGCGGAGTCCACCTCATAGCCCAGCGGGACTTTATTGTAAAGATCCACGCCCTGCTGGGAGAACATCGCCCACTCTGTGATCTTGACGGTATACTCATTCGGGTCAAGCTCGTATCCCTGCGGCGCCTTTGTCTTTTTCACCGTATACGTGCCGAGGGCAAGCTCCCCGGATACTCCGGAGTAATTCCCGTCATCATTCCTGCTGACCGTAATCACGCCGACCGCTGTGCCGTCCGGATCATAAACCGTATACTCCGCGCCGGAAAGGTCATAATTGCTGTTCCCGTCCGTAACGGATCTGTCCGCAGATTCCTTGTACACCTGGATGTAGCCCTTCTGCGGCGGCTCATAGATTACGTCGCCGCCGCCGGCATAGCATACCGTGCCCGGCGTGCTGGCGGATGAGATCTCCGCTTCATAGACCGTCTCATCGATCCAGTAGCCTTGTGACGCGCCTGCCGGGGTCTCCTTCACATAATACGTTCCTATTGCGTACTTCCGCGAGGATACTGCCTCGCCGGTCAGGTCCGTATAAATATACTCGATGGCATGCGAGTCATTCTCCGCATCGGACCTGGAGCTGTAGATCCCGAATATCGCATTCCTGACGGAATAATTGTCGTTCCCGCTGGTGGCGGACTCATCCTCCGATTTCTTTAACACATGGATGTACCCGTACACCGGCGTCTCGTAAGAGTCCACGGTGTAGCGCTGCCCGGACTGGACGGACGTGTTGGAGGCGTTCACGTAATGCACCGCCGTGTCGAGCGCGAACCCGGGCGGCGGGGTGATCTCCTTCACCCAGTAGTCCCGGATCGCAAGGTCGCCGCTGAACGTCTTCCCTTCCCCGTCCGTCGTCAGGGTCGTCAGCATCTCCGTGCAGCCGGAGTCCGTATAAACCCCGTACACGGCACCCTCCAGGGAATAGCTGCTGTTCCCTTCAGAGACGGCCTCGTCGCTTGAATGCTTGTAAATGTCCAGGTAGACGACCTTCGGCACCTCGGTCGACGACACGGACCCCGTGCCGCCGCTTTCAACCGTCACGGCATGCACGGTCGCATCCACGTCAAACCCGGTGGACGCGGATATCTCCTTCACGTAATACGTGCCGCCCTCGGAAATATCAACGGAGGCGTACCCGCTCGAATCCGTCGTCATGGTCGTCACCAGCTTCGTGCAGCCGCTGTCGGAGTAGACCCCGTACACCGCCCCGGCGAGCGTATACAGGCTGCCTGCGCCCGATATGGAAACATTGCCGGACGACTTCTGGAGCGTGACGGTGATGCCCGGCTCATATACGCCGAACGCCATGGCCTGGTAGCTCGAGCCCGTGCTGAACGTGTAGGCCGTGAAGGCATCCGGCACCATGGACGCCGCGCTGCCAAGCTGCGACACCAGATCCTTCACGCCCTGGATCGTCTCGTCGTTGCACCCGCGGAACGCGTCGGAGCTGTCCGAGCAGCCGTCATATATATAGGACACCAGCAGGTGTGTCCAGACGTAGGCCAGGGACTCGTCCTGACCGTGCTGGGACAGGTAATGCGACACGCCGTACCCGCTGCTTTCCGCCGGGCCGCCGCAGCCGAAGTACAGAGCCGCCCTCATCAGGCTGCTGTCATACACGCCGGCCGTGAACGTCCCCCGGCTGGGACTCGCTTTTGACGGCTCCGCGCAGAACACGACCGTGCTGTCCGACAGGTGGTAGTCGTGCGTCTCCCACCTCATGTAGCTGATCGACCGCGAATACTCCAGCGTCACGGTCAAGTCTGACGCGGCCGCCTGCGCCTCCACGACGAGGCCTGAGCTTAACGCGAACGACTCGAGCGCCGCGGATGCCTTCCGCGCCGCAGATGCTCCCGCAGATGATCCCGTGCCGGTTTCCGCTTCCATATCGCTTTTGGCTCCCGTATCGGTTCCCGCAGCAATTCCTGTTTCTGTATCTGTTTCTATATCTGCGCCGATATCAATGCCGCTCTCCAGCAGCCCCGCGATCTGGTCCGCCCAGCCTTTAAAACTGGCGTCCCCCGGCTCAAGGGCATCCGCGTCCGCTGCGGCCGCGGTGCCGAACTCCGCCCAGATCTCAACATCCGACTCCGGCATGGTGAAAGAATATTCCACCGGCTCCCCCAGCTCGAGCGAGCCGTGCGCGTCGCCGGTGCCGCCCTTTACCCATTCCAGGTCTTCCGGGGCGCTCTGCACCTGCGAGGCGTAATGGTCGTCATCCGGGGTTACCGTGAATGTCACGGTATCTCCCGGCACCCGGGAAGTGCCGCCTGGGATATCCACCGTCCCACAGTCCTCATCACAGGAAAATGAGACAGAATAACCCGCGGAGCTGTTCCCGGTATCTGCACTGTTCCCGGCATCTGCACTATTCCCGGCGAATCCCGTGATGACAGATGTGAGAAGAAGCACTGCCGCCAGCAGCAAAGCCGCCGGCCGTCTTGCCTTATTCATAAAATCCTCCTTTATTGTTTTGTACCCCGCACATGGGTGCGGGCTGCTCTCCTGTTACGTCTGCGCCCGCCTGCGGGCAGGCAGTTTTCATTCATTATGTTAAAGCATCAGTGAAGATTGCCGTGTCTGCGTCTGCCTGTGAGCAGGCAGATGAGAAAGAAAAGGATAAGCGCCGCGGCGCAGACGCGGCGGAACAGGGTTTCCTTTTCAATATCCGGCTGCGACGCCTCATACACCGTCCCGTCAGAAGCCATGATATACGCCGCTTCCGCCCCGCCCTGCCGTGCGTCCCCGCTGAGTACGGAGTCGTCGCGTATGCAGTACACGACATACCGGTACCGGCCATTGGAGCGGTATGGGTGGCATGTCATGAGTGTCACCATGTCCCTGCCCTCCCGGATTTTCACCTTGTCCGAGTCCGTCGGATCTATGATGTCGACGGACTCGACCCGGTAGCCGAGCGTACCCCAGGGATTTGTGATATACACGGAATCCCCGACAGACAGCTTCTCGATATCACGGAAGAACGGAATGCCCCGGTATCCCCGGTGAGCGGCAATGATGCAGTTCGTGTTTTCGCCGCCGACCGGGAGGGATGTCGCGCCGAGCACAGCCGCGCCCCTTGCCAGATTTGCCGCGGATGCCCCGATATACAGCGGGAGTTCCGTGTCCATAGCGGGGATCTCAATGTACCCGAACATGGCGTCATCAAGTCCCTCAATGGAAGGTGCCTGCGCGACTGCCCAGGCATCGCTGTAATCCGCCTGCCTGGTTTCCCACAACCCGGCATTATATGCCTGTACAGACTCCCGCAGGGACTCCGACGAAATCAGGATGTCCGCGCCGCCGGAGTCTTCTCCGCCGCTTTCTGCCGCGCGTTCTTCTCCGTCTTCCGCTGCGGATCCGGCTTCCGCCTCTGCCCGCGCCGCATCCTTCGCCTCTTCCTCTGCCGCCGTTTCAAACGCCGTGACGGCGGTCTCTGTCTCCCTGTCAAAGCGCCGGGCGGCGGCTTCCGGGTAAACAAAAACAGCGATTCCGACTGTCAGGATCAGTATGCACAGTATCTTTTTTATGATTTTTCCCGGCATCTGTATTGCCTTTCCCTGCGGAGGAAAATTATTTCCGCAGCTTCCTCTTTAACTTCTTTATGAACCTCGAGGCCGTCAGAATCCCGGCAATAACAGCAAGTGCAGTGATCACCGCGTTTCTGTATGCTCTCATCCATTCCGACCCGGCATCTGCGCTCTGCGCGTCGGCCTCCCGCCGCAGCCCGTCCGTATATTCCGTCCGTTCCCCCGTAACGACCAGCCGGTGTGAATTGACGCCATACGGGGTGCACGTCATAAGAGACACGAGATCACGCCCTTCCCTGGCCGCAGCAGCCGGGATGTCATCCGGCTCAATCACCAGTATCTCAACCACTCTGTATGCCAGCGTTTCATCCAGAACATGGATAAAAAACAGATCCCCTTCCTCCATGCAGCTCAGATCCGTGAACATTTTTGCGGAACTCATCCCGGCGTGCGCCGAAATGATCGGCCTGCCTCCCTCCGTTCCGATCGGGAGTGCTGTCCCTTCCACATGACCCGCCCCTTTCTGAAGGATTTCCCGGGAAGTGCCGTGGTAAACAGGCAGGTATACGCTGATCTTCGGTATCTCCACAAAACACATGATCCCGGATCCATCCATATTCAGGACAGTGTCATAATTCACATCTCCCGCACCGGCGCTTTCGTACGTAAACGGGTCGGAAAGCGTAACCTCCGACGCAAGGAGCCGGTCATTATAGGCCTCCGCGGCTTTCCATGTGCGTTCCGTCTCCTCGTCCGGAACGGCATCCGCAGCGGCGCTGTACGCAGCGGCTGCTGATTCTGCCGTGCGCTCGTAAATGCCATTGGATATCCACGGGTAAAACGTCAGGACCACCCCCATGATCAGTACCGCGGCGGCAAGGTATTTCGTCATCTGATCCTTCATGGTCTGCGGTCAGACCCGTACTTTCTTTCGTTTTCTGCGCACCGCCATATAAATGCCGCCGGCAGCCGCGGCCACACCGGCCACGGTGATCAGGTAAAGACCGGTGCCGCCGGTCTGCGGAAGCAGGAAATTCTTTGTGTTGGTGACGGTAATCCCGACAAAGGCATTCTCTGAGGCGCCGGAAGCAGTCATTGCGCCTGCCGCGCCGTCAACGGAAGCCGCGGCGGAAACGATATCGCCCACATACATATCAGAACCGTTGATGGTCCGGCCGTTCGGGCTGTCCGGCGCTGAATAGTCCACTGAGGCATCCTGAACCGCAGCCCGGATCAGATTGCCGTTTTTATCGTAAACAGCATCCCCCGCCAGATCTGTTTCAGCCGCACTGATCAGATTTCCGTTCTCATCATAAATGCCGCCGTTGTAAAACTCGATGAT
Source organism: Lachnospiraceae bacterium (assembly GCA_020859905.1). Lineage (GTDB taxonomy): Bacteria > Bacillota > Clostridia > Lachnospirales > Lachnospiraceae > Eubacterium_I. The sequence continues at coordinate 27,451 of JAJBVI010000052.1, read as the reverse complement.
CGCGGCCGCGTCCTCAGATGTAAGGCCTGTCACGCCTGACACCGAAGCAATGATTTCACGGTCCGTCTGCAGGATGCTGATGACGACCCGGTCTCCCAGGAGGCTGTATCCGCCGTCCGTCGCGACCTCTGTCAGCGCATAAGTATCCGCCTCCAGTCCGTTTATGACGATATGTCCGGTATCCGAAGGGACGAACGCGGCCGCTTTCGCCTCATCTGTCGTCTTCCCGGTCACATAGTACACGCCCGTGCCGCTGCCGCCGCTGTCGACGGCCTCCTCCGCCGTCACATAATAATAATCTGTTGAATTGTACAGCCTGAACTGAACATTCTTATAGCTGCCATTGCCGTCGGAAAATTGCTTGGTCAGGTCAAGGCCGTATGTATAGACATAATTCCGGTCAGTCAGGACATTGTAATACCCCTCGGAAGAGCGGGACCATGTCAGGGAAACATTGTTCTCGTTCCCCGCATCGCCGAGCACCGCCGTATCGTCCGATGCGACGTTCACGGTGTAATACACGACCATATAGTAATCCGAAAATCCCTGCCACTGCGTGCCTTCGCTGTCCGTCCAGTAAACCGGGCTGCCCCCGGCATCGGTGCCGTTGATCAGCGCCAGCCCCTCCTCTGTCAGGCTCACAGTCAGCTCCGTTGTCCCTTCATATGTCTCTGTTCCCGTATAGGGATTGGTCTCCGTCACTTCGGCATATTTTGCGTCAGACGAATCAGATGTCACATACCAGATCAGATCCGCCTGCGCCGTATTGTTCACAGCTGCGTCCTTTCCCGTATGGTAGAACGCGATCCTGACATCCCCGCTGTAAACGAGGGCTGCGGAGAGATAATCCGCGAACGTGTACTCTGTCAGGTACGTTGCCGCGGAACTGATGTGCGGCAGCCTGGATACCAGGATATAATCCAGAAGATCGCCCCCGGAAGCGGTAGTTGTATCGCGGTAAGCATAATCGACGGAAGTGCCCGCGCCGTTCGCATCGGATGTAGTGCCGTCAATGGTATAACCGCCGCGGTTTGACACGTAATTTGCGTCATCCGTATCCTGCTCGCCGGTCGCGGTATCGACAATGTTTCCATCCTCATCATAAGTCACAGAGAGGACGGAATCAGAGTCATCGTTCCACACAACCAGGGAATCTGAGTCGTTCGCGCCGTCATACGTGCCGCCCGCGTTCACGGCTCCGTTTTTGTCATCCTCCGCGGTATTGGAATACGCGTTCCGCACGCTCTTGTCCAGTGACGGATTTCCGGACTGGTTCTTCGGATAAACCGTCATGTCATAAAGCCAGTATTCCGAGTCCTGTTCCGATGCGGCGGTAAAAGGGAGCTGTACAAAAAACGGATTGACCGTCTCCGCCGCCTGCTCCGACACCTGCGTCTCAACCGCCAGATACAGGCCGAGCGGCAGGCCGGTGACCGCAGTATAGCCCTCCTCATCCGTCAGGGGCATGTTGATCGCGGTCCCGACACCGTTCACGTCGGAACCCGTGACCATGTCGTCGGTATTATCCACCAGTGTCCCATAGTCGCAGAGATACATCTCCAGCCTGTTTTTCGCCTGCACATTGTCGTCAGCGAGGATTGCCGCCAGAGCGGACTCGATCGCATCGCTCGTAAAATGATACATGTCTGTGTCGGAACAGCGCTCAGATACCCAATCTGTGTCCATATCCACCGCTTCCGCCGGATCAAGGCCGCCGTCCGCAAGGATCTCCGCCAGCTCCGGCGGGATCTCATATACCAGGCAGACCTCGGCGGTTCCTCCTCCTGTCGTGCTGTACTGCTCAATATTGCCGACGCGGAGCAGGGTGAACTGTACGCCCTCAATGCCGTAGCCTTCCAGGGCGTCCTCCACATCTGAATCCGCCTCGCCGGTCGCCCCATACAAGCCGGCGCTGTAAGCCCCCGCAGCCTCTGCTGCCGTCAGATCATACTTACGGATGGTCAGCAACCCGGTCTTTGACGTGTCGATGATGTCGGAATTCTCAAGGGCATCCGCGGCCGCCGTGTTGTTCACGGACGACCCGGCATCCGCCAGCACCGAAAACTCCCCCGGCCGCGCAGCGCCCGCCAACGCAGGGACAGCCCCCGCGCAGGACGATGCGCCGACTGCCGCCGCCAGCACAAAGGCCGGCAGCGCCGTTTTTAGTTTTTCAAATTTCATATCGCACTCCTTTGTTATATTGTTTTATTTATATATCTCATGCCTGCGCGCCGGGCACGAAAATATAAGCAAGTTAAACTATGCAAGTTAATACAAAATCTACTCTGTAAATAAAAAACAAAACCGATCTATGTCTGAGAAAAATTGAAAAGACACAGAAAATAAAACTGAGCTATAAGAAAAACAACTTTGAAACTATGAAGCTGTGTAAACGTGTGACTGTGTGATTACATGACTGTGTGATTGCGTAACTGTGTGACTGTGTGATTACATGACTGTGTGACTGCGTGACTGTGTGACTGTGTGAACGTGTAACTATGTGAATCTGTGAATGTGTAACTGCGCCCTGTCCGGTTCGGAAGCCAGACCCTGCGCAGCTATGTGGAGTATTATAACAAAAAAACAGAAAATGGCAAGACCCAAATGTACATTTTACACAAAATTATTATTTTGTCATATTTGTTCATAAATAGAAATGACTGTGTAACAAGTTATATTTCAGCTGCACCTTAAAGGGCGGCAGTGCGATGAGGTACACGCGGGGAAATGGAAATAACAGCGCCAGGATGGACGGGAGGGCAGCAGGAATATGCCATGTCGAACATATTCTGGATATTGCGGTATCTATATGCTTTCCTGACAATCTGCTTGATTCTCTGTCGAATGAGTTTTTCATGAAAAGCTGCAGCATCTGACAGATATTTATAACGATATCCACAATCAGCTTCTTGCAATGAACGAAGAGAAAAGAATTACAAACTTTGAAGCGGCTATTATATGTGGTGTTATTGTTCGCATTGCACAGAATTTGGCTTTAAAAGAGAAAAATATTCAGGAAAGGATAGGTGAAATTATGGGTGGCAAAATATTAGACCCTGAAGCAATTAAAATCTATGACGAAGGTGCTGAAAGCCAGCAGACAAGCGATTTTATTGAAATGGTTAAAGATGGTGTACCGCTCATAAAAGCAAAAAAGTATACCAGGATGTCCGACGAGAAACTGGAACAGGTAAAGAAAAAATATAACTTATAATTGTAATGATTGTTGATATGATTGTAATAACGTTACTTCTTTTCGAGTGGCTGCTGGCAAATAAAATTGCCTCATAGGAATCATTCAGAAAGCTGGAAAGATTTTCGTAATTATTATATGCTTCTTCGAACAATTTGTATAATTCATCTTCAGACGCTTGGCTGGTTATTTCGGCTCTTTTTGCTAAAAGGCAGGACATTTTTGCTTTATGTTCCAGTTGGTCCAACTTAGGCAAAAACGCCCCATTATCGGCAATTTTAAGATCTACCTTCCTATATGATTCGCGGAATTGTGATATTTCTTCAGCATATGAAACACACATATATTTATAACAATCCAGGATGGCGCGTTTTACATGTCTTTCGGCGGATGTTAAATCATCGAGGCTGTTTTGCAATTTAAACCGTGCAAGGTGCGTAAATATGGATCTTATCTCATTAAAGATCTCAACCGGAAATTCTACATCCCTGACTTCTAATTCTACGATAAAGTACGAAATGGTTTTTTGATATTGTTCGTATATGTCTTTTTCGCGCTTATGTATGCCTTCTGAAATACTATTATTACCTGTTTTCATTCGTTATATGCCAAAAAGCTTTTTGCTTTTTTTATCCAAGTCTTCAATGGTTCTGATTTTTTTGCGTGCAAGCAGCGGATTACCTCTGCCAATTATCCCATGCCGATTTTCTTTACTGTATGATAATTTCTTTCCAGTTTTTTTTTCGACCCACTGCCGTTCTTCGTCTGCGGACATTTGGTCAAGAACAGAAAGACTTATTCCTAATGTTTTCTCAAGATTTTTTTGTTGAATCTGATATTTTGTACATATGTCCACCACCCATTCTGAATAAAATAGAAAACCAAGTCCGTTTTGCTGCAGACGATTGTATTTTGTTTATTTTTGTTATATTGAACTTTTTTGATTGTTCCGGAGGCATTGTTATACTATCATTCTCTGTTCTGGCCAAAACATCAGGATAGTAATCCAGTAAATTAATGCAAAGTTATTTACGGGATAATAAAGCTTTCATCTGGCTTTAGCGGTGCAAAATACCCTTTTATACAATTTGGATTGCATATACATAATTGAACATGAGTCTTCTCGAAAAATTCAGATCCCGGATACACACGTTCTCCTTCAAGGAAGCTGCCTGATCTGCATATCTATTTCCCGCCCATTCATATGCTCGTTGATAATTTTGTTCCCAGAAATAGATCCCATGCCCCAGCCAGTCATATGCGTTTGAACTTGCCTTCAATCTTTCGCCATGATAAATCACATTTTCAAAAATATCCTGTCTGCATCCATGAAAACCAAGAACCAGATGCGGTAGTTTTTTATACATTCCATTTTACTCCCAGGTTACAATCTTTTCTTTTGGAACTCCAGCAGGAGTTGTCACGCCCGTACGGATCAAAGCCTTCTTGGCGTCATCACAAGCCGTATCAGGCGCTTCACTTTGCTGTTTCTGCAAGGAAAACACATATTCACGCATTTCTTCCAGATAACATGTGTCAGATTCCCGGATCAATGATGTCATCATAATATCATCTCCTTCAAGCATCACCTTAAAATGATGTTCTTTCATATTTTATGATTATAGCATGAGCCTGTAGTTTATGCAATTACTTCACGATGCTGATTGCAGGCATAATTCCCCTGTAAATGAAATCATTGCCAGAAGACCAACTCATTTTCCGGATTCTTTTTTAGATTCTGAGCCATCAGATAGCGAGTGTGTTTTCCCTTGGGAGGGAAGGAAGGGAAAATTCCCGTTTTTCCCAGTTCCCTGTAGACACGAATGCATCAGTTTAAGGTCTCAGATAACCACGGGGGATGTCAGATACAGTCTGATTCTGCTGTCCGTATAGAAACGGTTTTTCAGATGGAATGCAAAATTAATACCTATAGCTGATACCTACATTCTTCTTTTAAAGCGTCAATTTTTTCAGGCACAGGTACATAATTCAGCCAGATATGGCAATAAAAATACGCAGGAAAGGATATCGCTCTGCGTTATAATAGTATAACATTGTCACTCAGCCGGTCCTCACGGGAAACGACCGTGGAATTGACCTCCTGCACCATAGATTGAAGGCTTTTTGCATCAGAGACTTTGCTCTCCGGCACCAGGATGACTTCATGGCGGCTGCACGGAAGTATATAGTAAGAATGCCGCCAGCGCGGCTTTTATATTTTGCTTTTAAACAATATAGCTCCTGTTCTTATCGTTGGTTCTTCTGGTATTATATATGGCTTGCATCCGCATTTTAAGTTGACACCATTCCAAATCCGGCTGACACCATTTTGACACCATTTTCATTTCTCTGACACCATTTTGACACCATTTTTCTATCAATATATAACGCATTTTAACGCATTTTGTAAGAACCGCGTTTTCCGCCAAGGTGCCGCAAAGCCTTGATTTTCCTTGTGTTTCCGCTACTTCCCTGCATGGTTCCCGATTTCATACGGCGTCGTCTGGTACACGTAGTAATTGAGCCAGTTTGAAAACAGCAGCTGCCCCGCCGACCGCCACCGTACGATCGGCTTCTGCGTCGGGTCGTCGTCCGGAAAATAATTGTACGGGATATGCGGGTTGATCCCTTTCTCCAGATCCCTCCGGTACTCCAGCGCAAGCGTATCCGAATCATACTCCAGATGGCAGAGCGCAAAGAAATATTTGGAGTCCGTCGTCTTTAAGATTGTCGGACCTCCAGCGTCACTGTCCGCGATCAGCTCCAGATCCGGAACTTTACGGACATCTTCCTCCAGCACGCCGACCTCCCGGGAGTGCGGTGCCTGAAAGACATCATCGAAACCGCGAAACAGCGGTGAACTCTTCTTCAGCACCCGGTTCGGATAGATGCCGGACAGCTTCTCCGGGTACTCCACCGTGGGAATCCCGTAATAGTAATAGAGACCGGCCAGGGCACCCCAGCAGATATGCAGCGTGGAGTGCACATGAACCTTCGCCCAGTCCATGATCTGACAGAGTTCCGCCCAGTACGCCACGTCCTCGTATGCCACGTCCGCCAGCGGTGCGCCGGTGATGATCATGCCGTCGAACCAGCGGTTCCGCACTTTTTCAAACGTCGTATAAAACGACTGCATATGACGGGAATCCACGTGCTGCGGTGTGTAGCTGACCGTCTGCAGGAACTCGACCTTGATCTGCAGCGGCGTATTCGACAGTTTCCGCAGGAGCTGGGTCTCTGTGACTTCCTTCGTCGGCATCAGATTCAGGATCAGGACGTTCAGCGGACGGATGTCCTGATGGATCGCGCGGTACTCCGTCATGACAAATATATTCTCGCTCTCCAGCACGGCTGTCGCCGGCAGTGAATCCGGTACTTTGATCGGCATTTCAGAATTCCCCCTTTTCCTACGGATTAGATAAGAGTATTTTATCTGTTTGCATAGTGGAAATCAACCAACAGTTTGGCATCATTTTGTTGGATTGTATCCCGGGGCAATGTCCTTAGGAACCTTCCTCGCAACACAGTTACGCATTCTCAGCGCTTTCTATATACATCACCAATTCCTTATAGATCTGCTCCTCTGACGGCGGGCAGCCGCGGATGCAGTATTCAAAACCGGATGTGCAGAGTCCGACGCCGAGTTTTCCCTGCTTTCCGCGATATCCCTGCCCGATCGCGATTTTCTCCCGGAGTTTCTCCAGCAAACCCTCTTCCCTCAGCCGATCCAGAGCCGGAACCAGCATGGCATAACAGGCGCTGCAGGCATCCACCTCCTCCACCGCATACTGTACGTCGCATACCTTGTGTCTGCGAAGCCCTTCCGGCTCGTCCGGTTTTTCTTCTTCTGCCATCCCGCTGTCTGCGATTTCAGGTCTTTCGATGGTTGTAATGTGCGCCGCGTCCGGATCCGCTCTGCCCGCGCCGAGCGCTTCCGCCATTCCCACATACGGCACCTCCGAGATGTCATACTGCAGCATCCGGCAGACGAGGGCGTCTGTCAGGACAGGATCCTTCGCGGCCATGATGCAGTTTCTCACCACAGGGTGCCCGCCCTCCTCAAAGTCCAGATCCCCGCAGATATGATCCACCACGATAAAATCCTGGTGAATGACCGCTCCCAGATATGCGATCGGCCGGTGCAGGCCCATTGTGTGAAAACGCCGTTTCTCTGAATTCGGAATCAAACCCTTGCTGTTTTTCAGGGCGCAGGTGATCTTCGTCTGGCAATGCCCCTTCAGCACCGGGACATTGATCAGGAAATCAATCTCATCCACACGATCACACACGCGCAGGCGCATGCTTTCGCTGTCCCCTGCACGGGAAACTGCGTGATCGCTGCTTGCCGTGCCGAGGATTTCCTCGGTTCTGCTGTTCCCTGCACGGGAAACTGCGTGCCCCGATTCCCCGCGTCCTGACCCAATGCGCTGTCCTCTGCAATCTCCGGCACGGAAAGCCGCATGTCCCGATTCCCCGTGCTCTGACCCGGGGTACCTGCTCCCACAGTCCACGAAATGGGAGGAATCCTTCTGCAGATCCCACAACTCAACCCCGTAATGTTCCGACAGAGTGTTGTATCCGCAGCATTCAAACGCTTCCGCCGTGACATCGCCTACCCAGGAACTCTCCAGGATCACCATCCTGGGAAAACCGTGTTCCCGCAGATACTCTATGATTCCCGCCACGATCTCCGGATGCGTCGTCGCTCCGTATTCCGCCGGGGTCGGTGTCACCAGGTTCGGCTTGATGCCGATCAGGGACTCCGGCGACGGAATCTCCGAAGCAAGATCCGCCCTTTCCAGCAGCAGCTTCGTCATTTCCTTATAATCTGTCCCATATATCTTTATAATCTCATTCTGTTTCATTTTTCGTTCTCCTCGTACATCAAATATCATGATACAAGGGACAAAAGGTCAGAAATCGGATGCTTGCATCCGTATTTCTGACATTGGGGACCGCAAAAACATGAGGAAGTAGCAAATTTGACCGTTTTTTGGTCAAATTTAGCGGATTCCGAATGTTTTTAGGATTGCTCCGCAGCGGTGACACTGCCTCAGCACCGCACCGCCTGTGCCAGCTTCTCCAGCGCGAAGAACACGGCACCCATGACAAATCCGACGATCAGACCGCCCACATGCGCCGCGTTGTCCACCCCCGCGGCAGCAAATCCGTTGTAGAGTGCCAGCGCCATCATCAGCAGGAACCGGCGCAGGGACAGGTCCTCAAACCTCCCTTTATTTTGCAGCACAAGAAAGAGCAGCGCCCCGACCATGCCGAACACGACGCCCGATGCCCCGGCGGATACCGCGATATCCTGTGTATAAAGCATATGCCGCATAGATACCAGGCTGCCGCCGACCGCACACACCAGATACAGGATGATATACCGCGCTTTGCCGTATCTGCGCTCCAGATAGCTTCCGAGGCAGATCAGCAGGATGAGGTTGTTCACCAGATGCGCCAGACCGAAGTGGAGGAATGACGATGTCAGCAACCGGTACCACTCCCCATCCTGCAGGACGGCATACGGATACATCGCGCCGTGATTGTACATAAACAGCGCGTCTGTCGTGTCACCCATAATCTCCAGTACCACATATACGACCGCATTGATCAGGGCAAATACTATATTAACCGGTGTTATATAACGGTTTTCTTCCATACGGTTTGCCATACGAATCTCCCTTCCGGCTATTTGCATATATCATGATTCGGGCGACAAAAGGGTATGATACTACGGATTGCAGCTCTGCATAAGTTCGATAACAGAAATCAGAGATTTCCTTGTATCATATCATTATAGTGAATCAGTATAACACATTTGCATCCGCTGTGGGACTTTTTTATGAGATTTCCGAAGAAATTCTGCCCGCGAGCCGGTCGACCATGCAGCACACCAAAATCACACTGGATTATTGACCGCCAAAGTGTTACAATCCTATTGCTATGAAAGTCACTCCGCAAAGAAAGGACACGATTCAAAATGGGACAGGAAATACATCAGCAATTTTTAACAGGTGAGCGGGCACTGTTCCACTCAAATGACCTGGATGTTTACGATATGATATTTGACAACGGCGAATCCCCGCTGAAGGAGAGCAGCCGTATATCACTGAAAAACTGTATGTTTAAATGGAAGTATCCCCTCTGGTACTGTAACCACATCGACGCGGAACGGACCACCTGGTTTGAGATGGCGCGCGCCGGTGTCTGGTACACAAATGACATTTCCGTGCGTGACTGTGTGATCGAGGCGCCGAAGAATTTCCGCAGGTGCAGGAAACTGACGCTGGAGAATGTCTCTTTTGCCAATGCAGAGGAGACCCTCTGGAGCTGCTCGGATATAAAACTGCGCCGGGTTTACGCGAAAGGCGATTATTTTGCGATGAATTCGGAAAATATAGAAGCGGAGGATTTCACCCTGGTCGGGAATTATTCGTTTGACGGTGTGAAAAATGCTTCGATTAAGAATGCCCGGATGCTCTCAAAAGACGCTTTCTGGAACTCGGAAAATATCACGGTATATGATTCCTTTATCTCCGGGGAATATCTGGGCTGGAATTCTAAGAACCTGACGCTGATTAACTGTACGGTGGAAAGCCTGCAGGGCATGTGCTACATCGACCGTCTCGTTATGAAAAACTGCAAGCTGATCCATACGACGCTGGCGTTTGAATATTCTTCGGTCGAGGCCGACATCACCAGCAGAATTGACAGTGTGCTGAACCCTTCCTCCGGCGCCATCACGGCGGAGAGTATCGACGAGCTGATCATCGAGAGAGACCGGGTCGACCCGTCCATGACCCGGATCACGTGCAGGGCTTCGAGCTGAATGCCAATCCCGGCACAGCCGCACCCAGGCGGCTGTACGGGTTCAGCGATGCTTCCCCGAGGCTGAACCGGCTCCGCTCTTTCCCGCAGAAACCACACCCGGGGGAATCGCTCGTCACAGACCCGCTTTAGTTCCATCATCCGCATCACAAAAGGAGAATACTTTCATGAAATATGATTTTGATACTGTCACAAACCGCAGAAATACAGATTCCCTGAAATGGAGGGTCAGAGAAAACGAGCTTCCCATGTGGGTGGCGGACATGGATTTTCAGGCTGCGCCGGAGATCCGGGAGGCTATTCAGAAACAGCTGGATCACGGCGTTTTCGGATATTCGTGCATACCGAAGGAGTGGTATACCTCCATCATGGACTGGTGGGGCATCCGTCACGGACTGGGCGTGGAGAAGGACTGGCTGGTCTTCTGTACCGGCGTCATCCCCGCCATCTCCTCGACGGTCCGGAAACTGACATCACCCGGGGAGAACGTCCTGATTCAGACGCCGGTATACAATATCTTTTTCAACTGTATCCTCAATAACGGGAGAAATGTGCTGGAGAACCGCCTGCTCTACGACCCGGACACCGCCTCCTATCACATCGACTGGGACGATCTGGAAAAAAAACTGGCGGATCCGCAGACCAGCATGATGATTCTGTGCAATCCGCACAACCCCATCGGGAAAATCTGGGACAGGGAAACGCTCGCCGCAATCGGCGAACTCTGTCTGAAGCACCACGTGATCGTTATATCGGATGAGATTCACTGCGACATCACCGAGCCGGGGCGGGATTACATTCCCTTTATCTCTGTGTCAGAGGCGTGCCGCCGCAACAGCATCACCTGCATCTCGCCGACTAAGGCTTTCAACCTGGCCGGGCTGCACAGCGCCGCCATGATGATACCAGATGAATTCCTGCGCCATAAGGTCTGGCGCGCCCTGAACACCGATGAAGCCGCGGAACCGAATTCCTTCGCAGCTGCCGTCAGCATTGCCGCGTTCACACAGTGCGGCGGCTGGCTGGATGAGCTGCGCGCTTACCTCTCCGACAGCCGGCGCCTTGTCAGCGAGTTTGTCGCGGCAGAGATCCCGCAGCTTCGGATGGTTCCCTCTGAGGCTACCTATCTGCTCTGGCTGGACGGCACGGGGCTGGCGCAGCCCGGCGAGAAACTCGGCTCCCTGATCCGCAAAAAGACCGGTCTGTACCTCGCGGACGGCTCCGCCTACGGAGCATCCGGCAGAGGCTTCCTGCGCATGAATATCGCCTGCCCGCGCTCACTTGTGGAAGACGGGCTGCAAAGGCTGAAGACCGGCATCGCTTTTGCTATTTGAGGGCAATGTCCTCTGAATTTTAACCTCGTGTGTCGTCGCTCTTTCATAATTTTATATTTATTTCACTTGCGGGAATTCCGTATCCGATATATTATAGTAACGGCGATTTTGCGCCGTGCGAAAAATCCGTGGTGTCACAGGGGGCAAATGCCATTCCGGTATGATGACACCCGCGCATTGCTGCGTATTGCTGTGTATTGCTGCGTCTTACTCCGTACTGTGTGCTCTCGCCATCCTCAACATCATTTTTATACAGGGGCAACGAATTACATGAGAACAAAACCGACTCTTATTGACTATTTAAAGGATAAAGCCGCTGACGCTTCGGACCGTGCGGTCTTTCGCTTTGTCGATTACGACGACAACACGCAGACCTGGCTGCAGGAGAAGCATACATTCTCTGAGGCCTGGCACAGGGCGCTGGAGGTTGCGTATATGCTGCGGAAAAAGGGGCTGCGCCCCGGAGACCGCGCGGTGATTTTTTCCATGCAGGATTTCGGAACCATGTACGCCGTGTACGGATGCATGATGGCGGGCGTTGTATTCACGATCATTCCGCCGCCGCTGGACGAGGACAAGACGGAGCATCTCATTTCCGTCCTGCGGTCCTGCCATCCGAAGGCACTGATCTCTAATTATGAACTAGAGCAGGACTCCGATGTGAACATCGCCGGCCGCCTCTTAAGGGAAGCGTTCCGCGATACCGTACGCCTGAAACGCATTTATACCGACCGCCTGGATCCTTACCGCCGTGAGGACGTCATCGTACCGGCGAGTCCGGATCAGCTGGTCTATCTGCAATACACCTCCGGCTCCACGAAAGCGCCGAAGGGCGTCCGCGTGACCTGGAAGAACCTGATGAAGAATATCGAGCAGTGTTCCGCGTCCTTAAGCCTCGACAACGTCTCTCTGGCTACCTGGGTTCCGTTTTTTCATAACCTCGGGCTGGTCGTCACGATCTGCATGCCGATCGTCGCGACAAGTTCAACGGGTTATTTCCTGCAGACGCTCCGCTTTCTGGAAAACCCGAAGCTCTGGATCCGGCTGATCTCAGATTTTAAAATCACGCTGACGGTCGGTCCCGGCTCCGCCTATGATGCCTGTACGCGCATCTTTTCCGACGCGGAAGCGGCAAAATATTCGCTCGGACAGGTAACCCACTTTATGAACGGTTCGGAGTTCATCAGCGCCAAAAGCGCCGGACGGTTTACCTCCATGTTCCGCTGCCCGCCTGACGCAATGGCTCCCGGTTACGGTGTCTCGGAGAATGTCTGCCTTGCAACATTCGCCAGCCGGGATTACCGCACCCTGACGCTGGACTATGAGGCATACCAGAAAAACCGGGCGGTGATCGTTGAGGACACAGGCGGCGCAGACACTGCAGGCGGCGAAACCGCCTCTGTACAGCGCGGAGAGCGGAATACCGCGAACACGCCTCGCACTGCGAACATAACAGGCAGCGAAGCCGCCTCCGCACAGAACGAAGTGCAGAATGCCGCGAACACGCCTCACACGGCGAACATAACAGGCAGCGTCGCGGGCTCCGCGCAGCCCGAAGCGCAGACATCCCGCCACACCACGGAGATCGTCAGCGTCGGCAGGCCGGTCAAAGACCTGACTGTCGTCATCGGCAACCCGAAGACGAAAAAAGTCTACCCCGACCTGCACATCGGCGAGATCTTTCTCTCCGGGGACAGCGTGGCGGACGGCTACTGGGATAATCCGAAGGACAGCCGGAATTTCCATGTAAAGATGGAGGGTTACGACTGTGAGTTTTATAAAACCGGCGATCTCGGCTTTTTATATGAAGGGAATCTCTACATCACCGGGCGCATCAAGGAGATGATCATCGTCAACGGGCATAACATCTACCCGTCTGACCTGCAGGCGACCATCAGCCGCCATGTCCCGGCTCTGACCGGCGCCTCGTACGGTTTTTTCTCCTGCACGGCCGACACGAAGGAGAATGTCGTCGCCGTGATCGAGGCGAGACAGGGGGAGAATTTCGCAAAGAGGGTGCAGGAGGTCAACCGGGTCGTTTCCGACCGTTTTGCTTTCTCTTTCTATGACATCGTTTTCGTCCCGCAGAACACGCTTCCGCGGACAGACAACCGCAAGCTGCAGATGCTGAAGACCCGCGCTTTGTATCAGGAGGGATCTCTGCAGGTACTCTACAGCAGCCATGATGCCTCCGTCCGGAAAAAAAGCAGCTCCCTGATTGAAAAATCCAGCGAGTTCGCGGATGAGGTCATCGACAAATCCATTGAGCGGGCGGATGTACTGACGGATAAAGCCGACGACATCCTGCTGCAGGTGCATTCCACATTCCAGAGAGTGCTGAAAATCGACCAGTTCAGCCTGACGGATTCATTCCTCGCGCTGGGCGGGGATTCCCTGATGGGCTTTGAACTCATACATAATATAGAAGAAAAATACCACATAAAGCTCGACCTGCGCGAGCTGCTCCGCGACGCCTCCGTGACAGGCATCACCCGATACATACACTCCGTCCTCTCCGGAACAACGGGCAGGGGAAAAGCCGTCAATCTGGCATCGGAATGCCGGCTCGACGAGCGCATCCGCTTTAAAGAAGATTACCTGACGGTGCCCGCGGACTGCCGGAAGATCTTCCTCACCGGCGCCACGGGATTCCTGGGCGCACAGCTCATTCACAGCATTTTCCGTTTTTACCCGCACAGCGGTCTGGAACTCTGGTGCCTGGTCCGCGCGGATTCCGAAGAAGCCGCGATGGAGCGTATCCGTAACAATATGAAGCATTACCGCTGCTGGAATGACGGCATGGAACACTATATCCGCCCGGTCACCGGCGACCTTGCATCCTACAGGCTCGGACTGGATGACGAGACGTGGACAGCCCTGTCCGAACGGATCGAGGTCATCTACCACAACGGCGCGGTATTGAACTTCGTATTTCCCTACGAATACTTAAAAGCAACCAATGTAAACGGCACCGTTGAGACACTGCGCCTGGCCGGAGCGGGATGCGCAAAGTACTACCACTATGTCTCATCCTACAGCGTATACGACACGCCGGACAACAGCGGCAGACACGTGATGGAGGATGCCGCCCTCAGTAACCGGCACGGATTTTCCCTCTCCTACTCCGAGACCAAATGGGTTTCAGAAAAAATCATCGGCATCGCCCAGAAGAGGGGCCTGCGGGCAGCGATCTACCGCCCCGGCGACATCACCGGCGCCGCAAACGGCATCTGGGAGCTTGAGGATATGGTCAGCCGCCTGATGGTTTCCACCATCCAGATGAAAGCCGTGCCGTACGCGAGATATGAGTTCCACATGACCCCCGTGGACTATGTGGCAAAGGCGCTGATCTACATTTCCAGAAAAGAAGAGGCACTCGGACACGCTTTCAATCTGGTCAACCCGGCGCCGCAGACCTTAAACACGGTGGTCGCCTATATCCGCGCCTGCGGCTACACAGTTCGCCGCATCCCGTTCCGAGCGTGGCGCAACCGGATCCGGAAATCCGACGCCTCGGAGAACGCCATGGTGCTCTTAGAATGCCTTTTTGAGGCCGGAAATGACAGCAATCCAAATGTACTGCGGCATTTTGTCAGCAAAAACGCGACCTACGACACAGGCAACGCGCGGCTGCTGCTCGGACGGTCCGGCATCACCTGCCCGCCGGTAGACCAGAAATACATCGCCGCATACTTAAAACATTTTAAATCGAAGCATTATATATAAGCAGATGTGACCGCCGGCCTGCCACCGCCACATCACAAGACTGATTCCGATCAGGGCACAGGCATATGTTGACAGGAATCACAAGGGAGACAGCCATGAAAATAGGAATACCGCGCGCACTGCTTTATTACCGCTACGCCGTTCTCTGGGAAACATTCTTTTCCGAACTCGGTATCGAAACGGTCTTAAGCCCGCACACAACCAAAGCGCTTCAGGACGCGGGAGACCGCTATGCCATCGATGAGAACTGCCTCTCCAGCAAGCTCTTCCTGGGACATGTGGCCGCACTGGAAGGTAAATGCGAGATGGTTTTCGTCCCGCGCATCGCCAATTTCGCGGAGGACGGAGTCCTCTGCTCGCGGTTTGAGGCGCTCTATGATATCTGTGTCAACACCTTCCGGGATAAAAACCTGCGGTTTCTCTCCTGCGACGTTGACCCGCAGCAGAAAAAACCGGAAAAGGAAGCTTATCTCGGCCTGGCAAAGGATCTGAACAGAACCCGGCAGGAGGCGGAAGCCGCCTGGCAGAAAGCCCGGAAGGCCTGGGCGGCAGACATCCGGAACCGCATCCGCGAACAGGAAGCCGCCATCGCCGCCACCGACAGGATCCGCGTACTGGTCGTCGGGCACTGTTACAATCTCTACGACGAGTACATCGGGCAGCCGATCTTAAAGGGCATCCGCCGCCTGGATGCACTGCCGGTCTGCTCTGACGCCATAGATCCGAGGCTGGCACAGCTGGACTGCCTGGAAATCTGCCAGAGAGTCCCGTGGGTCATGAGCCGCGAGCTGCTGGGCGCCATTCAGAAATATCATGACCAGATTGACGGCATCATCCTGCTGACCGCGTTTCCCTGCGGTCCGGACTCCATGGTCAACGAAATGATCATCCGGCGTGTCAGAGACCGCCCGATCTTAAATCTCCTGCTGGACAGCCAGGATGCCAGTGCGGGCGTTGAGACACGGCTGGAAAGCTTTATCGATATCATCCG
Source organism: Lachnospiraceae bacterium (assembly GCA_020859905.1). GTDB lineage: Bacteria > Bacillota > Clostridia > Lachnospirales > Lachnospiraceae > Eubacterium_I. The sequence goes on along the minus strand of JAJBVI010000052.1, from coordinate 11,376 downwards.
TTTCCGAAAGGAGTTAAACGCAAATGCCTGAAAAACCATATAAGCTGTGTTACCCTTCGCTCGGGAATTACGATATCGCCATAAAATATTTCGTAAATAGCGGCCTCCATCTGGACTACATGAGTCCGCCCGCCATGACGAAGCGCACGATCGAACTGGGCGCGAAATACAGTCCTGACTTCGTCTGTGCGCCCTTTAAATGTCACATGGGGAATTACATCGAGGCGCTGGAGGCCGGCGCGAATGTGCTGATCCAGACCGGCGGTACCTGCCGGCTCGGCTATTACGGAGAACTGCATGAACAGATCTTAAAAGACATGGGCTACGACTTCGAGATTTTCAACATCTCCCTTCTCCGTTACCCTTACATCCTCGACATTCTGAAGGGAATGAAATACTTCGCACCCGATGCCGGGCTGCTGCAGATGGCCAAAGCGATTCCCGCCGCATTCAAGATGATCACAAGCATCGACAGGGTGGAGGATTACTATCGGCAGAACATGGGCTTCGAGACAGAAAAAGGTGCCTATGACCAGGTTTACAAGCGTTTTCTCGCTGATCTGCGGAAAGCAGAAGGGTTCCGCGAGGTGCGGCGCATATACAAAAAAACGATGGCGGACATGGCAGCCATCCCGCTCAGCAAGCCGGAACATCCGCTGCGTGTCGGCATCATCGGGGAATATTTCACCATCATGGATCCGTTTTCCAACCATGAAATAGAAAAAAAGCTGGCGCAGATGGGCGCGGAGGTCCACCGCTGGATGAACCTCTCCAACAGCCTCCTGATCTGCCCGGACAAACATGTCATCCGGAAATTAAAGCATTATATCAATTATGACCTGCACAAATTCCCTTCCTCCATCTGGGTCGACATCCAGAAAGAGGAGTGTTCGAACTATGTCCGGTACGACACCGGCAGCTCCTCCGTCTCCACCGTCACGCTGGCGGAATACTATGCCGGAAAGGGATTCGACGGGCTCGTGCATGTCAAATCCTTCGGCTGCACGCCGGAGATGGACTGCATCCCGATGCTGCACAATATCAGCGCAGATTATAAAATTCCGACCCTGTACCTGAGCTACGATACGCAGACCAGCGACACCGGGATCGAGACACGGCTCGAAGCATTCTATGACATGATCGCAATGGGACATGAGAAAAAAATCATGGCATGACCGCGCCGGGCATGAGAGAACCATGGCATGACTGCGCCGGGCATGAGAGAAACAGCCGCAAGGTCAGGATCACTCTGTGATCCGATCGCAGCGAGGCCTGAGAGGAATCAAAAAAGAAGGAGTATCGCCATGAAAAAAGCATATCTCGGGATTGACATCGGTTCGATCTCCACTAAGGGCGTCATTATAGATGAAGAGAAAAACATCCTGTGCGGGATCTACCTCTGGACGGAGGGAAACCCCATGGAAGCATCGAAGCGCGTCATCGCCGCTCTCGGCAAAGAACTGGACCGCGGGCAGTATCAGGTTGTCGCCGCGGAGACGACCGGGAGCGCCCGGAAACTGGTCGGCGCCATGTGTAACGCCAGCATTGTAAAAAACGAGATCACGGCGCACGCTGTGGGGACAACAACGCTCCACCCGGATGTCCGCACGATTCTCGAAATCGGCGGTCAGGACTCCAAAATCATCTGCGTGGAAAACGGCGTGGCCGTAGACTATGCCATGAACACGCTCTGCGCCGCCGGAACCGGTTCCTTCCTGACCAGCCAGGCCAGGCGTCTCGGCGTTGAGGTGGAGGAATTCGGGAAAATCGCACTGGGAAGCCGAAACCCGACGCCCATCGCCGCCCGCTGCACCGTTTTCGCGGAATCCGACCTGGTGCACAAGATCCAGATGGGCCATAAGAAGGAAGACATCATCGCCGGTCTGTGCCATGCTGTCGCCAACAACTATCTGAACAACATCGGAAAAGGGAAAAAAATCGCCGCACCGATCGTATTTCAGGGTGGTGTCAGCAAGAACGAGGGCGTCGTGAAAGCCTTCGCCGACTCCCTCGGCGAGGAAATCATCGTAGACGAAAACGGCCATCTGATGGGCTGCTACGGAGCCGCCATCCTGGCGCAGGGATGCGGCGTAGAAAAACCTTTCTCCTTCGACGTGGCGGAAATGGAATTCCTCACGCGGGAGGTGACCTGCCCCAACTGCGCCAACCACTGCGAAATCATCTGCGTGTACCGCGAAGGCGAACTCATCGACGCATGGGGCAACCGCTGCGAGCGCGGCGAGATCCGCCAGGGGGAAAACTGACAGGCACTTTTTCAGAGTTTTCCTCTGCACCCTCTTTTAAAATTATAGTAAGGAACTGAACAAGTTATTTTGTGACAGCTCCTAAGATTAATACAACATTCAGAAAAGGGGATTTGTTATGAACATACTGACCAACATGGATTTTCACCGTCGGCTTCCTTCCCCGGAGGAGCTGCGGCGGGCGATTCCGCTTTCCCCCGCCGGGCAGGAGGCGAAGAGACTCAGAGACCGGCAGATCACGGATATTTTAGCCGGGCGGGACAGCCGGATGCTCCTGATCATCGGGCCCTGTTCCGCGGACCGGGAGGACGCGGTCGTGGATTATATCACCCGCCTGAAGCCGGTTCAGGAGCAGGTGCGCGATAAGCTCCTGATCATTCCGCGCATCTACACGAATAAACCGCGCACGACGGGCGACGGCTATAAGGGGATCGCGTCCCAGCCGAACCCGGCCGAAAAACCGGACATGGAGAAGGGGTTAGTCTCCCTGCGCCATATGCATGTGGAGGTGGTGAACCAGACCGGCTTTACCTGCGCGGACGAGATGCTGTATCCCGGCAATGACGCTTACCTGGCGGATTTTTTAAGCTATATCGCTGTTGGTGCCCGCTCGGTGGAGGATCAGCAGCACCGCCTGGTGGCCAGTGGGCTCGCCGTCCCCGTCGGCATGAAGAATCCGACGTCAGGCGACCTGACCGTTATGCTGAATTCTATCACAGCCGCCCAGCATCCGCACATTTTTTCCTACTGCGGCTATGAGGTGGAAACGAAGGGCAATCCCTATGCCCACGCGATCCTGCGGGGCTATGTGGACAATCAGGGACGCACCCGTCCCAACTATCACTTCGAAGATCTGATCGGTCTGTACGACATGTACCGGGCAAAGGATCTGCGGAATATGGCCGTGATCGTGGATGCCAACCACGCGAATTCCGGAAAACAGTATCTGCAGCAGATCCGCATTGTCAATGATGTGCTGCATACCTGCCGCCATTCCGGCTCGATCCGGTCCATGGTGAAGGGCTTCATGGTGGAGAGCTATATCGAAGACGGTTCCCAGCAGATCGGCGAAAACATTTACGGCAAATCCATCACGGATCCGTGCCTCGGCTGGGAAAAAACCGAGAGGCTGGTCTATGAAATGGCAGAGCAATTATAAATTGACTTTTTTACTTTAAAATGATAAACTTTTTACATCTATCTTAAATAGAAATAAAACAAATGGGAGGAACACGATGAAGAAATTATTTGCAATGCTGCTTGCCGGAACCATGTGCGTAAGCCTGGCAGCCTGCGGCAGCAGCAGTGAGACAGAGACCACGGACACATCCGCTGCCGAGACAGAGACGGCATCCGACGCGGAGGCGGCATCCGACGCAGACGCTGCATATGTCGTAGGCATCTGCCAGCTCATTCAGCACGACGCGCTTGACGCGGCCACACAGGGATTTGAGGACGCACTGGTGGATGAACTCGGCGACGCGGTGACCTTCGACGAGCAGAACGCGCAGGGCGATTCCAGCACATGTGCGACGATCATCAACAGCTTTGTTTCTGACGATGTTGACCTGATCCTCGCGAACGCGACCGCGGCGCTTCAGGCCGCACAGGCGGGAACGGATACCATTCCGATCCTCGGCACATCCATTACCGATTACGGTTCGGCGCTTGACATTGATTTCGACGGCGGCGCGATCGGCGGCAATATTTCCGGGACATCCGACCTGGCTCCGCTCAGTGAGCAGGCGGACATGATCTATGAGCTGTTCCCGGATGCGGAGAACATAGGCCTGCTGTATTGCACGGCTGAGGCGAACTCTCTGTATCAGGTTACGGAGGTCCAGGCATGCCTGGAGGAATACGGCTATACCTGCACGCAGTACGGCTTTGCTGATTCCAACGATATTTCCTCCGTCGCTACGACGGCAGCTTCCGCAAGCGATGTGATCTACATCCCGACGGACAACACGGCGGCGAACAATACAGAGCTCCTGAACAACATCTTCCTGCCGGCCGGCGTTCCGGTTGTAGCCGGCGAAGAAGGCATCTGCTCCGGATGCGGCGTGGCGACGCTTTCCATCAGCTACTATGAAATCGGTTATACGACCGGTCAGATGGCAGCGCAGATTCTGACAGGCGAAGCTGACATTTCCGAGATGGAGATTCAGTACGCGTCGGAGGTGACCAAGGAGTACAACGCATCGATCTGCGAAGAGCTCGGGATCACCGTTCCGGACGATTATACGGCAATCGAAGAGTAATTTTTATCAGGCGGTCAAAGGAGACAGTGAAAACGGCATCTTTGTTTTCACTGTCTCTCTTCGCTTATATCAGGGAACTGTTACAAAATAAATTATGCATCTTGCGCCGGCCAATACGCGAAGCACAGGCTATTTTATGACAGTTCCCGAGAAACAACACCGGGAGAAATAAAATGGGGATTCTAAGTTTATTCAACGCACTGCCCGGCGCAGTGGCACAGGGACTGATATGGGGTATCATGGCGATCGGCGTTTATATCACGTTCCGCATACTCGACATTGCCGATCTCTCTGTGGACGGGAGCTTTTGTACGGGAGCGGCCGTCTGCATTATGCTGATGCAGCAGGGATACAACGCGTGGTTTTCTCTCATATGCGCGTTTATCGCGGGACTTCTGGCCGGACTGGTCACGGGTATCTTCCACACGTGGATGGGGATCCCGGCGATCCTGGCCGGTATTCTGACGCAGCTGGGGCTATATTCCGTCAATCTGAAAATCATGGGGAAATCCAACCAGGCCATCAACGTTGACAAGTTCGACCTGCTGGTTTCCCTTCGCTATATCAAGGGTGTCGCCCTCTATAAGAACACGATTTTTATCGTCATCGTGATCATCGCTGTGGTGATCGCGCTCCTCTACTGCTTCTTCGGCACGGAGATGGGCTGCGCCATGCGCGCCACAGGATGCAATGACAAAATGGCGCGGGCGCAGGGTATCAACACAAACTTCCACCGGGTACTCGGGCTGATGATCTCCAATGCGCTTGTGGCTTTTTCCGGCGCACTGCTCGGCCAATACCAGGGGTTTGCGGATGTGAATATGGGGCGCGGCGCGATCGTCATCGGTCTGGCCGCAGTGATCATCGGAGAGGCTGTCTTCGGGAATTTCTTCAATAATTTCGCATTGAAGCTCGTCGGAGTCGCGATCGGATCCATCATTTATTATCTGGTACTCCAGATCGTCATCTGGATGGGCATCGACACGGATCTGCTGAAGCTGCTCTCCGCACTCGTGGTTGCTGTCTTCCTCGCGATTCCGTACTGGAAGAATAAATGGTTCTCAGGATTTATGTCGAAAGGGGGCGGCCGCTCATGTTAGAAATACAGAATCTCTCAAAAACATTCAATCCCGGTACGGCAAATGAAAAACAGGCGCTCAAAAACATCAGCCTGACCCTGCACGACGGTGATTTTGTGACCGTGATCGGCGGAAACGGAGCCGGTAAATCCACCGTATTAAACGCGATCGCCGGGACATGGCCGATCGATGAGGGAAGGATTCTCATAGACGGCCAGGATGTCACAAAGCTGCCGGAGCACAAGCGCGCCGCGTTTCTCGGCCGTGTATTCCAGGATCCGATGACCGGCACGGCGGTGACGATGTGGATCGAGGAGAATCTGGCGCTGGCGCGCCGCCGCGGCAGTAAACGAACGCTGAAACCGGGGATCCGGCGCAGTGAGCGCGAGGAATACCGGGAGCTTCTGGCGACGCTCGGTCTCGGTCTGGAGGACCGCATGACCTCCCGCGTCGGGCTGCTCTCCGGCGGGCAGAGACAGGCGCTGACGCTGCTGATGGCATCTTTAAAGAAGCCGAAGCTGCTCCTGCTGGATGAGCATACGGCCGCGCTGGATCCGAAAACAGCGGAGATCGTGCTGCAGGCGACCGACACGATCGTGAACCGCGATCATCTGACGACGCTGATGATCACGCACAATATGAGGGACGCGATCGCGCACGGGAACCGGCTGATCATGATGATGGAGGGACAGATTATCCTGGATATCAGCGGCGAGGAGAAGAAGAACCTTGAGGTGAAAGATCTGCTGCTGAAGTTTGAAGAGGTCAGCGGAACGGAATTTGCGAGTGATAAGGCGATTTTGGGGTAAATTGTAGTAATGTTAATGTATCATTCTCCCGGAGGAAATAAGAGTGAAATCATTTAATACAACCGGTGCCTGTTTCCCTGCCGTACATTATATGGTGAACATTGATCATAAGCTCGCTGAGATCAGAAAACTGATTGATAATGGCAGCTACGTTGTTATCAATCGTCCGCGCCAATATGATTTGCAGATCATTTTTCTGATGTTTACGCTGACTCCGATCAAACATTTATTGAAAATCAGGGGCGGAAACTGTTTTTATTGTATCTAAAACCGATTATCAACGGAACAGGACATTACTATGCAGAAGCGGAAACGCGGAATATGGAACGCACCGATATTGTAGTCGAGTATCTGGGCCAGCAGTTTATCATTGAACTTAAAATATGGCACGGACAGCAGTATCACAAAAAAGGGGAACAACAGCTATCGGATTATCTCGATCAATTTCATCTGAAAAAAGGGTATCTGCTCACCTTCAATTTTAACAAAACAAAAGAAATCGGCGTCAAAAAGTCATTTTTGAAGACATGGTGTTTCTGGAGGGAATGGTATAAGGAAGGCTCCGCCGTGCTCAGTGGCCGTGCCTCCGGCACGCCCACTGTCGGGCTTTCGCCCTATAGCAGAAAACAGAAAGACAGCCTCTTACGCGCAAGCGCGACGAGGCTGTCTTTCTGTTTTCTGCTGCACGGCTCAATGCTAGCGTTCAAACTGTGCGTTGTACAACTCCGCATAGAATCCGTTCTGGCGGAGCAGTTCTTTGTGGTTTCCCTGTTCTACGATGTCGCCGTCGCGCATGACGAGAATCACGTCCGCGTCCCGGATTGTGGAGAGGCGGTGCGCGATGACGAAGCTGGTTCTGCCTTCCATGAGGCGGTTCATGGCTTCCTGGATGAGGAGCTCGGTGCGGGTGTCGACGCTGGAGGTGGCCTCATCGAGGATCAGGATCGGGCGGTCCGCAAGGACGGCGCGTGCGATGGTGAGGAGCTGTTTCTGCCCCTGTGAGATATTGTTGGCTTCCTCGTTGATCTCCATGCTGTATCCGCCCGGAAGGGTCTGGATAAAGGAGTGGGCGCGAGCGGTTTTGGCGGCCTCGATGACTTCCTCGTCTGTGGCCTCCGGCCTGCCGTAGCGGATGTTTTCCATGATCGTGCCGTTGAACAGCCAGGTATCCTGCAGCACCATACCGATGTTCTGCCGCAGATCCCGGCGGTTGAAGTCGCGCAGGTCGTGGCCGTCCACACGGATGGCGCCGGAATTCACGTCGTAGAAGCGCATCAGCAGCTTCACCATGGTGGTCTTGCCGGCGCCGGTCGGACCGACAATCGCGACGGTCTGCCCCGGCTTTGCCTCGCTGGTGAAGTCATGGATGATGACTTTGTCCTCATGGTAACCGAAGCTTACATGGTCAAACTCCACTTCTCCCGCGGCGGATTCCAGCTGAACCGGATTCTCCGCAGTCTGAACCTCCTCCGTCTCTTCCAGAAATTCAAAGATACGCTCCGCGGCGGCTGCCATGCTCTGGAACATGTTGGATACCTGCGCCAGCTGCGTCAGAGGCTGCGTGAATCGCTGTACATACTGGGTAAAGGATACGATATATCCCACCTGAATGGTGCCGGCGGCTGTCAGTACGCCGCCCGCGATCACGACAGCCACATAACCGGCATTGCTGATCATGTTCATGATCGGCTGCATCAGACCGGACAGAAACTGGCTCTTCCATGCGGACTGGTACAGTCTTTCATTGGTATCCTCAAACTCCTCCATCACCTTGCCCTCACGGTTAAAGGCCTTGATGATATTCTGGCCGCTGAAGCTCTCCTCGATCTGTCCGTCGATCTGCCCCAGATAATGCTGCTGCGCCTGAAAGTACTTCTGGCTGAACCGGATGATGATCATCATGCAGATCAGCGACACGGGCAGGATGATCACCGTGATCAGCGTCATCAGCGGGCTTAATGTCAGCATCATGACGATGACGCCCACCATCGTGGCGACACTGGTGATCAGCTGGCGGAGGCTCTGGTTCAGGCTCTGGCCCAGGGTGTCCACATCATTCGTGATTCTGGAGAGTACGTCTCCGGTCTGCTCGGAGTCAAAGCAGGCCATAGGTATGCGGTTGATTTTCTCGCTGATGTCCTTGCGCAGGCTGTAGCTGATCTTCTGACTGATGCCGGACATGATCCATCCCTGCAGGAAATTGAACACCGAGCTTGCGATATACAGAACCAGGAGGGTGATCAGGATCGTCCCGATGGCTCCGAAATCAATGCCTCCCGTCCCGGTCACCTTTGCCATAAAGCCGTTGGCCAGTTCCGTAGTGGCGTTGCCCAGCAGCTTCGGTCCGTATACATTAAAGATCGTGCTGACGACGGCAAAGATAATAACAAAAACCATGCCGATTTTGTAGCGTCCCATGTAGCGGAACAGCTTTCCGATACTGCCCCTGAAATCTCTTGCCTTATCCTGTGACTGGTTTCTTCTCATCGGCATTACAGATCACCTCCGTTCAAAGCGAGTTCCTGATCGCTCAACTGACTTCTTGCGATTTCCCGGTAGGTTTCACAGTTCTTCATAAGCTCCTCATGTGTGCCCTTGCCGACCAGCTGCCCCTCATTCATGACGAGAATCTCATCCGCATGCAGTACGGTGGAAATTCTCTGGGCGACGATCAGCACGGTGGCTTTGGCCGATTTGCGGCTGAGTTCCCGCCGCAGCGTCACGTCCGTCTTATAATCCAGCGCGGAGAAGCTGTCGTCGAAAATCAGGATCTGCGCGTGTTTCGCCAGTGCGCGGGCGATGGAAAGCCGCTGCTTCTGCCCGCCGGACACATTCGTGCCGCCCTGGGCGATCTCACTCTGATAGCGGTCGCTCTTCTGGTCGATAAATTCCACAGCCTGCGCGGTAGCCGCCGCGTCCTCCATCCGCTCATCCGTGACGGATGCGCCGGCATATTTGATATTTGACTCAATGGTACCGGAGAACAAAAATCCTTTCTGCGGTACCAGCCCGATCTGGTCGCGGAGCTTTTTCTGGCTCATATCCCGGATATCCACATCATCCAGACGGATGGAACCCTCCGTCACATCATAGAAACGCGGAATCAGGTTGACCAGCGTGGATTTCCCGCAGCCGGTGCTGCCGATGATCGCCGTGGTCGTACCCGGCTTTGCGGTGAAGCTGATATCCTTCAGAACCGGATCCTCCGCTCCCGGATAGGAGAATGTGACATGGTCAAATACCAGTTCTCCTTTAAACTGCCGGTCTTCATATGACGGTGCGGCTTCACTGTCGCAGATCTCGCTCTCCGTCTCGATCACGTCATAGATCCGGTTCGCGGCTACGCCCGACCGCGGCAGCATGATGGATATCATCTCAATCATCATAAACGCCATAATGATCTGGAGCGCATAGGTCATAAACGCCACCAGGTCGCCGACCTGCATCAGTCCGCTGTCCATGTTTTTGCCGCCGAACCATATGATCAGCAGGTTCACGCCGTTCATCACGAACATCATACAGGGCAGCATAAGGCTCATCACGCGGTTGGTAAACAGCTGTACCCGCATCAGATCCTCGTTTGCCGCGTCAAAGCGCTTTTCTTCATACTTCTCTCTGCCGAACGCCCGGATCACCGGGACGCCGTCCAGAATCTCTCTCGATACCAGATTGACCCTGTCAATCAGCTTCTGTATAATCCGGAACTTCGGCATCGCCACAACGACCAGGCCGATAATCAGGCCGGTCATTGCCAGCGCGGCCACCACGATGACCCATGCCAGGCCGGTATGTGAACTGACCACCCGGATAATGCCGCCGATGGCGAGGATCGGGGCAAACAGAACGATCCGCAGCAGGATCACCATTGTCATCTGCACCTGCTGGATATCATTGGTACAGCGCGTGATCAGGGAGGATGTACTGAAACTGTCAATCTCTCTGTTTCCAAACGAAATCACCCGGCCAAACACTTTGTGCCGGAGATCCTTGCAAACCCTGGCGGCCGTCACGCTGGCGAAGTAGCACGCCAGGATTGCCGCCACGCTCATCAGGACAGTCATCAGGATCATCCTGCGGCCGATCCGGAAAAGGTACTGCCTCTGGATCTGATCCTGGTCAACCCCGATCTTCGCATATTCCGCGCTGACCTCCTCGATCGCGACGGCGGAAAAGATCATGTCTCCGGAGTCGCCGTACTCCTCGATCATGGCTTCCGCCATCTCCAGCATCGCGTCACTGTCCATCTGTCCGGACGCCATCATTGCCTGAATCATGGGGAGCATATTCACGGTAACCTCGCCGTCTTCGTCCTCGGACGTCTCCAGCTCCATGCCCATCATAGCGCCCAGGTCATCCAGAGATATGTCATCGAGAGCGCCCGCCTCCATCGACATCTGTTCCTCCAGCATTTCCTTAAAACTGTCTTCCGAGAGTGCGGAAAGCTGATACACCAGGACCATGGGCGTCTGCAGCGCGCCGGACACCTCCTCCGTGTCGCTGATATCCTCATCGAGATACCAGATGCCATCCTCCAGGGTATAGGCATCCTCCACGACTTCGGCATCATCTTCATCCATAAACAGCATCAGATACTCCATCGTCTCTTCGCTGATCTGCACCGCGGCCGCGTCCTCTACGCCGCCCTGTTCGATTCCCACATCCACGATGTCGCTGGTATAGGACGGCAGCGACAGCTGACAGAATGCCTGGATGATCAGCAGACAGACGATGATCAGCACAGCCGGAATGTGGTGTTTCAGCGGTCTTATCAGGTTTTTCATATTCTACTCCTTTCTCAGCCGGTTTAAGCCAGTACATAGTCCGGTTCATTGCGAAACACTATACAAAAAGATGACATGCACCGTACTTAAAAAATGGTATGCACCGGGTGATTATTAGACGTTTATGTATTAGAATGCATCTGTGTTTACAATCACTTACCATCAGTATATAATTGTGCATT
>JAJBVI010000166.1 GCA_020859905.1 Lachnospiraceae bacterium | reverse complement strand
GGAAATGGCGAAGGCGTGGATGAGCGAGGGCCATCCGTGACCCTGCGACCATTCCGAGAAGGTCGGTGCAGAAGCGCTGAAGGTATAGGAGGCAGGAAGAAAATCCGGCGTGCCGATCTTCCATACCACGACAGGTTTCCTCGGAGATGCCCAGTGGGATCTCCCGCGCTGGGATGAAAAGATTCCGGTCAGCACGCTGGATATCAACAGCGAGTGGATGGAGATCGATCCGAAGCTGAAGCCGCTGCCGGAGGAGCCGGTTATTCACAAGAAATTCGCGTCGAATTTCTTCGGGACGCATCTGGCACAGACCCTGACCTATCTTGGTGTGGATACGCTGATCGTCATGGGAGCTACCGCCTGCGCCTGTGTGCGCCATACGGTGATGGATTCCACGGGTTACGGATTCCGGACCATCGTTCCCGAGGGAACCGTAGGCGACCGCGTTCCCGGCGTGGTGGAGTGGAATCTGTTTGATATGGAAGCAAAATTCTGTGATGTGGTTCCGGTGGACGAGGTTGTGAAATATCTGGAAGGAATTGACTCCTCCGTGTATACGAAGCATGCGAGAAAGTTCGATTAACCGCGTACAAATGATTTTTTGCGCTAAAAGCAGAACTTTTATTCCGGTTTACCCGGGTCAGGAATATACAGAACGGGGCAACAGCGAATTGAACAGCGAGACAAAGATAAGGACAATGATGTCAGATGACAGCATTGTCCTTTTTCTTTAACAGTAAAGGAGTGAAACGGCATGAAAAGAATGGGTGTCGATGTCGGCGGTACATTTACAGATTTTATCTATGTGGACGACAGCGGGAAAATAGAAGTGTATAAAACTTCCACCACTCCGTCAGACCCGTCCGTCGGTATGATGGAAGGAATTAATGCCATCTGTGACAAGCTTCAGATCAGGCATGAGGAGATCGACGAGATCTTTCACGGAACCACGATCGCGACAAACATGGTTCTGGAACACAAGGGTACCAGGGCAGGTATGATCACGACAAAAGGATACAGGGATATCATACATATCGCCCGCCACAAGCGGCCGACAAATTTTTCCATCGTGGAGGATATTCCCTGGCAGAAATATCCGGTCTGCCAAAGGAGAGACCGGTACGGCGTCTCTGAGCGCGTGACCGCTCCGGACGGCGCGGAGCTGATTCCGCTGGACGAGGATGAGGTACGGACCGCGGTCAGAAAAATGAAAGAGGATCAGGTGGAAGCAATCGCCGTCTGCTTTCTGTTTTCGTTCCTGAACCCCGCGCATGAGCAGCGGGTTAAGGAAATCATTAAAGAGGAATATCCCGAGGTATATATCTCCCTGAGTTCGGAAGTTCTCCCCCAGTTCCGGGAGTATGAGCGTTTTACCACAACCGGTCTGAACGCTTACATAGGACCGACCACCGCGCGCTATATCAAACAGCTGCTGAGCACGCTGAAGGATCAGGGCTACCGTTCGAAAGTGCACCTGATGCAGTCGTTCGGCGGCGTAGCGTCCGCGGAGGCGGCGCAGGAGAAACCGGTCAACCTGCTGTTGTCCGGACCGGTCGGCGGCGTGCTTGGCGCGATCTGGACGACAAAACTGACGGACTTGACGAATGTTATTACGCTCGATATCGGCGGAACATCGGCGGATATTTCCGTGCTGGCGGACTTAAATCCGAGTATGAAGCATCTGCTTGACACGAAGGTGGGCGGCTATGCGGCCATGGTGCCGATGATTGATGTGGGGACCATCGGAGCCGGAGGCGGATCCATCGCGTATATTGATGAGGGCGGATTCTTCCGCGTCGGCCCGCAGAGCGCCGGAGCCGTGCCCGGACCGGCCTGCTACAACCGCGGCGGAGATAAGCCGACAGTGTCAGATGCCAATATCATTCTCGGCAGGCTGGGAACGAAGCTGCTGGGCGGACGGATGGAGATCCATCCGGAGCTGGCCGAGAAGGCGATCATGAAGGAAATCGGGGAGCCGCTGGGACAGGAACTCGATGAGGCGGCGCTCGGTATCATCGATATCATGAACAACAACATGATCCAGGAAATTGAGAAGGAGAGTGTGCGGCGCGGATTTGACCCGAGAGAGTTTGCACTGTTTGCCTGCGGCGGAGCCGGCTCCCTGCATGCCTGCAGCGTGGCGCGGGAGCTTGGCATGAAGCATGTCATCATCCCGCTGAACCCGGGTGCGCTGTGCGCGGTCGGCCTGGTCAACACCGATCTGATGTATGACTATTCGAAGACAGAAATGCAGCTCTCCACGAAGGCTGATCTTGCGGCGCTGCAGCGTGACTATTCCGCACTGGAGGAGGAAGCCTGGGAGAAGCTGCTTGAGGACGGCATGGCTGAGGATGAGATCGTGATCCGGCGCGTGGCGGACTGCCGGTACGAGGGGCAGGGCTATGAGATGCGTGTTCCGGTCATCGGCGGACCGGTGACGGAGGATACCATTGAAAAAATGAAGGAATCTTTTCATGAAGCGCATAAAAAGCAGTTTGGCCGGTCATATCGACAGGTTGCCGTTGAGATCGTCAATATCCGTGTGATCGGAACCGGAAAGATCGAAGATCTGGAGCCGATCCGGATCGAGAAGGGCGACGGCCATCCGGAACGCGCCGTGATCGACGAGCGGAAGGTTACGTTTAAAGTCGGCGGAAAGCCGGAGCGCCGGATGACAAAGGTTTATGACAGAAGCCTCTTTAAATCGGGAGATGAGATCTGCGGTCCGGCGATCGTCAACCAGATAGATACGACGATTGTGATTGAACCGGGCTGCGTCGGACATGTCAATGATTACGGCATCATCGTGATCGACATTCCCGATGAAGAGGAAGCTTAATCGTACGAATGCGGCTGCCTGTACAGGGTATGTCACAGGGCGGTCTGCTGAATGCGCAGGGGTGTGTAAGGAAATCAGCAGCTTGCGCTGCACACGCCCCGCGCGGTGAGCAGGAGCGGCAAGTCGCCTCCTGCTCGATTGGTTCAGACAGTTTCATTGACAGGGAAAGGATGAATGAAATGAAGAAAATGATAGAAGGTTTAAATATGCCGAGAGTTGAGGTGGATCCGGTCACACTGCAGGTTCTGGGCGGTTCATTCAAGATGATCGCGCAGGAGATGGGCATGGTGCTTTACCGGATGTCCTATTCGAGCATCATCCGTGAGTCGGAGGATATCGGCGCCGGTATTGTGGATACGATCGGCCGCCAGCTCTGTGAGAGTGAGAGTACCCCCATGCATGTGGGTTCCATCGGCGGCAATGTCAAGGGAATCCTGACCAGATGGGAACTGGAGGATATTCATGACGGAGATATCTTTATCCACAACCATCCGTATTACGGGACATCCCACTCGCCGGATATCCACATCTGCATCCCGATCTTTTATGGCGGAAAACTGATCAGCTTCTCCTGCGTGCAGGCGCATCTGCTGGACAACGGCTCGCATACGGCGGGCATGGACGTGGATGCCCGCGATGTATATGCCGAGACGAGAATCTACTACGCGCTGAAACTGTACGAGGAAGGTAAACGGAACGAACAGCTCTGGAGGATGATCCTGGACAATGTGCGGACGCCCTCCATGAACGAAAATGACCTGAAAGCCATGATCGCGTCCGCGCGGCACGGGATTCAGCGGTTCACAGAGCTGATCGACAAATATGGTCTGGAGGTCGTGTTCTCCGCGATCGAAGATTGGATGGACTATTCGGAGCGGATGCTCCGCAGCGCGATCTCGAAAGTGCCGGACGGAGTGTACTATGCGGAAGGATGGCTGGACAATGACGGAAAGCATCTGGACAAGATGCTGAAGGTCTGCACGACCACAACCGTGAAGGATGATACCGTCACGATCGATCTGACCGGCAGCGCGGATGAGGTGTATACAGCGTTCAACGCCTCCTTTGAGGGGACGACAAAAACGTCCATCAATTATATCATGCACGCGCTGTTCCTGGACGATGACGTATATCAGCAGTACATTCCACAGAATGACGGAATGTCCCGGCCGGTCACGATCATCGCGCCGAAGGGATGTATCTTCAACCCGAATTTTCCGCGGGCATCGTTCTCCAGATTTAATCAGGCCAATCTGCTGGCTGACTGTGTGATGCGCTCCCTCGCGGATGTGATGCCGGAGCGGGTATCCGCCGGCACCAGCGCACACATCCACTTCATCAGCTACAACGGTTTTGATGACATGAAAGGCGAGTACTGGGTCTATCTGGAGGTGGACGAGGGATCCTACGGCGGACGATACGGCAAGGATGCCATTGATTCCTGCGACGCGCTTGTGGCGAATACGAGAAACGTACCGATTGAGGAGATCGAGTGGCATTACCCGCTGCGCGTGGAGCGCTATGAGCTGAACCCCGAGAAGGCGGCACCGGGCAAATGGAGAGGCGGACTCGGCATCGTCCGGGAGACCCGGTTCCTGCAGGAGGGCACCGTAACCTGTGAGGGTGATCGTCATAAGGAAGCACCGAAGGGTATCTTCGGAGGCTTGGACGGAAGCTCTGCCAGCATGACGAAAAACCCGTATTCCGATCATCCGGTCAGCCTGGAATCCAAGCTTTCCGATGAGGAATTCGCAAAGGGCGACGTGCTTCAGATCCGGACGCCCTGCGGCGGCGGCTACGGCAATCCGTTTGAGCGGGATCCGGAGAAAGTGCTAAGCGACGTGTTGGATGACTTTACCACGGCGGAGGATGCAAAAATCAGCTACGGTGTTGTGATTACACCGGAGATGACGGTTGACTATGAGGCGACGAATAAGCTGCGGGCGTAGGAGGTGATGTTCATGAAAAAACTGGAGATTGTGATCCGACCGGAAAAGGTGGCTCAGATGAAGCGGATTTTGAGTGAGTGCGGTGCGCACGGAGCCATGTTTACCAGTGTATCCGGATATGGAAATCAGAAAAGTGAGCAGTATGTATTCCGCGGAAAACCGTATTATGAGCAGATTTTTCTGAAGACGAAAGTCGAGACTGTGGTGGACGAGGATGCGGCAGAACGCATGATTGAAAGGGTGCTGAAAGAGCTTTCCACCGGGGAGATCGGAGACGGCAAGATCTTTGTCTATCCCGTGGAGGAGAGTATCCGGATCCGCACCGGCGAGCGCGGAAAGGACGCGTTGTAAGATAAAAGTCTGTGTGAGGGAGGGATTGCCATGACACAGGAGGAGAGGAAATTCATACAGGGGACGACGCTTTACATGAAAGGGATATCCAAGACATTCGGGAGCAATCGGGCCTTAGATCACGTTGATATGGTGATCATGCCCGGGGAGATCATGGGGCTGCTCGGGAAAAACGGATGCGGAAAATCCACGCTGATCAAAATCCTTTCCAGGTTTCACGAGCCGGACAGCGGCGGAGAGTTGTATGTCAACGGGGAACAGGTGAAGCTGCCGGTCGCGCCGGGAGAATTTGTCAGGTACGGGATGAGCTTTGTGCATCAGGATCTCGGGCTGGTCGACAGCCTGACCGTGGCGGAGAACTGGATCCTGTCGGATGTCGCGACGCAGAATAAGGCCCGGATCAACTGGAAAGCGACGAACGGGGATATCACCCGTACGTTTGAACATTACGGCCTGAGTATTTCACCCGACGAGCCGGTATCGTCCCTTGGTCCTGTGCAGAAGGCAATGCTCGCCATCCTGCGTGCGGTGGTGAATCTGCATGAGGCGCAGGAAAAGGGGCGCGGACTGCTGATCCTGGATGAGCCGACGGTGTTCCTGCCGAAGACAGAGGTGGATATCCTGTTCCGGCTGGTGCGCTCTATTGCGCACCAGGGCATCAGCGTGATGTTTGTATCCCATGATCTGGATGAGGTGATGTCGCTGACGGATTCCTTTACCGTTCTGCGGGACGGAAAGAATGTCGGGAACGGAACTACGCATATGACGGATAAAAACAGTGTGATCGAGATGATCCTCGGAGAGGGGCTGCAGGAATATCATGCAGAGACGAAGTCAGAGGAGTTTCTGGAGAACCGGGAAGCTCTCGTGCAGGTGCAGGGAGTGTCGGGGAGGATTGTGAAACCGATGGATTTTTCCGTTTACCGCGGAGAGGTTCTGGGAGTCACCGGGCTGGTCGGATCCGGGTTTGAGGAAATCCCGTATCTGCTGTTCGGAGACGCCGCCGGCCGGCAGGGCCAGATGGTTATGGATGAGGAGGTAATCGATCTCGAACGATTCACGCCGAAGCGTGCGGTGGAGGCGAAGATGGCGCTGATTCCCGCGGATCGGAAAAACATGGGCGGCGTACAGTCGCTGGAGGTCCAGGAGAATATCATGATGCAGTCTATGTACCGGTACCGTCCGTTCTGCCTGGATCGGAGAGGATTGAAGAAAAAGGCAGTGGATCTGTCGGAGGAGTATACCGTTCACCCGAAGGGTGTTGAACTGGATTTCAGTATGCTCTCCGGAGGGAATCAGCAGAAGGTTCTGCTGGCGAAGTGGATTCAGGAGAATCCAAAGCTGCTGATCCTGCATGAACCGACGCAGGGCATCGACATTGGCGCGCGGCAGGCAATCTATAACCTGATCGAGGCATCGGTAAAAGAAACGGGCATGACCGTGGTCTGTTCCAGCTCCGATTATGAGCAGCTTGAACAGATCTGTGACCGGGTGCTGATCCTGGTCAACGGTCAGATCGTGGAGGAGCTGACCGGAAATGAGATAACAAAAGCCCGCATTACGGAATACTGTTATGCGGGCGGAGAATGAGAAAGGAGGCAGGCGTTTTCGGGCGCTGTGAAATATGAATAGAGAGATGACAGGTAAAAAAAGAATCGGGATTACGGATATCTTTCAGAAATACGCGATCATCATCGCGTGGGTGATACTGTTTGTCATATTTTCCATCTGGATGCCGGGAACTTTTAACAGTCTCCTGAATATCCGCACGCTGCTGGGCTCCCAGTCGGTTCTGGTGATCGCGGCACTTGCGGTACTGATACCGATTATTTCCGGAGACTATGATATGTCGGTCACCGCTACGCTGACAGTGGTAAATATTGCCGTCGCAAAGCTGAATGTCAGCGCCGGGCTGCCAATCGGAGCCTGCATCCTGATCGGGCTGGCGATCGGCGCCGTGATCGGCGCGGCGAACGGGTTTATTATCACGAGATTTAAGCTGAATGCGTTTATTGTAACCATGGGTATGTACACATTTTTGTCCGGTATCGCGCTGCTGGTCAGCCTGCAGACCGTGACCGGTGTGGATCAGGTCTTAAAAAACGCGATCTATGTTAATAAGATTTACGGGATCTCTCCGTCCTTTTTCTATGCGCTGATTCTGACAGCGGTGATTGCCTATATCCTGTCCATGACGATGCCGGGCAAACGGATCCTGATCGTGGGACGAGGAGAGAATGTGGCGCGGCTGTCCGGTATCAATGTGGAAAAAACCAGGTTTCTGTGCTTTGTGTTTTCCGGGTTGATCGCGGCATTCGGAGGTATTGTTTATACCGGAGTGCTGGGAGGCGGAAGTCCTACGGGCGGATTGTCCTATATGATGCCGGCGTTTGCGGCGGTGTTCCTGGGTTCCACCTGTTTCAGGCCGGGACGTTTCAACGCGCCGGGCACGATCATTGCCGTGTATTTTCTGTCAACCGGAACAAACGGTCTGCAGCTGCATGGAGCGCAGTCCTATGTGACAGATCTGTTTTACGGAATCGCGCTGATTGTGGCGGTTGTATTCTCCGCGGTGGCACAGAAGTCCCAGGAAAATAAAGAGGTGAAGGCGGCGAAAAAGAGGAACGAGACCGCGGCGAAGCTTGGCGGGATGCTGCAGAATGATGCCGCACCGCAGAAAATGGCGGTGAATCTGAGCGAGGCCGATCCGCAGGTGAAGGCGTAGAGGCAGAAGGCTGGCAGCAGTTTACGGACAGGAAAGAATAGAATGAAGGCAATGCAGCATAGCTGCAAAATTTCATTACCCGCCCCTGTGCATATGCATATAAAAGGAAGAGACTGTGGTTTGTGCCTGCAGGATGATCAGAGATACATGGGGGAAATTTGTGTGAATAGAAAGTGAGGAGTATCATGAGAGGAAAGAAATTGATGAAAGTAATGGCGGTTGTGCTGAGCGCGGGGCTGGTTTTGTCAATAGCGGCCTGCGGCAGCAGTGAGGACGCGGACACGGCGCAGGATGGGACATCGGTGTCCGCCGACACGGAAGATTCGGAGGGTGCGGCGGCTGCGTCGGCGGGGGATATCCCGGACGAGATTGCGGAGGCGCTGGATGCCGTGACGGGCAATCCGGAGTTCTACGCGGAGGATTTCGGTTCGGTGGATGTAAGTGTTCTCGCTGACAAGAATGTGATGCTGGTGGCTTATGATTCCACCAATGACTGGTGCGTGAATTATGTGCTGATGGCACAGGCAGTTCTGAACAAAGTGGGAGCAAGCGCGGAGATCACCTACTGTGACGGCACAACGGACAGCTGGATTCAGGCGATCCAGAACGCGGTCAACCAGGGATATGATGCGATCGACCTGTTCGGCATCTCCGACATCGGACAGCTGGACAGCGCCATCGAGGAAGCAAAGGCGGCCGGCGTGTATGTGCAGGATACGCATGGCACGGACATCTCCGACACCAGCTCGAACACAGATATCTCGGTTGGCTGTGACTATGAGCGGGCCGGCGAGCTGATGGCGATGGAAGCGATTCGCGAGGCCGGCGGCACGGAAGAAATCAACTGCCTTGTTGTGGCGGACGTCGGCTGGGGCGCGGATGCCAGTGTGGCGGAAGGAATTTCCGCTGTATTTGATGAATACGGCTGCAGTTACACTGTCGCCGAGGTGGCGATTACCGATTGGACCGAGGGTATCGGCGACGCGGTTCGCAACGCGTTTATCGCGGACAGCACCTACAACGCGGTCATCGCGTACTATGACAATATGTGCCTGTATGTGGTTCCGGCGCTGGAGGAACTGGGCATGGATCTGGATGAGATCGTGGTCGGATCCTTCAACGGAAACGTCGGCCTGATTAATTATGTCAGCGACGGCAGCATGGACTTCGACCTGGGCGAGAGCATCGGTTGGTGCGCATGCCATGCCGCAGACTGCATGGCGCGGTATTTCGCGGGACAGGACGTATACAATGATTCCGGTTTCGCCATGTACTTTATCACAACGGACAATGTAGAGAATTACATCAACCCGGAAACCGGAGAGGCGAGCTACGCGTACGACGGCGTTCAGGAAATCTATCTGACCGGATATTCCGAACTGTGGGGCGTGGATTTGACGGGCGTATTTGACGATATAGAATAGGATGATACAAGGGACAAAAGGTCAGAAATCGGATGCTCGCATCCGTATTTCTGACA
>JAJBVI010000003.1 GCA_020859905.1 Lachnospiraceae bacterium | reverse complement strand
ATGTTGATTATATCTTATTAGCCACTCCTGTTACAACCTTAGTTTACCACATCACAGAGTAATCCCCAGTGTCACACTTTCCCCGACCGTCTTATAATAAGAGCTTCCGCTGCCGCTGTATGAATAATCTTTATAGTAAATATAATCATGAACCGTTGCAACCTGAATCCCGTTCTTATAAACATAGCACATGTAGCAATTGTACATTAACGCAGCGGACAGATAAAGATCATCCTCCGACAGGGAATTGATCGTATAGGAGGCATCTGTTCCCAGAGTATCCCCAACCTCATAAATCCAGTCTCCGGTAGAACTGTCCAGATAATTCAGTACTTTATGCCATTCAAACGTAAAAGCTTCATCGTCCACATCCGCCTGATCTCCGTTATAATCACGCAAATTAAGCTCCAGTGTCACGCTTTCCCCCACGGACCGGTAATATCCTGTGTCCCATCCATAATAATAGTAGTCCGAATTATAAATATTACAATAGGTCATGGCCAGTGTCTCATCACCCTTACAAATGTAGCAGACATAATAATTGTACTGGGACACCGCACTCTGGTAAAAATCATCCTCAGCCACGGATGTGATCGTGCAGGTCGATCCCGTTCCCAGGACATCACTGGTCTGATTTACCCAGTCACCTGATTCAGATTCATAATTATATACCTTATACCATTCGAAGGTATAATCATCTCCGCTCAGATCCGCCTCATTTCCATAGTGATTGTAAGCCGATGCCTCCAGCGTCAGGCTGTCGCCCTGCTGAACATAATAGTATTTATAACCATTCGAACAGGGATCCTGCGGATCTATGGTGCTTGCGTCAACGGTAACGCTGAAGCTTCCCGTACTGCCTGTGCTGTAAAACCGTGATTTTATAATATACGTCGTCCCGGCTGTACATTCCCATACAATAGAAAAGTTGTTCCCGTCCCCGCTGTCGTCATTGTAATAGAGTACATTCTCATTTGCATCCAGAACATACCCATACGTGTCGTAGTCAGAAATGGAATGGCATTCGTACACGCCATCCTCCTCCGGAGTAAAATACAGATAACTGTATCCTCCCTCTGCATCAATCGTCACCTCGACCGTCTCTCCCGCGGAAATCGTCTGAACACTTAAAGCTTTCATCTGCGCGCCGTCTGCCGCCTCCGGCTCCTCCGGCGCCGGCTTTTCCGTCTCTTCGGACGCCTCATTCTCCGCAACGGCCCGGCCTTCCGCGTCTGATGCTGCGGAAATGTTCCCTGACGCATCCTTTTTTGCAGCTGTCTGTACTTCCGCGGCTGCTCCGGCAGCAGAGTTCTCTGACACATCATTCTCTGCGGCTGTTCCGGCATCTGCGTTTCCTGACGTATCTGCGTCAGGCTCCGCTTCCGCCGCTTCACCGGCGTCGACCGTCGACACATCGTCCGTCTCTGCCGCAGACAGACCGGCTCCCGCCGCCTCTGCCGCAGCCGTTCCCTCCGCCTCCTGCGCGAAAGCCGACGACGACATCAATGTTCCCGCCATCGCGATCGCCAGAGCCAGAGAAGCGCTCTTTCTCCACAATTTTCTCATAATTTCCTCCCTTTCCGCATCTGTCATTCGGTACAGATGCATCCCTTATATTGAGCCATCGGCGCGAATTCATCCGTAACCCACAGCCGATGATAGTATAAGTCTACAATAACAGGTGAGAAAACGCAAGAAGATTTGGATAAAACGCATAAATTTTTTTACACATTGCTTTTCGCCCCCATTCACCAAAACGTCAAAACATTGTCCAGGCAGAGAAATATCATGCCAGAGCGGAGCCATCCTTATAATTTAAGTATGACGGTTATCCGTTTCCCGGACATCCTTCCATTTACAGCTCCATCTCCCGGAAGATTTTCCGGATCAGGATAAGGTCAATGATAAATGTAGACGCACAGGCGATCGGTCCATTCCACAGGATGCCGGTCACACCGACAAAGAGGGGCGCGATGATGGCCGGCGGAATATTCAGAATCAACTGCCGCAGGCAGGATGCAAGCGCGGAATACCCCGGCCGTCCCACCGCCTGAAAGCAGGTCGGGATGACGTTGTTCATGCCGTCCAGGACACAAAGCAGCAGGAACACGCGCAGGCAGAGTATGCTGAACTCCACATACAGATCCGACTCGGAGCCGAAGATCGATATGATCTGCTCCGGGAACATCTGGAAGAAAAAAGTGGCGACCACTCCGCAGAGCATCGCGATTCCCACGGACATTTTGATTGTCTTTTTCACCCGGTTCAGATTGCGCGCACCATAGTTGAAGCCGATGATCGGCAGGGCGCCCGCAGCGATGCCGTTCATGATGGCGATCAGGATATTATTGATCTTCATCGTCACGCCCATGGCGGTCAGCGGGATATCCGCGCCGTATTTGGATTTCGCGCCGTAGAATACCAGCAGTTTATTTGTGACGATCATGATGACGACGATCGACAGTTGGATGATGCAGCTGGAGATGCCCAGCTGGCAGATGCGCCGGATGTACGGCACATGGATCCGGAAGTTCTTTCGTGTAAGCCGCACCTGCCGGAAGCGCCGGAAATAAAACAGATAAAGCACGGTGTTCGCCGCCTGCCCCAGGACTGTCGCGATCGCCGCGCCGCGCACGCCCATGTCCAGAGGGAACACCAGGATATAATCCATCACGATATTGGTCACGCAGCCGGTCAGCAGGCCGGCCATGCTGTAGCCCGGGCTGCCGTCCGCCCGGATGATGCTGGACATGCCCGCGAAAAAGACAACCAGGGGAAGCCCCGCCGCGATCACCCGGCCGTAATCCATGGCATAGGGATAGATCGCCTCCGTGGCGCCGGTCAGCCGGCAGAGCGGGCTTAAGAAAATCGAACAGACAACCCCCAGCGCAATGCCGGCGATCACGGCGCACAGCACGGCGGTTCCCACACTCTTCGCCGCCTGCTCCGGCTTCTTCTGCCCCAGCTTCATGCTGTAAAAGGCCGCGCAGCCGTCCCCGAACAGGAACGACACGCCCAGCGCAAGCACAGTGAGCGGCAGGATCACCGATGTCGCCCCGTTCCCGAGGTAACCCACGCCCCTGCCGATAAAGATCTGATCCACAATATTGTAAAGCGCGTTTACGATCATGGAAATACAGCTCGGAACCGCAAACCGGCGCAGCAGCCTGCCGATCGGCTCCGCGCCGAGCGGATTGTCCGTCTGAATATTTGAGACCTCGTTATCTGTCATCCCCGCCTCCTTTTTATGTCTCTGAAATTTCAACATTCTCTGCGTACTCTGATTCCGCCATCAGACCACAGCCTCCACCTCTGCTGCCGCGATTGTCACGCGGCGGATGTCCTCTTTCTCATATTCCGCCATCGCAGCCGCCAGAAGATCCGGATCCATATGCGTCGACGGACAGAACGGCGGATACTGCCCGTCCTCCCGGTTGCAGTTTCCCACCGTGCAGTCGATGCAGCTTTTCTCTGTTTTCATTACCTGCTCCTTTTTCATCTCTGATCCGGTCACCCGTTCCGGGGATTTTCCTGCAGCTGTTTTTAATGCGGAACCTCTGCTTCACCGGATTTCTTTCAGGAAAATCACAGGAAACGCCTGTCGCCTGTCTTTTAGACTGCTCCCCCGGCTTTATCCGTTCGCCTTCCCGGAAATGATCCACGGCGCCGGCTCCTGCTCGAAGGAGTTCTTATGATTCAGGCGGGTGACAGAGACCTGGATGGTCTCCATATCACCGATCCCGTATTTCTCAAACAGCTTTGCCATACCGGCCGCGACACAGAAATCCAGCGTGTATACCACTACGCTGATCTGCGGGTTCAGCTTCACAAGGCAGGCGATCTCCTGCTCCATGCTGGCGGAAGCCACGAGAAATACCAGAGACGGCACGGCGTGTCCGCGCATGGTCTCCTCATCCACATGGTCAATCACCCGGATATTCTGAAGCCCGAAATGCTCGATATTCTCCTCGATCGTCATGCGGTCGTCCTGATTATACTCCACCGCCAGAATCGACCCTTCGTTTGCGATAATGCCCGCCTCGATCGCGATGCTCTCCCCGCTGATCACGCAGATATCATCCTGCTGCCCCACATGCATCTTATTGAAGATCACGGAGCGGATCTCACTGCCCACATAGTGGATGGAACCGCGGCGGAAATTATGGTTGTCCATGCCGATCTTGTACGTGTTACACATATGCTCATTCACGATCAGCATGCCGGCGGAAGCGTTGATCCCGCGGTTGATCATATCACTGATCTTGTCATGCTTCACCTCGCCCACGGGCTCCGAGCCCTCATTGTACCAGACCACGCAGTCGCCCAGTCCGGCGTTCCACATGCGGTAGAAAATGTCCGGATTCCCTGCTTCCGTGAAGACAAGCACCGCCCTGTGCGACTCCACCGTCGGGATCACGTTCTTATTCTTCCGGGTGATGTCAAGCATCTTTACCTTTTCCAGATCAATCGGCGTATTTTTCGCAAAATACTGCAGCCACGACAAAATAATCTCGTTTGTAAAAATCTGTTCTGCCATCTTAACCTCCGTAAAATATACTGCATATATTTTTAAAAGATGTTTCTATTATACTATCTTTATTGTGGAAACGCCACATAAATAAAATTTTGTTTTTTATCTTTTTCTTGAAAAAATATCTCAACCATTTCAAAAAATGCTTGACAAATCCCCTGTCATGCATTATTGTATTAATTAAGTAATACACTAACACAGAAACACAACAGGAGGACGTGATATGCCATGGGGTTTTGAAAATGACCGCTCCATCTACATCCAGCTGGTTGAGCAGATCCAGAACCGTATCGCGACCGGCGATTACCCGCCGGGGAGCAGGCTGCCTTCCGTCCGCGATCTGGCGCAGGAGGCGGCGGTTAATCCGAACACGATGCAGCGCGCGCTGGCGGAGCTGGAGCGCATGGATCTGGTCCATTCACAGAGGACGAGCGGACGATTCGTCACGGAGGACGAGGGCAGGATTCAGAGTATGAAGCGCGAGACAGCGAGACAGGCCGTCCGATCTTTTCTGGGGCAGATGGAAGACCTGGGATTTGAAAGGGATGAGATTGCTGCGCTGATCCGGGAAGAACAGGGAAAAAATGTGATTGCTGATCTGAACCGGAGTGAACAGAAGGAAAATGTAATTGCTGATCGATCCCGCGATGGACGGGAGAATATTGCGGTTGCTAATCGATCCCGCGATGAACAGGAGGGGAATGAGTATGAACAGTAGATTACAGTGTACGGATTTAAGCAAGGATTACGGAAATGTCCTGGCGCTGGACCGGCTCAGCCTGACGCTGGAGAGCGGGCGGATCGTCGGTCTGCTCGGACCGAACGGCAGCGGCAAGACGACGCTGTTAAAGCTTGCGAACGGACTGCTTCAGCCGACAAACGGAGAGATTCTGCTGGACGGTCTCACACCGGGACCGGAGACAAAAGCGTTTGTTTCCTATCTGCCGGACGCGAACTACCTGCCCGCATGGATGAATGTGCGGTCGCTGGTGCAGATGTTTTCCGATTTTTACGGGGATTTTGATACGGTAAAAGCACAGAACATGCTGGAACAGCTGGGAATCGCGGAGTCAGCGCGGCTGAAAACCCTCTCGAAGGGCAATAAGGAAAAGGTACAGCTGATCCTCGCCATGAGCCGCCGTGCAAAGATCTATTTCCTCGACGAGCCCATCGGCGGCGTCGATCCGGCCGCGCGCGATTACATTTTAAATACCATCATTCAGAACTATTCCGAGGATGCGCTCGTTCTGATCTCCACCCACCTGATCGCGGATATTGAGCGGGTGCTGGACGAAGCGGTTTTCATTGACCGGGGTCATCTGGTGTTTCACAGGAGCGTAGACGACATCCGGGAGAAAGAGCACAAGTCGGTGGATGAATTATTCCGGGAGGTATTCAGATGTTAGGAAAATTATTAAAGTACGAATTCAGATCATTCAGCCGTCTGCTCGGCGTGATCTATATCGCGGTGCTGGCCATTGCCGTTGTCACCGGCCTGCTGCTGCGCGGGAGCCTCTGGTCAGAGTCCCTGGCTTCAGGAAACAGAACCGCATTGATTATTTTTATCATTATGTATGTCGTGGTGATTCTTGCACTTGTGCTGATCACGATCTGGATGATCGTTGATCGGTTTTACAAGAGCATGCTGGGCGGCGAGGGATATCTGACCCACACGCTGCCGGTCCCCACCTGGCTCCACATGACCGGCAAAACGATCAGCGGAGTTATTTATATCATCCTGTCCGGCGTGGTACTGCTCATCTCTGCGCTGCTGCTCCTTGTCTGCAGCAATCTGGGCGGGGTGCTGTCCTACGGCCTGTCGGGAACACTCTCTGAATTCAGCGATTTTCTCGGCGATATTCTCTGGGAGAACCGGGTCGCGCTTGTGCTTGGCATCATTGCCATGCTGCTTCAGATCGTCCGGCTGATCCTGATGTTCTACGCCTCCATGGCCATCGGCGGATCCGCAAAGAAGAATAAGATATTCTTAAGTGTTGTTGCTTTCATCGTGATCGTGATCATCATTAACGTGGTCGGCAGCCTGACAAACCGGGGACTGATGGAGGATCTGCTGTTTGATTACAGTTTTATTGGATACTACAGCGGCAGCGGGCATACGCTCGTGGAAGCCGGCGACTATCTGCAGCAGATTCTCATTAACGCCATCTGCTGCGTCGGACTCTTCGCGGTCAGTAACTTCTTCCTGTCGAGAAGGCTGAATCTGGAGTGAGGCTCCCCGGAGCGCGGCTCCCATCCGGCACCCCACAGCTCATCACGGGTTAAACCTGAATGCTCCCAGCGTACGCTTCCCGTGAGTGCGGCTTAAGGGATCCGGCTTTCCGTAATCGAACTTACGCAAAACTGTCATCGACTTTCAGGCAGATTGGCACCTGCAAAACAGACATGTCGGATTCAGGCAGATGCCGGGTCAGTTCCGTCAAACCGACCCGGCATCTGATCCGTATTTGAAATGAATTCTACCTGTGCGATAGGATGCTCCTCAGCGCCGCCGTTTTCTGCGCCGGAACTGGCTCAGGAATATCCCGAGCGTCAGGACAAACGCCAGAACAAAGCCAATCACCCCGAGCGCCGGAATCCCCAGGAGCTGCGGCTTCATATTCGTCGTGCAGATGATGCTGGAGCCGATCAGCAGACCCGCCACCAGGAAGCCCATGACCAGATCGCGCACGAGCCGGTCGAGCGTAGCCGCCAGGTCGTCCGTGGAATGCAGATCCAGGTTGATGCGCATCTGTCCTTTCATATACGTGCGGAGCATATCGGACAGGTAACCGGGGATTCTGACTCCCTTTTTCACAGAGCGGTACAGTTCTTCGCTGCTCTCGCGTACTGCTTTTCTTAAGTCGAAATCCGACAGCCGGCCGTTTCTGATACGAGCCGCCGCCACCTCGATCATATTCGTCTCCGGCGCGATGTCCGCGATGACGCCCTCTATGGTCGTAAGACCGCGCACGAGCATCGTCATGTCGGACGGCATGGCCACTTTGTTCGCCTTCATAATATCCATGAGATCCTGCAGGAGCGTTCCCATATTCAGTTCACCGAAGCCGGCTGCGCCGTACTTTGTCAGCCAGTCGCTGATGTCCGAATACAACATCCTCTGATCCGGTCTCGCGCGAAACTCACCGATGACAAGCACAGCCTCCACGACACTGCTGATGTCATGGTCTCCGATTCCCTGAATGACCTTTGTGAGCATCGCCTGGTTCCGGGGAGTGAAGCGCCCCATCATCCCCATGTCGATCCAGATGATCCGGCCGTCCCGGATCCGCAGATTCCCGGGATGGGGATCTGCGTGGAAAAAACCGTCTTCCGAAATCTGCTTTACATAGTTATCCGCCATCTTCAGACCGATCTCTGCCAGATCATAGCCTGCCGCCAGCAGCCCGTCATGATCGTCCACGCAGAAGCCGTCGATATATTCCATGACCAGTACCTGCGCCGTCGTATACTCCCGGTAGAGCTTCGGGGTACCCGCAAACGCGACATCCCGGTTCAGGCGGGCAAACTCCTCCATATTAGCGGCCTCCATCAGGAAATCCATCTCTTCCTGAGCCACCATCCAGAGCTGGTCAAGCACCTGCCCCATGTCCACAAGACCGCTCATATTGATGGGCGGCATCAGCTTAATGGCACGGCGCAGAAAGGTGATGTCGGCAGACATCATCTCATAGATGCCCCTGCGCTGCACCTTCACAACCACATCCTCGCCGGAGGTCAGCTTCGCCCGGTGTACCTGCGCGATGGACGCCGAGCCGATCGGCTGCTCCTCAAACTCCGCAAAGACCGCATCGGGAGTCCTGCCGCAGGACTCCTCGATAACGGTCTTTACCTCGTCAATAGGCATAGGAGTGACATCCGAACGGAGCTTCATAAACTCATCGCAGATCCGTTTCGGGAAAACATCCGACCGCATAGACATGATCTGACCGATCTTTATGTAGGTCGGACCCAGATCCTCGATGATCGCGCGCAGTTTCTCCGGTGTCACACCCCGGGCAATATTATGTTTTCGAATGACTGCCAGGATCTCCCGCAGCCGTTTGCCGGTTGGTTCGTTGGCCTCGTTATTCGTACTCATGGCTGTTTAACTCATGACCCTTTTGTTCCGTTCACCTGTTACTATGTCTTTATAACTACGGTTACTCTTCCTCCGTCAGATCGTCCTCCGCCTCATCCATGGCGGCGAGTTCCTCTTTCAGCTCCGCGATCTGCTCCGACGAGAGACCTTTCAGAATGTCTTTAACATCCTTCTCTTTGTCCTTTTCAAAGGTCTGCTTCACATTGTGCTTTAACTCCTCGTTGAGCACCTTCCCCTGCTCCACGGTGAGCTCGCCTTTCTCCACGAGATCGTCCAGGATCTCCTTCGTCTTCTCCGAAGTCGCCGCTGCCGCGCCGATCCCCGCCAGAATAATCTTTTTCATGCTGTCACTGAGTCTGTCCATCATGGTTCTCCTTTCTTTTTGACCGGTCACGGCCGATTCTGTGTCTCCCGGCCGTTTACCGAATATAGCATTGTATGCCGAAACGTTCTTTCTATATTATAACCATAAGCGGTCCTTTTCTCAACCTTATTTTGGGATTTGTGTGTTTCCGGGGTCATCTTTCTGGGGTCAGACCCTGAGCTTCAGGGCGGGGAAAGTAACGAACAGAGACTTGCCTTTTGTCCGAAGAAAGAGTAAAATCGAACTCATGCAGAGCTGCAATCGACTTTCACAGATGTTGGCTCAGTGCGACAGCAGCGCAAGTCAGTTTACAGTGAAAACGGACCGCAGTACGCCCGAAAGCCTGCGGTAACCGAAACCCAGCCATACCTGAGTAAACTTCCATGCGCTGCTGTCGCAGCGCGCCAACATCTATAAAAGCCCATCG
>JAJBVI010000021.1 GCA_020859905.1 Lachnospiraceae bacterium | reverse complement strand
TCTGTCAGATTTCTTCCACCTTTACCAAATGTCTGACCTGCCTGACCATCCCGCGGATCGCCGGGTTATCCGGCAGCTCCACCGTCTTGTTTAACTTACGCAGACCAAGAGCCTCCACTGTCTTTCTGTGCTTCGGAATCGCACCGATGGTCGATTTTACAAGTGTAATTCTTAATTTATCTGCCACTGCCTTATCCTCCTTAACCAAGAATCTCTTCTACCGACTTGCCGCGAAGTCTGGCCACCTCTTCCGGGGATTTTAACTGGCTGAGCGCCTGGATCGTCGCAAGCACAACATTCTGTTTGTTGTTGGAACCCAGGGATTTTGTACGGATATTTTTGATTCCGGCAAGATCGCAGACATTACGCGCGGGACCTCCCGCGATTACGCCCGTACCATCCGGAGATTTTTTCAGCAGAACGGACGCGCCTGTGTGCTTTCCGGTCACGTCATGTGAGATACTGTTGTTCTCGTCCAGCTTCACCTCAATGAGATGCTTCATGGCATCCTCTTTTCCCTTGCGGATCGCTTCCGGAATCTCAAGCGCCTTTCCCAGGCCTGCGCCAACATGACCGTTGCGGTCGCCGACTACAACCAGTGCGGTAAACCGCATGTTGCGTCCGCCCTTTACGACTTTCGTAACACGCTTGATCGCCACGACCTTTTCTTCCAATTCAAACTGATTCGGATCTATGATAGTCCTTTTCATCGTCGCATTACCTCCTGTTAAAAGTTTAATCCGGCTTCACGCGCCGCATCGGCCAGTGCCTGAACCTTGCCCTGATAGATGTAGCCGCCACGGTCAAACACAACTGTCGTGATGCCCTTCTCCAGTGCTTTCTTCGCAATGGCGGCGCCGACTGCCTTCGCGGCCTCCACATCGTTCGTATGCTCCAGATCTGCCCGTATCGCTTTCTCCGTCGTGGAAGCTGCGCAAAGTGTGTTCTGAGCCGTGTCGTCGATGATCTGGGCGTACATATGCTTATTGCTTCTGAAAACGGCCAGGCGCGGTCTCTCGGCGGTACCCGACAGATGATTGCGCATTCTTCTGTGCTTTTTCTCACGAACTTCCGATCTTGATTTCTTATTGATCATACTCTGTCACACCTCCCTTTATTTCTTACCGGTCTTGCCGACTTTGCGGCGGATAACCTCATCCTCGTACTTGATGCCCTTGCCCTTATACGGCTCCGGCGCTCTCTTGTTTCTGATCTCGGCGGCGTACTGGCCTACCTTTTCCTTATCGATGCCCTTCACGATGATCTTGTTTCCGTCCACTGTGGATTCAAGACCTTCCGGATCGGTCATCTCTACCGGATGGGAATAGCCGAGCGTCAGGGTCAGCTTCTTTCCGGACTTCGCTGCCCTGTAGCTGACACCGTTGATCTCCAGCGTCTTTGAATAGCCCTCTGTCACACCGATGATCATATTGTTGATCAGGGTCCTGGTCAGACCATGCAGGGACTTCATTTTCTTTAAATCGTTCGGTCTGCTGACAAGGATCTCAGCACCCTCCTGCTTGATCTCCATCTCCGCCGGCAGCACTCTTTCCAGTGTGCCTTTGGGACCTTTTACCGTCACATGATTATTTTCTGCGATCGTGACCGTTACGCCGGCCGGGATCGCGATTGGCATTCTTCCTATACGTGACATGCCCGTACCTCCTGTTTTTTATATATTTCTTACCATACAAAGGCGAGTACTTCGCCGCCTACCTGAAGGCGTCTCGCCTCCCTGTCGGTGATCACGCCCTGGTTCGTGGAAAGGATCACGATGCCCAGGCCGCCAAGCACCTTCGGGATCTCATCCTTGCCCGCATATACGCGAAGACCCGGCTTGGAAATCCGCTTAAGCCCTGTGATGACCTTCTCCTTTTTGTCCGCGCTGTATTTTAATGTGACGCGGATGGCCTTGAAATCGCCGTCATCGATGATCTCATATTTGGAAATGTAGCCTTCCCTGAATAAAATATCCGCAATCGCGACTTTCATTTTGGATGAAGGAATGTCTACTGTATCATGCTTTGCAATGTTTGCGTTACGGATTCTCGTAAGCATATCTGCGATTGGATCGTTTGTTGTCCTCATCGTCAACCTCCTCCTTACCAGCTGGACTTTTTCACACCCGGGATCTCGCCTTTGTAGGCCAGTTCACGGAAGCAGATTCTGCAGATGCCGTATTTCTTCAATACTGAATGCGGGCGGCCGCAGATCCTGCAGCGGGTATATTCTCTGGTAGAGAATTTCTGTTTGCGCTGCTGTTTTACTTTTAATGATTTCTTAGCCATAAAAATTCCCTCCTGTTATTTCGTAAACGGCATGTTGAACAATCTCAGTAACTCACGTCCCTCTTCGTCTGTCTGCGCCGTTGTGACAAAGATGACATCCATGCCCCGTACCTTGTCGATCTTGTCGTACTCGATCTCCGGGAAGATCAGCTGCTCTTTTATGCCGAGCGCGTAATTGCCTCTTCCGTCGAAGGAATTCGGGTTCACGCCGCGGAAATCACGTACACGCGGCAGCGTGAGGTTAATCAGGCGGTCCGCGAACTCATACATCTTCTCGCCCCGCAGGGTAACCTTGCATCCGATCGCCATGCCCTCTCTGAGCTTGAAGTTCGCGACAGATTTCTTTGCGATGGTCCTGATCGGCTTCTGTCCGGAGATGATCTCCAGATCATGCATGGCGGACTCGAGAATCTTCGCGTTCTCCTTCGCCTCGCCGACACCCATATTGATCACGATCTTCTCGAGCTTCGGCACCTGCATGACATTCTTATATCCAAACTTTTTCATCATAACATCTATGATTTCATTCTGATAAACTTCTTTCAGTCTACTCAATTTGATGGATCTCCTCTCTTCAGATTAATCGATCACTTCGCCGGTGGATTTGGCGAAACGAACTTTCTTGTCTCCGTCCATCTTAAAACCGACTCTGGTGGGGGTTCCCTTATGAACATACATGACATTTGAGATATGAATCGGCGCTTCCTGCTCCACAATGCCGCCCGCCTGGCTGGCCATCGTGGGCTTTGTATGCTTTTTCACCACGTGCACGCCCTCAACAGTCACGCGGTTCCTTTTTGCGTCTACTTTGATCACTTTGCCCTCTTTGTCTTTATCTCTGCCGGCGATCACCCTTACAGTGTCACCCTTTTTAATTTTAAGCATGAACCGCTTCCTCCTATAATACTTCCGGCGCAAGAGATACGATTCTCATGAACTGCTTCTCGCGAAGCTCTCTGGCAACCGGTCCAAAAATACGGGTTCCCCTCGGAGTCTTGTCATCCTTGATGATCACGGCGGCGTTCTCGTCAAAACGAATGTAGGACCCGTCCCTGCGGCGGATCTCTCTCTTCGTATGGACAACGACAGCCTTCACTATGTCACCTTTTTTAACAACTCCGCCTGGTGTTGCATCTTTTACCGTAGCAACGATAATATCACCGACGTGCGCATATCTTCTCGTAGAACCGCCCATAACACGAATGCAAAGAATCTCTTTTGCGCCTGTGTTATCAGCCACCCTAAGTCTGCTCTCCTGCTGAATCATTCTGGCAGCCTCCTTCTTAATAAACTGACATGCCTGCTGCGTGCGCAGACACTACCATCTGTGAACTGTCCGGCCTCTTATCTGGCTTTCTCCAAAATCTCAACCAGTCTCCATCTCTTTTCCTTAGAAAGAGGCCTGGTCTCCATCACTCTGACCTTATCGCCAATGCCGCACACATTGTTCTCGTCATGTGCTTTTAATTTATAGGTTCTCTTCACGATCTTGCCGTAAAGAGGATGTCTGACTCTGTATTCAACGGCGACAACGATCGTCTTATCCATCTTATCGCTCACTACTTTGCCGACACGTGTTTTTCTAAGATTTCTTTCTTCCACGGAAATTCTCCTTTCAGGACCTATGCCGGAAACTGCTTAAGCCTTCTCGGCGATCACAGTCTTGATTCTGGCAATATTCTTCTTGACTTCCTTCAGTCTCGCCGTATTCTCAAGCTGATTGGTAGCGTTCTGGAATCTGAGATTGAAAAGCTCTTTTTTTGCAGCGACCAGCTGGCTGTTTAACTCAGCGGGGCTCTGTGCTCTTAATTCTTCTAAATATTTTGCAGATTTCATTCTATTCACCGCCTTCTAACTCTTCGCGTGAAACAATCTTGCACTTGCAGGGCAGTTTGTGCACGGCAAGGCGCAGAGCCTCACGGGAAACCTCTTCCGACACGCCGGCAACCTCAAAAAGGACGCGGCCCGGCTTAACGACAGCCACCCAGTACTCCAGCGTACCTTTTCCTTTACCCATCCGGGTCTCGGCCGGCTGGGATGTAACCGGTTTATCGGGGAAGATCTTGATCCAGACCTTGCCGCCCCTCTTCATATGACGCGTCATCGCGATACGGGCTGCCTCAATCTGGTTTGATTTAATCCAGCAGGGTTCCAGAGCGACGATGCCATACTCTCCGTATGTGATCTTATTGCCCTTTGTCGCCTTTCCTTTCATACTGCCCCGGAACTGTTTCCGATGCTTTGATCTTTTTGGCATTAACATTATTTATCTCTCCCTTCCACTGCTTTTTTCGGAAGGACCTCACCTTTGTAGATCCAGACCTTCACTCCTACTTTACCGTAAGTGGTATCTGCCTCTGCAAACCCATAATCAATATCTGCCCGCAGCGTCTGCAGCGGGATGGTGCCTTCACTGTAGTACTCGGTACGCGCCATATCCGCTCCGCCGAGACGTCCGGATACGCATGTCTTGATACCCAGTGCGCCTGCTTTCATCGCGCGTCCCATGCAGGACTTCATCGCGCGGCGGAAGGAAATACGATTCTCCAGCTGAGCGGCAATGTTCTCCGCTACCAGCTGCGCATCCTTGTCCGGACGTTTGACCTCTTTGATATCAACGATCATCTTCTTATCTGTCAGCTTCTGAAGCTCTTTCTTTACCTTCTCGATCTCAGCGCCGCCCTTGCCGATCACCACGCCCGGCTTCGCCGTGTAGACAACGACCTTTACGCGGTCAGCAGCCCGCTCGATCTCAATATCGGAAATACCCGCGTTGTATAATTTCTTCTTTAAAAAAGTCCGGATATTATAATCCTCTGCCAGACAATCCGCAAAATCCTTTTCCGCATACCATTTTGAACTCCAGTCCTTGATGATGCCGACTCTCAATCCATGAGGATTTACTTTCTGTCCCATGCTTTAACCCTCCTGCCTTTCATTGAGAACGATCGTAATATGGCTCGTTCTCTTCTCGATCCTGTATGCTCTCCCCTGTGCCCGCGGACGAACGCGCTTCATCGTGGGACCCTTGTTCGCATAACACTCTTCGATATAAAGGTTCTCCGCGCTGAGTCCCTGATTGTTCTCCGCATTCGCGATTGCGGATTTTAATAATTTCTCGATCACGCCGGAAGCGTATCTCGGATTGTACTTCAGGATGGCAAGCGCCGTGTTGACATCTTTGCCGCGGATTGCGTCCAGTACGAAGCAGGCCTTCGTCACCGACATTCTCGCATAAGATAACTTAGCGGAAGGTCTGGTATCCTTCTGTGCGTTTCTCTCACGTTTGATCTGTGATCTGTGTCCCTTTGCCATGGATAATAGTACCTCCTTTTCTAATTACCTTACTCTGGATTTCTTCTCGTCCTTGCCATGACCTCTGTAAGTCCTCGTGGGTACGAACTCGCCGAGCTTGTGGCCTACCATATCCTCTGTCACATAGACAGGTACATGCTTTCTGCCGTCATGAACCGCGATTGTATGTCCGACCATCTGCGGAAAGATCGTGGAACGGCGGGACCAGGTCCTGATCACGGACTTGTCTCCGGATGCGTTCATTGCGTCAATCTTTTTCAGTAAACTCTCGTCTGCAAACGGTCCCTTTTTTAATGAACGTGACATCTTTTCCCTCCTATTTAATCGCTCTGCCGTCTCGTCTTCTTACGATGTATTTGTTAGACTGCTTGTGTTTCTTCCTGGTCTTTAATCCGAGCGCCGGCTTGCCCCACGGGGTAACCGGTCCCGGGCGTCCGACCGGAGCCCTGCCCTCGCCGCCGCCGTGCGGATGATCGTTCGGGTTCATAACGGAACCGCGCACAGTCGGGCGGATACCCATGTGGCGTTTGCGTCCCGCTTTGCCGAGGTTGATCAGGTTGTG
Organism: Lachnospiraceae bacterium; assembly: GCA_020859905.1. Taxonomy (GTDB): domain Bacteria; phylum Bacillota; class Clostridia; order Lachnospirales; family Lachnospiraceae; genus Eubacterium_I. The sequence goes on along the minus strand of JAJBVI010000021.1, from coordinate 3,268 downwards.
ATCCGCGTTTCCGACCGTGCCGACGGTCGCGCGGCAGTTGATCGGAATCATCCGCATCTCACCGGACGGGAGGCGAAGGGTGGCGAATCTGCCCTCTTTCGCCATAAGCTGCGCACTCATGCCGGCCGCGCGCACCATCTGACCGCCCTTGCCGGGATGCAGCTCAACGTTGTGTACCTGGGTGCCGACCGGGATGTTCGCCAGCGGCAGGCAGTTGCCCACTCGAACCTCGGCATCCGGTCCGTTCATGACCTGCATGCCGTCCGTCAGTCCCTGCGGCGCGAGGATATAGGACTTCTGACCATCCGCATAGCAGATCAGCGCGATATTGGCCGTGCGGTTCGGATCATACTCGATGCCGATAACCTTAGCCGGGATACCGTCTTTATTTCTCTTAAAATCGATAATTCTGTATTTTTTCTTGGCGCCGCCGCCGTGATGTCTCACCGTGATCTTGCCCTGGTTATTCCTTCCGGCGTGTTTCGGCATGGAAACAACAAGAGACTTCTCGGGTGTCTTTTTCGTGATCTCGGAAAAATCAGACCCCGTCATCTGCCGTCTGGAAGGTGTATATGGGTTGTATGTTTTGATTCCCATAATGAATCTCCTTTCATATCAATTCATGGAATAGCGAAAACCCCGCAGGCTTACATATCGATTCATGTAACCGCAGCAGGTAAACCCCGCAGGCTTACAGACCCGCGAACAGTTCGATATCCGCACTCTCCTCTGTCAGTGTGACGATAGCTTTCTTGGTCTTTGCCGTCTTGCCGTAAGTCATACCGCGCCTCTTTGTCTTGCCCGGGCAGTTCATGGTCCGGACCTTTTCTACCTTTACGCCGTCGAACATCTTCTCGACCGCCTCCTTGATCATGGTCTTATTCGAATCCGGATGGACCAGGAAGGTATATTTCTTCTCAGCCATGAGGTTCATGGACTTCTCTGTCACTACCGGCTTGAGAATGACGTCATAATACTGTATATTTGCCATTATGCATACACCTCCTCTATCTTCGCCACGGCGGCTTTAGTCGTGATTACGGTATCGTATTTCAGGATATCGAAAACATTGATCGTATTTACGAGGGCGGTCCAGATATCCGGGATGTTCGCCGCAGACTTCTCGATGATGAAATCCTTATCGTCCAGCACAACCAGCGCTTTGGAAACGTTCAGATTATTTAATACTTTTACAAAGTCCTTTGTGCGTATTGCCTCCAGCTTCAGCTCATCCAGGACAAGGAACTTATTATCCTGCACCCGGCTGGTGAGAACGGACTTTAACGCTGCCCTCTTTTCCTTTTTATTGATCTTAAACGAGTAATCTCTCGGCTTCGGCGCAAATACAACGCCGCCGCCTGTCCACTGCGGTGATCTGGTAGAACCCTGTCTCGCGTGGCCGGTTCCCTTCTGTCTCCAGGGCTTTCTGCCGCCGCCGCGGACCTCGGAACGCGTCTTCGCGCTCTGCGTCCCCTGACGGTTGTTGGCCTGCTGCTGTACCACAGCCATGTGCACCAGGTGCTCATTGATCTCTACGCCGAACACAGCGTCGTTCAGCTCGATGGAGCCGACTTCACTGCCTTCCATATTATAAACAGATACGTTAGCCATCTGTATGTCCTCCTTTCTCAAATCAGGTTACGCCTTAACGGCTTCTTTGATCGTCACTAAAGATTTCTTCGGACCGGGCACGGAGCCTTTGATCAGAAGTAAATTGTTCTCGGCATCCACGCGAACCACCTCGAGATTCTGAACCGTAACCTGTACAGAACCCATATGACCCGGCATGCCTTTGCCCTTGAATACCTTGCTCGGGGAGGAGCAGGCGCCGTTGGAACCCTGATGGCGGTGGAACTTGGAACCGTGCGTCATGGGACCTCTGTGCTGGCCGTATCTCTTGATCGCGCCCTGGAAGCCCTTTCCTTTGGAGATCGCGGTCGCGTCGACCTTATCTCCCTCGGCGAAAATGTCCGCCCGTATCTCATCCGCAAGCTTGTAGTCATCCGCATTCTCAAACTTAAACTCGCGGAGATATCTTTTGCTGTCAACGCCGGCCTTCTCAAAATGGCCTTTCTGGGGCTTGTTCACACCATGTCTGTGCCGGATCTCTTTCCTGCCTGAGGCATCCCTGCTGACAGCTTTTTCCTTCTTGTCAACAAAGCCTACCTGTACTGCGCTGTAACCGTCGTTTTCGACCGTCTTGATCTGTGTCACATGGCACGGACCGGCCTGCAGTACCGTAACCGGAATCAGCGTCCCGTTCGGATCGAAAATCTGTGTCATTCCGAGTTTCGTCGCCAAAATAGCTTTCTTCATCTTATAACCTCCTGTTTTTCCTACAGCGGAGCGCTCGCGCGCTCATTCTAGAAGCAGGATTGCTTCCATACATGTTCGATAGCAATTACTTAAACAACCCCGCCGTGCCGCTCAAGAGCTGCGCTCTTTCGCTGACGGGCATTCGCCCTATGAAAACATAGTCCGAAAATGGAGCCTGCAAGCAGTCTCATTTTCTCCCTCTGTTTTCGCACGGCTCATTGCCTGATTTACATTGCTATTTCATCTTTATATCAATGCTTACACCCGCGGGCATCTCCAGCCTGCTCAGCGCGTCAACCGTCTTCTGGGTCGGTGCAATGATGTCGATGAGTCTCTTGTGGGTTCTCTGCTCGAACTGCTCGCGGGAATCCTTATACTTGTGGACGGCTCTGATGATTGTTACTACTTCCTTTTTCGTAGGAAGTGGTACCGGTCCGCTCACCTGGGATCCGTTTTTCTTGACAGTTTCAATGATTTTCCTTGCGGATGCATCCACCATTTCGTGGTCATACGCTTTCAGAATAATTCTCATGACCTGATTTGCCATAAAAAAAGTCGCCTCCTTTTCGCACTTTCGATTCAGTACGACAAGCGGTGACTGTACACTCTCCCGTGTGTTTCATCTGGTTCCCACACGGCATTCGGCCGCCTCTCGGCTTCCTTTCGTACAGTGACTTGTCGTCAGTTTCCTAACATGACATTCGCTCCACGGAAAACCTGCCACGACGGGCAGCAACCTCACGCTTCTCAGCTATCAATGTCACAGCAAGAATTAGTATAAGGGATAGGGAGACGGATTGCAAGCATTTTTTTTCCTGAACATGGGTATTTTATCTAATAGATTGTATTTTTTTCAGTACAATCCGATTTTCCTGCGCACCGTCCGGCTGTTTCCGGATAATATGATACAAGGGACAAAAGGTCAGAAATCGGATGCTCGCATCCGTATTTC
>JAJBVI010000167.1 GCA_020859905.1 Lachnospiraceae bacterium | reverse complement strand
ATCCCGCAATCCTAAAAACATTCGGAATCCGCTGAATTTGACCAAAAAACGGTCATGTCCGTTTACGAGCCGCTGTACGTGCGCCAGCCGGTTTCCTGCAGCCGGGCATCCTTCACCTCGACCTGTTCCTTCAGCTCCGCGGAATAGGCCTTCAGCCGCTCCAGAATTTCCGGATCCCCGGCGGCGAGAATCTTCGCTGCCAGAATACCCGCATTTGCCGCGCCGTTGATCGCGACTGTCGCCACCGGAATGCCCGTGGGCATCTGCACGATGGAGTACAGAGAATCCACCCCGCCCAGATCGGATGTCTTCATCGGTATGCCGATGACCGGCATGGGAAAGATCGCCGCGCACATACCCGGGAGATGTGCCGCCTTTCCCGCTCCGGCGATAATAACCTTATAGCCCCGCTCCTCCGCGCTCCTCGCGTACTCAAAAAAGAGATCCGGCTCGCGGTGGGCGGAAATGATCCGCATCTCATAATCGATCCCCAGCCTGTCGAGAACCTCCGCTGCTTTTGACATGACAGGCATATCCGAATCGCTGCCCATCACAATTCCTACTCTTGGCATATTTTTACCTCCACTCTATATTAGGAAATGACTTAGTTCCGTTTCCTTTTCGCCAGACGCACGGCTGCCTGTTCATTTTTTAAACGAAATATCAAATGATAAATCAAGGCATCAGGTAATTCATCTGCATGTTCAGTGATTACCAGCTTATATGTCATACTTCTTCCCCATCTCCGACAGTGCCGTTCTGGCATCCCTGACCTGCCCGCTTTCCAGTTGCTTTTCTGAAATTTCAATGTATTATCCGAAAAAACATCATTTCATTTCACATCTCAGCGGCTCATTCAGTTCCTCCGTCCCCTCCACCCGGAACAGACCGTCCCGGATGATATCCGTCTGTGTGCCGTCCGGACAGACAGCCGTGATCGCGCCGAGTTCATCATAGGGAATCGTGATATCCGTATGACAGTTAAAATACGCTTTCGCCGGATCCTCGCCGCGAAACGCACTGACTTCGTTCTCCTTCGCGACGATAAATTTTCCGTCCGGGTTTTTCCGCACGACTTCCTCCTCATGGGAATAACAGGTATCGCCCACCGCAAAATGCGGTCCCGTCTTCTCCGCAATCAGGATCGGCAGCTTATCCGCGATTCCGTACGTACGCGCCATACGGTAAGCCGCGGTGTTCGTTCCGATCGCAAACTCTCCCATAGGGAGTGTGTCATGATGCATCAGTACATTATCCTTTATATACTTCCGGTTCTCTTCCTCCGACGCAAAGTTGGTACAGGTGTAAGAGTCGATCATGCCGTCCCGGAAGGTTATCTCCAGGTTCCGGTACTGCAGGCCGTTTAAGAACACCTCCGTCACATGCAGAATGCCGTTCGTACCGTTTAAAACCGGGGACGTAAAGACCTCTCCAACCGGGATATTAACATCCGCCACACAGTTTTCAAACGCGGTCTGCGTGTCCGAATCCTCCAGAGGCAGGATGGAAACCGTCAGATCCGTATGGTTCTCCCCTCTTCCGACAATGTGCACCCGCTCCGCTTTGTCCAGCACATCGATCAGGCGCTGCTGCATCATCTGGTATTTCCGGTAATTCAGCGTGTTGATCTTCACCGTCTCAGAAAAGATATCCTCAAACCTGTCTCCGATCTCCGGCGTGGGAAACGCGATGATCGTATAACTGCGTTCCCCGCCGGGAATATAGCGGTAAGTGATCTGGCCGGATTCCGACGCAAACCAGACATTCAGCTGCTGCTGCGCCTCGTCATAGTGGATCGCTCCCTCACAGGGTTCCGGAGAAAACGGCATCTCTCCAAACACTTCCACAACTGCCGGCCCCGCATACGCGAGCGCCTCCTGCTTATGCTGTTCAAATACGGTCCGAAGCACCTCTAGGCGACGCTCGACAAACGATTTGTCAAAATAATAAGCGCGATCCTCCCTGTGGTCGAAATCATACTGGCGGTTCACCGAAGCCGAATAGATCCCCCGCTTCATCCTTCCCTTATTCGCGAAAGAAGAGACCGCCTCCCGCACCACGCAGGGTTTCAGCCCAAGCTTTTCAAAATTCAGGATCGCCGCACGCATCATCCGCTCAAAACCGATGGGGAAATGAAGCTCCACCGTCTTCTTTTTACTCAGGTCAATCCCGGCCGCCTCAAAGCCGATGCGATACCCTTCTGTATAAGTATCCGCCATCGCCTGTATCTGTTCATCCGGCAGACGGTTCATAAAAGAAGCAATCCCGATGTCGTTCTCACTCGCCGGGAGACCATATTGATAAAGGTATCGCAGATCACTCAAATCCGCGTGCATGACGATGTCGATAAAGAAATTATCCTCCGGGCAGATCATGTCCCGGATCTGATTCTCCACAAAGATCTCGCTGTAATCATGAAAAAACCAGTATACCGTATCCCGCGCTTCCTTTATCTGCACAGGGGCGCGTAAGGAATTTTTGCCGCTTTGCTGCACGCGCCCCGCGCAATCAGTATAAGGCAAAAGCTGCCTCCCACTCGATCCATCCTCCTCCAGACAGTTATAGACCTGTACATACAGTTCCAGCAAAAGAGTCAGTTCCTGCTGTCTGCCCTGGAACGCCCACGCGATACAGCCCTCCATCTCAGAGCAGAGAAGCGTCAGCAGCTGACCTGCCTCCTGCCCGAACATCCGCGCTGCATACGCCGGATTCGCATAGCTTGTCTCATAGCAGTCTGGTCGGAACAGCCGGTATAACTCCCGCTGATCGGCCTCGCACTGCGCCAGCGTACGCTCCCGCAGCCGCCCGTCCGTCTTTTTCTCATATATATCCGCCGTCTTCAAAAGGAAAACCGACAGCTGTTCAAAATAGTCCTGATATATTTCCGGAACCAGATGTTCCGAAGGAATCCCCGCAATCCGTTCCGTCACCAGGGCATAGCGCTCCCCAATCAGGGGTTCGTCCGCCGTATTCCATGCCGCATCGCTCATAATCGCCTCCGTATACTATGAAAGTCCGTATGTGTAAAGACCGCCGAACACTGCCGCCATGACTGCCCCCAGTATGAGGCTCACCCGCGGCGGGACAGGCCGCACCTTCGGTTCCCGGACAGCCAGAATTCCGAGAACCAGGGAGCCTGCGGCCAACACAAAACCGACCAGCCCCGCGCTCCCCGCCTGAATGCCGGCATCGCCATCATATAAAAACGAATATACAGCTGACAACACAAACAGCGCTGCCGCCGCCCATGCGCACAGCATGCCGATCCATCCGGTTTTTGAGTGTTTCAAATCCCGTATATGGGTCTTTCTCGTCTTGCGGAAATGCTCTCTTCTCCTGTTCGCCATCTGTCCTCCTGCTTCCCTGTTCCGGATCACCTCCGGATCTGTGACCGGTTGTCTGTCTTCCATCCGACCGCCTCACCTGCACGCGCTCCATCTCGCCGCCTCGCAGCCATGCGCTCCGTGCGCCTGCGGTCAGCCGCCACATCTCTCCTGTGCTGCACAGCCGTATAGATCAGTTCTCCGAACAGGCAGCCGATCGTATTCAGAAACAGATCATCGACATCAAAGCTGCCGGTCTTCGTGAGCAGCTGCACGCATTCCACAGTCAGGCTCAGCTCAAACCCGAGCAGCAGGACGCGAAAGAAACCTCTCAGCCTCCTGCGCATCGTCGGGAGCAGGAAACCAAAAGGCATAAAAATCAGGATATTGCCTGCCAGATTCAAAAACACTGCCGGAAATCCGAGCTGCGAGCGGTAAGTCAGAAAACGGCTGATCTCCTTAAACGGGATCAGATTATAACAAAATGTCCGTTCCGTTCCGCCCCGTCCGAGCATCTCGGAAAAAAACAGGAAATAAACCAGCACAGCAATATAGATCCAGAACAGGATCCGGCACAGAATCCTGATACTCTTTTTATGCTTACTGATGAACATATAAAAATACCTTAAACTGCAGGGCAGTTATCTCTGTTTTGCACCATACTGTTCATAGTATGTATCAATCGCCGCTTTTAATGTATCATCAATGACAATCCTGCCGCCGCAGGGTTTATTATACAGGCACTCCACCACCTCATCCATCGTGACAATGGCATTCGTCTCAAAACCGTAGAGATCCCGTATCTCATCCAGTGCGCATTTCCCGCCGCCCTTTCCGACCTCCATGCGGTTTAAGGAAACCATCAGACCTGTGATCGTCACATCTCCCTGCGCCTGAATGATCGGAAAAGTCTCCTCAATAGACTTGCCGGAGGTCGTCACATCCTCAATGATCACCACCCGGTCGCCCGACTGCAGCCCGCTGCCCAGCAGAATGCCCGCGTCGCCGTGATCCTTGACCTCCTTTCGGTTCGAGCAATAGCGGATCTCCCTGCCGTATAACTCATAAAAGGCGATCGCCGTAACCACGGAAAGCGGGATCCCCTTATAAGCGGGCCCGAATAAAACATCGAAATCCGCACCGTATGTATTATAAATCGCTTTTGCGTAAAATTCACCCAGTCTGTGCAGCTGCGAGCCTGTCACGTACACACCCACATTCATGAAAAAAGGGGATTTCCTCCCGCTTTTTAACGTAAACTCGCCGAACTTCAACACATCGGACTCTACCATGAACTGAATAAACTCCTGTTTGTACTGTTCCATCACTGTCTGCTCCTTCTATAATAAACGAATATGCCTGCCGCGCAGGCATCACTGTAAATAAATGCCCATTTTTTATTTGTCATCTGCAAACCCAAGTATAGCATCTCAAAAGGAATGATTCAACATCATTTTCGTAAATCAGGTTAAATGTTTTTACATACCGTTTCCCATCCGGCAATGCGTAAATATCGTCTATGGTATAAGTTGCTTCTTTTAAAAGCGATAACTGTTCTATATCTTTACAATCACGGGGAAAACCGCTCATACGGAGTAATCCCCGCTTCCTCAAAACAACACATCCTTCCGTATACTTCCGCCGCCAGATCCAGCAGCGGGAACAGGGCGACTGCTCCGCTCCCCTCCCCGAGGCTCATGTCGCAGGTCAGAAACGCATCCTTTTCGAGTGCCGACAAAAGCATCCCGGCCGCCGGCTCTTTTGAAACATGGGATGCCAGCATATAAGGCGCACACGCAGGCGCAAGACGCACGGCTGTGAGAGCAGCTGCGGAAGAAATAAGCCCGTCTATGACAACCGGCAGCCCACAGCACGCCCCGCCGAGGAAAACCCCGGCAAGGCCCGCGATATCCAACCCTCCGACCTTCGCAAGAACATCGAGCGGGTCGCCCGGATCCGGCCGATTCACCTGAATCGCCTGCCGGATCACCCGAATCTTTCGCTTAAGTCCCGCGGACGACAGTCCCGATCCGCGTCCGGTCACCTTCTCCACGGGAAGGTCAAGAAGAACTGCCGCCACAGCGCTGCTGGTCGCCGTATTCCCGATCCCCATCTCGCCGGTCGCCAGAATCTGATAACCCGCCGCCTTAAGCTCCCGCACCTTTTGCATACCCGCCAAAACGGCATCCGCCGCCTGCCGTCTGGTCATGGCGGACTCCCGCGCCATATTTTTTGTACCATACGTTGTTTTCCTGTTTTCAATCCGCGGTACATCTGCCGCCATGCCGATGTCAACCGGAAAAAGATCTGTTCCGCTTTTGCGGCACATAAGGGAAACGCAGGATTTCCCGTCCGGAAAATTCTCCGCGACCACGGCAGTCACATCCTGTCCGCTCTGCGTAATCCCTTCCTCAACCACACCGTTATCCGCGCACATGATGACCAGAGCCTTTTTATCAATGCAGATCCGCGGTGTGCGTTGAATGCCGGCGATCTGCGTCACTGCCCATTCCAGCCGGCCAAGGCTGCCGATCGGTTTTGCCAGACTGTCCCAGTGCATGCGGCTTAACTCCATGGCATTTTCATCCGGGGGTAATATCCGGCCTGTGAGCATCGTTATTTCTATTTCTGATGCAGACTTTTGTGTCATGTTCAAATCTCTCCTCTTGTCTGTCTGCAGTTCCGTTCACATTGCAGGTTATAATGATACAGGGAAGTGCGCAGCACGAAGCAGTTCTCAGTATTATAAGCGGCAAAACACCTTTTGTCCCTTGTATCATATGGTGCAAAAAAGACAGGATACAGCGATATACGCTCACCCTGTCCCTGTAAAAACCTGTTGCATTCCAATCAGATCCCGGACATTTACGGATCAGACCCTGGAAAGATACTCGCCTGTCCTCGTGTCGATCTTGATCCTGTCTCCCTGGTTTACAAACAGCGGAACCTGAACGACAGCCCCGGTCTCAACCGTAGCCGGCTTGAACGTGCCGGTTGCCGTATTGCCCTTAAAGCCAGGCTCCGTATCAATGATGTCAAGTTCCACGAACAGAGGCGGCTCCACCGCGAAGATCTTGCCATTGTGGGAAAGCATGGTTACGTTCTCATTCTCCTTGACAAACTTCATCTCGTCCTCTACATCCTCATACGGCATATCAATCTGATCATATGTCTCCGCATCCATAAAATGATAGAAATCATCATCCTTGTAAAGATACTGCTTCACTGTCCTCTCGACATGCGCGGTATCAACATTCTCCGCCGGGCGGAAAGACTTCTCAACCACGCCGCCGTTGATCACATCCTTTAACTTCGTCCGGATGAAGGCCGCTCCCTTGCCCGGTTTTACATGCTGGAAATCCTCAACTCTATATACCTTCCCCTCCAGCTCGATCGTGACACCCTTTTTGATCACGCTGCTTGCATCTGCCATTTTCAAATCCTCCTCATATCCTGTCACGACTGCATTCAGTCATATATTCTTTTCTGTCGCACCCTCGGCAACACTCACTTTAACTATTCTATACGAAACACAGCGAGATTTCAACTACTTTTCTTATTAATCTATTTCAGCCCTGTCATTTAATTCCCTGACCTGACCATAATCTCCCAACATACCATTCTCAGCTGCGGAATGGATTTTCTTTTGCATACGCTATGGCTGCCGCGCGTTTTACAGTGCGTCCAGCATATCCGCCCGCAGCTGGTGGCGGCCCTCCAGGCACTCGGCGTTCAGCCATGCGTCCAGAATCGCCTTCGCCATCTCCACGCCGATGATCCGCTCGCCGAACGCAATGATATTCGCGTGATTGTGTTCCTTTGCCAGACGCGCAGTCACCGGCTCCGAGCAGGCTACCGCCCGGACACCCCGGATCTTATTCGCAGCCATGGCAATCCCGGCCCCCGTGCCGCACATCAGGACGCCGCAGTCCGCTTCGCCCGCGGCAATCATCCGGCCGGCACGCGCCCCGAACTCCGGGTAATGGCAGCTCTTCTTCTCCATCGCTCCGATATCGACAATCTCATGACCGAGATCCTCCAGATAAGCCTTCACTTCCATCTTCAGTTCCACTGCCGCATGGTCGTTCGCTATTACAATTTTCATCCTGTACCGTCTCCTCTCTCTGTTATCCTGCGGTGCCCCGCACACTTTTCCGGTCAGAAATCACGATCCTGTGTCATTCCGTATGCAGGCATTGCCGAAGAATGATCACACTCCCGTGCCGCTCTGTACGCAGGCATTGCCGAAGAATGCCCCGCGCACCGCGGTCCTGTGTTTTTTTCTGTACCTGCGGTAGCATAATAATACAACCGCTTCAAGTATCCGTTTAAAAACGATCTGAATTTCTTCTTTCCAGTATATATATTTTACCATGATCGACGGAATCCCTGTCCGGTTTGCCCCGTAAATATCCGTAAAAATCTGATCACCGATAAAAATGGTGCTGTCCCTGTCCGAGTGCATCAGCTCCATAGCCTTTTCATAATTCTCCACCGAAGGTTTGTGCGCCTCACAGATATAATGAAGATGAAGGTCATCATTAAACATCTTTACCCGGGGTTCCTTATTGTTCGAAAGCAGGCAGCACCCGAAGCCCAGCTCCTTTAGATGCGCAAACAGCGTCTTTGTCCTGTCATCTGCCGGTGCTCCGTGCGGCACCAGCGTATTGTCTATATCAAAAATCAGCCCGCGATAGCCGTCGGCATACAGGCTGTCATAATCAATCCTGTAGGCGGAGTCCACATAGATATCCGGATAAAACCTCTGAAACATTCCGTTTGTCCTCACATTCCGTCGCCCGCGTTTTTCGTTGTACGTGCATGGCACTGTCCGCACATTCTGCGTCCGCGCATACCATTATCCGCGCACGTCATATTCCTCATGCACATGATTTGAGCGGCAAAAGGGTATGATACTACGGATTGCAGCTCTGCATAAGTTCGATAACAGAAATCAGAGATTTCTTATCTCACTTATCCCGCAATCCTAAAAACATGCTTTGTCTGGCATCTGAAACGTCTAACCTGCCTCAGGTGATTCGGACATCATATTTCTGCTTCTGCCGATTGGCATAAACCATATCCATATAGCCTGTTCCGGTCTGACTGGAAATCAGATTTCTTGATTTCGCGGCGTGTTCCGGCGCTCCGGTCATCGTGAGCATGGCTCCGGGTGTCTGAACCGTGCCTCCGACCAGTGTGGCCGGCGGCAGATCGGATGCCGCTGCCTGTGCCGCCGCTGTGGAGAAGCCCGCCGCACCCGGTATGCCCGCTGCGCCTGCTTCGCCCGCCATGCCTGCAGCTCCTGCAGAACCCGCCATTCCGGGTATGCCTGCCGCTGCACCTGGAATACCTGCTGCTCCCGGTATACCCGCTGTTCCTGCTGCACCCGGTATACCTGTCACTCCCGCCGCTCCCGCCATGCCTGCCTGCAGCGCCGCCAGACGCTGCGTCGCCATCGCACTCGGCATACCGGTCACCGACGACCGCGTCGTCTGATTCAGCGTCAGCGACCCGAACGCAAGACTGTCTACCGCAAGCGTCAGCGAATTCACCGGATTCGATGTAAAAAACGGCTCAATCGAAGACCGCGTCGTCAATCCGAGATAATTAAACGGTTTCTCCGCGATCTGGCGGAGCCGGGCAGCCTCAGCCGCTGCCGCCAATGCGGCGGTCCGAGCCGCCTCCGCCTCGGCATTCTGCCGGTCCACACTCTTGATATTGTGTTCGGCCATCTTCATCTCCGGCGTATGAACCGTGCCGCCCGCCGGGCGTTCCATCGCTTTCTCAACCGCTTCGGTCTCCTGTTTTTTTCTTCTCTTCGCCAAAATCCCGGTCATCTTCCGGTTCGATTTCCTGCGGAGAGATTTTTCTTTCTTTTTGTTCTCCTCCTGTTCCCATGCGTCGCGAACCATCTTAACAGCGGAGGTATCTGTTCCCTGGTCGATGCCGTCCGAACGTTTCCAGCGATCCACATCATAGACGTCGGACGTGTTCGTCTGGGTATTCTGAGTGTTCTGGTTATTCTGGTTCTGGCCGTTCATGCCGCCCATCATACCGCCCATTCCGCCTCCGGGACCACCCATTCCGCCTCCGGGACCACCCATGCCGCCTCCGCCGCCGCCCATCAT
>JAJBVI010000125.1:5960-9641 GCA_020859905.1 Lachnospiraceae bacterium | reverse complement strand
TGCAGATCAGTTGATCTTCACCATGCTGCCCTTCAGCTGCGCCATGCCGGAAGCCTCAAGCCCCAGCTCACCGCTCGCCTTTACCTTCACGGAGGTGCCGCCAAACTCCGAACTCTGGCCTTTCAGCTTTAAGCTCTGCGTCCCCTCAACCTCAACTGTCCCGGCGGCGATCTTTACGGAATTCGAATCCGCCCTGATCACTTCCTTGCTCCCCACCGCCAGTGTGACGGCCGTCTTCGCCGTTACAGTCACATTTCCGCCCTTCACATCCATGAGGATGCTGTTATTTTTATCCTTGTCCTGAAGGACGATTGACTCCGTCTCATCGTCAATACAGATCTCCGTTTCCTTCGGCGTGCGGATCGTGATCTTTTCCTTTCCCTCCGTATCCGTAAAAAGAATGGTGGTGCCGGCTTTCGTCATGATCCGTTTGATTTCATTTTTCTCTGTAACCGTATCCTTCGGAAACGTGTCTGTATCATTCCACAGGCAGCCCAGGACAACCGGTGTGTTCAGGTTTCCGTTTATAAAGCCGACAATGACCTCCGTATTGATCTCCGGGAGCCAGTAATTCCCGAATTCTTTACCGCCGTAGGGTGTCATGACTCTCACCCAGTCAGAAGTCTTCTGAGCCTTTTCCCCCATGAGATACTCCACCTTTACCATCCCTGGGTGTTTCTCCTCCCAGATATCCTTCACAATGGCGCTGAACAGACCCGGGGCATTTACGGATCCGGATGGCTCCGCTTCTTTATTTTTCGACAGCAGTTCATCGTAAAAATTCATCGTTTCCAGCCTCCCGCTTCAAAAGATGTCCGATATCCGTCACTTCCGAACGTATGTCTGGCCTCCGCCACATAATAGGTTCCGTCGATCAGTTTCGGATCCCCGTTCTTTATTTTCACATATCCGCCGGGCAGGATTTCCGGGATCCCGACACAGCTCCCGCTGGCCTGTCTGGACTTTTTCTTTTCTTTGTCCGCTTTGTAATCGGCGATCTTCTGAGCCTCACCTCTGTCCTTCACATCCGCATTCATTTCCGTGACTTCATTCTGAACCAGGGATTTCTGGCTGTCGTCCGCTTTCACTGTGACCTCCGCCTCAACCTCTTCCTTTTTATCCGTGTCCTGTCCGAGAACCCGGATCACCACGTCCCGGAAAGAGGCGCGCCGCTGAAAGCTGAGGAAATCACTGGCCCATTCCATCTCCACGGTTGAGAACAGTTCGGCCGTAAGCTCCTTAAAATAAACCTGCCCCGCGTGGACGAAAAAGTTTCTCTCCCCTTTTTTGCAAAGCTCCTCCGTGATAAATTCATAATCGCTGCCGTTCTGGCGGATACACTCCACTTCCATCTGTTCCGTGGCATCCACGCTGGTTTTCTTATATACTGCCTTATATGTTTTTATCACCTCATTAAAAGCGTCCGAGTAGCTCTTCACATTGTGGGAAATATTGCTCTTTTTGCTGCCCATGATCAGACGGCGGACATCCACGGCAATCACCCGCACCGCCGGGGACTCCCCAAGCTCATAGGTAATTTCGTCGATATATCCGTAAAACAGCGAAGTGAGGCTGGAACCGTACCCCATCTCAATCTCAACCATGGAACCCAGGATAAAATGCGTGCTGATGCCGCTTGCGAACTTTCTGTTTTTCAGATCATACGCGCCGGTCAGGGAGATCGTCGCGGCGCTGGCCGCTTCCTGGGAAAGCACCACTTCCACCGACTCGACCGCGAAATCGCTGCATCCGACGACATCGGTTCCCTCCACTTTTATTTTCATGGCGGGCACCATAAAATTATTATATTTGGATGCCAGACCTGACATACTCACTGTCGCCATACTGTTCCCGCCTCCTTTTTTCTGTCACTGCGGATATATGTCCGTACACTGTCTACAGCGCCGGAAGCCGGATTACCTGGCCCGGACTGACATCCAGCGGATTCTGTATCCCGTTTTCCCGCGCGATCACTTTCCACATACCGGGATCTCCGTATTCGGCGTAGGCGAGATCCCAGAGCTGTATTCCCTCCCGGATCGTCCGGTACTTGGTCCGATCCGGCGATTCAAAGGGAGATTTCCTTTTCTCGTCTGAGGGAGAGATGACGGACTTAAAAGTCAGATTTACCTTCGCCCGCACCGGCATGCCGCTCTCCGTAAACATTGTATAGGTGTGATTGACCTTTGTCACAATACCCTCAAAATTCAGGGAACCCCACTGAAACGTCACCATCGGCGGCCGGTGGAGGCTTCCGTCGATCGAAGTCGCAGCCGCGATCTCTCTGGTAATCTCCGATACATCCGTCGACTGAGATCCCATGCCGATCAGAGACGCCGCCGAGGAAATCAGGGATGAAGACGCCGGCACATACGTGTCCAGAAAAAGATTTACGCTCAGTTCTGTCGCGCTGCCGGATATATACTGAATGATCGGACCGTCCAGCCCCGGTATCTTTTTTTCTGAATAAAAAGCACCGTCCGTCAGCTGATATTCGGATGGATTAAACAGAACGTCTATCGTTTTGGAACCGGTCTCTTTTTCTATGATCAGTTTTGCTTTTGTCAGCCCCATTCCTCTCTTCTCCTCTCCCCGTATGCGGCCGGTATCGCGAAACCGGTCCGCATCACATACATGGATTAATACAGACCTCTGCGGAGCCTTTCCATATGCAGCTCTTCATGAAGCTGCCGCTTAACCCGATCCGCGAGAGCCGAAGCGTTCTCCTCCGCTCCCGCCTGCCGGAACGCATGCGAAAGCTGCTGTTCCACTTCTTTCAGGCGGTGATCCAGCTGTTCCTGGACCGCCTTTCTCTCAGTGGTCTCCTCCTGCATACGGATCCGTGTCTGTGTCAGGATATTCTGCACGGCAGCATTCTCTGAGTAAACCCGCATTTCCTCCTGCCGGCTGCCGTCCGCAGCCGTTTCCGGTCCGGCAGCCCTGTCCCGCGGAACCAGTCTCACCGGTTCCTCTGTGCCGCCTGCCTTCTCTCTCAGTTCCGGATACAATCCGGCATTGCCGGATAATACGGAACTGCCGGATAATGCGGCATTACCGGATAGTGCGGAACCGCCGGATAGTACAGTATTGCCGGATAGTGCGGCATTGCCCGCCGGAAGTTCGTTCCGGCGGAACCTGCCCGCTTCATATGCCTCTCGGAATCCGGCTGCCCATGCCCCGTACCGCCGCCGGCGTTCCCTCTCATAAATCAAAATGTGTTCTGTCATTTCCGGATTCCCGGAAAGACTCGCCTGACCGATCCGGAACTGTGATTTCATACGCGTCCGGCGCTTCAGTCCGGTTGTATCGTGATCACCCTCTGCAGCCCGATCCGGTAATCCTGCAGCGGTCTGCATCTGCGAATCACCCCGGCGCTGCAGGAATGTGCGTTCCCGCTGCTCCTGCCTCTGCAAGAGTATAGATTCCGTCAGTTCTGTCACAAACCGGGTATACTCCTCCCCGCTCAGAGTACGGACATGATTCAACATCCTCTGCACCGACCTGTTTTGAAGAATACCGCTCTCGCTGGTCAGGCGGAGTTCCTCCTGATCGCCCTGGCTGCTGATCTCTGCATTTAACTGTGCCCGGAACTCCTCAGCAGTCTGTCCGTTTGTCTGTCTACTGAACTGTTCATTGATCCGCCGCTCTGTCAGCTCACGGTTCTGTTCATTGATCTGTTCA
>JAJBVI010000125.1:0-5860 GCA_020859905.1 Lachnospiraceae bacterium | reverse complement strand
CGACAGCCGTCTTACAAATTGCGAATATTCTTCCTCATTTAAGGTATTGATATGCCTCATCATTCTCAGAACTGAGCTGTCCTGCAGAATGCTATTCCCTATGGTCAGGCGGAACTCCTCCTGATCTCCCTGACGGCTGACCTGTGCATTTAACTGTGCCCGGAACTCCTCAGCAGCCTGTCCGTTTGTCTGTCTGCTGACCTGTTCATTGATCTGCCGCTCTGTCAGCTCACGGTTCTGTTCACTGATCTGTTCACGAATCTTACTGCTTGTCAGCTCTCGGCTCTGTTTGTTGATCCGTTCACTATACTGTTCGCTATTCGCTTCTCTGGCCTGCCCGTTGACTCGTTCCTCGTCTTTTTCCTCAATCTGTCTGCGGATCTGCTCATTTATCTGTTTTTCCAGATCCTGCAGCTGACTCCAGTCCTCCATCAATTCCGGCTGTCTGTCCGGCAATGCCGGCTGCTGTATCCGATTCGTCCGCGTCTCCGGACTGTCTGTATCCGGCAATACCAGCTGCTGTGTCCGGTCCGTTCGCGTCTCCGGACTGTCTGTATCCGCCAATGTCGGCTGCTGTGTCCGGTCCGTCCGCGTCTCCGGACTGTCTGTATCCGCCAATGCCGGCTGCTGTGTCCGGTCCGTTCGCGTCTCCGGACTGTCTGTATCCGCCAATGCCGGCTGCTGTGTCCGGTCCGTTCGCGTCTCCGGACTGTCTGTATCCGGCAGCACGGCGGAAACAACATCAGAACCGTCTTCCCGCACAGCTGTGCTGACCCGGTTTTCCGAGTATGTCAGCAGTACGTTCCCCCATTCCCGGATCATGCCTTCCTTATAATCCTCCACCGGAGCATTTCCCGCTCTGTCAGCCAGGATTTCCTCTGTATCCGGCATCCCAATCCAAAAGTCTGACGGATATTCTTCCCCTGTATCAGGATGCTCTTTCCCTGTATCAATATCTCTGAGATATCCCGTGGCCGCACCGCCCGGAATATCCCGGTATTTTTTCGAAATATTCTTTTCCTTTTCCCGGATCCTTTCCCGCAGAACAGCAATTCTCTGTTCCAGATTCAGGCGAATGTCGCCGGGTTGACTTAAAGAACGGCGTATATCCGTGTTTATCTCATAATCGTTACTGTCCTGTGAATTCCGACCCGCCAGCGCCAGCCGGTACGCCTCTTCCCTAACGTCATGCTCCCGCTGCAGTCTGACTGCTGACAGCTGCTCCAAAAAACGCCGGCACGTCTGTACGATCTCCTCCTGCCTCCGCAGATGTTCGGTCTCCGGTGATTGTGTATCCCGTTCTTCCGGCTGCTTTTCCACAACCTCTTCCTGCGTCCGCTGATGTCCGGTCTCCGGGGACTGTGCGCTCCCGTCTTCCGGCTGCTTTTCCGCAACCTCTTCCTGCGTCCGCTGATGTCCGGTCTCCGGGGACTGTGCGCCCCGGTCTTCCGGCTGCTCTGCCGCAGCCGCCTCCCGGAGTGCGGCGAGGCGTGACTCCTCTGCTCGGCACAATTCCGGCACGATCTCCGTCATCCGTTCCCGGAAGCTCCGAATATCCTGCGCATCGGATGCATTCAGCCAGTAAATCAGCTGTTTCCTTTTGCGGGGCAGTTTCGTCAGAGAATGCTCCGCAGGAGGGACAGCATCCTCCTGAGACAAAATCAGTTCCCTGCGTTCCGACTCCCATCCGGAAAAGACTTTAGCAATACATTTATACTCCGCACCGCTCATGCCGAGAAACAGATCCTTGATATCCTGCCTCTCGTTCCTTTCGGCAAGTTTCTGTTCCGCTGTCTGCATCTGTAAAAAGACCTGCTCCAACAGGCGGCACTCCTGTCTCCAGGTCTCTATCGTCCGGGTCTCCCTCTCCCACTCTCTGTATCGAAGTTCTTCCCGTTCTTCTTTTTCCAGGCGGAAAACCTGCCGCTCTAAAAACCGGTACATGGAACGGTCGCTTCTCTTTAACTGTTCCAGGCAATAGCGGATGGATGTCTGTATGCTCCCGTTCACGGCGGAATGACTGACTAATACCGGATTCTGCCGGATATCCATCCAGGTTATAATATTTTTAACCGCCAGATTGATCGTCTTCTGCACCGGCTGTCCGTATGCGTCAGTCTGGTTTTCTCCGGCATGCAGATGGATCAGTGATATCTGCCCGTAAACATCCGAAGACACAGGTACATAACGGTCCCACAGACTCTGCAGAAACTCTTCGCCAATATGCAGCTGTATCTTAGACCGGAACGGTTCAAACACTTTAATCATCTCAGATTCCCAGTATGTTGATCGTCTCTGACAATCCCGAATGTGAGATCTCAACCCGCTTAATCAGCAGGCCGCTCTTACCGGCATCCAGAGTCTCAATATCCCATTTCGTGACAATTCCCCAGTCCGCCTGATAGGTGGCTGTGGGAATACTGCCGCTGACAGGCATGACCATGATCACAATTCCAAGGCTCAGCTCACTGCCGGCTCCCAGCGTCGTCCTCAGCAGTTCCCCGCTGGCTATCCCGTATTCCAGAATCAGTTTATCCAGGCTCTGCCTCGGCTTCACCAGATAATGCACCCGGTCATTGAGTCCTCCCTCAGCCACCGTCTCAAACTCCATGGTCGCTGACAGATTGGACACTTTGGAAAAGCCCAGCGGCACGCCGTCCAGTATCACTTTGAAATTCGTCTGCAATGCCAGATTATCCTGTGTCGCCATCCCGCCGCATCCTCTCTGTCAGCACTGTCCGGCCGCGGCAATCGCGATCCGGTCTCAAATCTTAAAAATATCCTTTTGTTCGGGTTCCCCGTTGAGTTTTTCATTGATGCCGGAAATCTCCCGGCACCAGCGGAGCCTCTCCCTGTGAGTGAGATTAAAAATATCATCCCGCCGCCAGTGTACATAATAGGCGATAAACGCCGCCTCCTCATAAATTTTATCTGCCGGATATACTTCTATTGCCCGGCTTCCATAAAATTTACCGGCACTTCAATCTCCTCCCCGCAGTGAGGGCATACGGTCCGGTAAACCGGAATCTCCGCCTGGTTGATCCGCTGGTAAAAATCCTGCAGAAACGACAGATCTGCCGTATAAAGCCCCTCCACTACCTTTGTATCCACCGCCGGCATCTCGCCCAGCTTCGTGATCACCCTGGATAAGAGGATGATCGTCAGATAACCGGGATTCTGCTGTACCCGGGGATCTCGGAGCGGTATGATCTCATCCGCCGCCGTCGCCAGCCGCATCGTCCCATTCTTATGGAGATTTCCGTCCCTGTCCACATACCCTTTCGGCAAAACAAATGAAAATTCTGTCTCAATCATGGTTTATCCTTCCGCTGACCTTTACGATACCCTGGTCATGCCTTCGTGCGCGATCTCCAGAGACTCAATGGCAATCTCTGACGCGGTCGCGTTGAAATCGGGAGCGTTGTACTTCGCGGGCCAGGCGTTGATCACCTGCCAGGAAGCTGCCGCCGTCTCCGTCTCATCCAGAATGGTGATGGTGATGGTCTTGCGCTCCACTTCACCCTCAACACCCGCGATCATCCACTCATACATAACCATAGAATCCGCGACACCCTGCTTTAAGGTGATGTTGCCGTATTTTTTCAGTCCCGGCACCTTCATCGGTGTCTGTACCATATCGCCTTCCCGGTACTCAATGACGTCAATGGAAGCGTCAAAGCCGGAAGCCTCTGAGAATCCGCCGGCCTCCAGACCGTCGATCTCTACCTTATATCTAAACTTTCCCTGCGGATAAGTCGCCATCTCTTACTCCTCCTTCTCTTATTCTACGGAATCGCCTGTCTTCTGAGAAATACGGAAGATCACAAATTCTGCCGGTTTCACAGGCGCAATGCCGATCACACAGATCAGCCTTCCGTTGTCAATATCATCCTGGCTCATCGTGTTTCTGCCGACATTCACGAAAAATGCCTCAGACGGTGCGGAACCCGCCAGTGCGCCGCCTCTCCAGAGCCCGGTCAGGAATACGTCGATGGTACGCTTCACACGAACCCACAGCACCTCATCGTTGGGTTCAAACACCGCCCAGTTTGTGTTCGCCTTGATGCTCTCCTCAACAAAGATGAAGAGACGGCGGACATTAATATACTTCCAGCTCGGATCGCTGCTGGCCGTCCTTGCGCCCCACACACGGATTCCCTGCCCGGGGAATGTGCGGATCAGGTTGACGCCCTTCGGGTTCAGTATATCCTGCTCTCCCTTATTAAACTGGCAGTCCAGTCCCACACACGCGCGAACCGTCTCGTTCGCCGGTGCCTTCTGCACGCCTCTGGCCGTATCGCTTCTCGCGTAAATACCGATCACGGATCCGCTTGGCGGAATCGCGATATTTTTCTTATCCAGAGGGTCAAAAACCTCAAGCCACGGGTGATACATCGCCGCGTAGCTGCTGTCCACAATATCTCTGTGGGCGACGATATCCTCGATCTTCTTCGCGTCCCGCGGGATATCCAGCACCGCAAACCGGCTGGCCAGATTCTCGCAGTGCGCCACGAGCATCAGCTGTACGTTCGGATCCGTGACACCCGGGATTGCCATAATGGATACACTGTCATTGTCCTGGAAAGACTGGATCCCTGTCCGTTTTCCCGCGCCGTTGTCCACGCCGATAAAATCAGCGGCCGTAACATTCGAAACAGACCCATTGCTTCCGCCCTTTAAATTGATCACGCAGAATGCCTTGTCCGGATCCTCTCCCGCGATTCTTTCGAAAGGAGCCACAGACTCATCCGCCTTCTGTCCGATATATTTCGCAACGATCAGGTCGGACTTTGCCGTCTTTTTTTCCACGTAGTTCGGGACAGCGATGTTAAAGGAGAGATTCTCGTAAAACTCCACAATATCATCGCACTTAACTTCCAGATTGAATTCGCAGGTGCTGATAACCTTGGACGGGAGGAGGTTCTTATCCACCACATCCCCCTCAAACTCTTTCTCAAAGGTAAGAATGTTGTCCTGGCTTTTCACGATACGGTTATAAGAAATGGTTGTCATATCCTTGTATACAACCACATCTCCCTCGCGGAATCCCGCCGCGTTCTTCACCGAATATCTCTTTCCGTCCGCGGTCTGGATCTCCTCCAGAA
This sequence comes from Lachnospiraceae bacterium, assembly GCA_020859905.1. GTDB lineage: Bacteria > Bacillota > Clostridia > Lachnospirales > Lachnospiraceae > Eubacterium_I. The sequence goes on along the minus strand of JAJBVI010000125.1, from coordinate 755 downwards.
TCTGCGTCTTCGCCTTGCTCGCGGGTGTCACGACAATACTCATGCTGTCTCCCCACAGCCCCGGATTCTTCGCCGTGATGGAAAGCACCGCGCCCTCAGCCGGCACCGCCGCCCCCGCGCACTTCGCGTCCTGCGGCGCCACACGCGAAACAAAGCAGCGGGAACCTCCGTTCACGAAAAAGTGCTCCACGGCGTAAGCGAGGAAGCGATAATCCCCGTACTCGTTTTCCGACAAATAGGAACCGTAGGTTCTTTTAAAATCCGCGAAATTCGTGACCAGCTGCGGCAGTCCCTCCGCGGGTCCTCTCTCCGCCAGACCGATAAAACCGGCAGTGCTGGTTCCGACGCCTTCCATCGGCTTTCCGCCCGAGTCGAACTCCTCCACATAAACTCCTGGTGATAAATATTCCGCCATATTCTCCCGGCATCAACCTTTCTGTAAGGAACTGTTGGAAAATAACTTGTGCAGATTGTGCCGGATAATGCGTGAAGCACAGGTTCTAAAAATGTAGCCGTAGCGGGCTGCGGCGAGTCTTTTAGAGCCTGCGATTCGCGTATTAGGCGGTGCAGGATACACAAGTTATTTTCCAACAGTTCCTAACGTCAATACCGGATACCTCCTTTCTGTTTATCACGTTATTAACTGTACTGCCATTATAAAAAAGAGCTCTAAACATTTTTATAAACAATTACCGTGTTTAGAAAAAATTTATCGCTCTTTTGTCACTTATTATAATTCTGTCTGAATTTAGTAA
>JAJBVI010000018.1 GCA_020859905.1 Lachnospiraceae bacterium | reverse complement strand
CAGCAAAAACAACTCCTCTCCGAAGAATTCGGTATAACATCACTTTCGGTATAACAGCTTTTGTAACGAATTCGGTATAAAAGCCGCAAGCAATGCCTTTGTCACACAAATGACTTCGGCGGCTTGTTGGGGAAATCCCCAATCCCCTTAGAACATCACCGTTGGTGATGGGCGATGCGCTGCTTTTCTACACACAAAAGCAACGAAGATAAACTATCGGTAACTGTTATCAAAATGATAACGGCTACTCCCCCTTATTACACAAAAACAGGACAAGCACTACACGAATCTCATGTAATACCGTCCTGTTCTATTTGTTATAATTGGACATCGCCTTTTCCTGCATAGCGTAAAAACTATATGCATAAATCGTTGCATCGATTGGCTTAAGGTTGGCTTAAAGGCTTATGGCCGTTTTTATTTTTATACAATATATAGTGTTTTTATCACTGTTTCCCCACTATATATTGTATTTATTTATCGAGTGACTTCATCGTCGGGAACAACAGCACATCCCGGATCGCCGCCGAATCCGTCAGCAGCATCACCAGACGATCAATCCCGTATCCGATCCCCCCTGTCGGCGGCATGCCGATCTCCAGTGCGTTCAGGAAATCCTCATCGGTGTGGTTAGCCTCCTCATCGCCCGCCTCGAACGCAGCGTCCTGCTGTGCGAAGCGCTCCCTCTGGTCGATCGGATCGTTCAGTTCGGAGTAAGCGTTGCACATCTCCCACGTGTTTATGAAGAGTTCGAAGCGTTCCACCTTCTCCGGATCGGACGATTTTTTCTTCGTCAAAGGAGAGATGGAGAGCGGATGATCCATAATAAATGTCGGTTGGATCAGCTCCTTCTCACAGTATTCCTCGAAAAACAGGTTGATGATATCGCCTTTCGTGTGGTGCGTCTCATATTCGATCCCGTGTTCCTTCGCCAGAACTTTCGCTTCCTCGGCAGTCGCTACATCGTCAAAATCGATGCCCGCGTATTTTTTGATCGCGTCAATCATCGTCAGCCGTTCAAAGGGCTTGCCCAGATCAATCTCTATGCCGTTATACGTAATTTTGCTGCTGCCGCAGACAGTCTCCGCCAGATACCGGAACATACTCTCCGTCAGCTCCATCATGCCCTCGTAATCGGTGTAAGCCTGATAAAGCTCCATCAGCGTAAACTCCGGATTGTGGCGTGTATCCACACCCTCGTTGCGGAACACCCGGCCGATCTCATAGACACGCTCCAAACCGCCCACGATGAGGCGCTTTAAGTAAAGCTCCAGGGAAATGCGCAGCTTCACATCCTCGTCCAGTGCATTATAATGCGTATCAAACGGCCGCGCCGCCGCGCCGCCGGCATTGGAAACCAGCATCGGCGTCTCTACCTCCATGAATCCGCGGTCATCCAGGAAACGACGAATCTCCCGGATAATCTGAGATCGTTTGATAAATGTCTCTCTGGACTCCGGGTTCATGATCAGATCGACGTATCGCTGCCGATAGCGCAGATCCGTATTCGTCAGACCGTGAAACTTCTCCGGCAGTACCTGCAGGCTCTTGGACAGGAGGGTCAGTTCGACCGCGTGAATGGAAATCTCACCTGTCTTCGTCTTGAAAACCTCTCCCCGGATCCCGAAAATATCGCCGATGTCATATTTTTTGAAATCCTTATAGGGTTCCTCTCCGATATTATCTCTGGCGACATATGCCTGAATGCTGCCCTGCAGATCCTGTACATTGCAAAAAGAAGCTTTCCCCATCACGCGCTTGAACATCATGCGTCCGGCTACGGAAACCTCTTTGCCCTCCAGTTCGTCATAATGCTCCCTGATCTCCGCGCTGTGATGCGTCACGTCATATTTCGTGATCTGAAACGGATCCTTCCCGGCATCCTGCAGGCCTTTCAGCTTCTCGCGGCGGTTCTTCAGAATCTGATTCAGATCCTGCTCCGGTGCGTTTCCTTTTTTTGGTTCACCCATCTTCTCTCCTTAACTTTCCCGAACAACGGCACTTTATAAAATCTGTTCGAACTCTGTACCTCCGGTACCTGATACCCGAACAACGACACCTTATTTGATCAGTTCAATCTCTGTATCTCCGGCACCTTATCCACGAACAACGGTGTCTTGCAAGATCAGTTCGATCTCTGTATCTCCAGCACCTTATATGAGAGTACACCGGCCTGTGTCTCTACATTGACAGTCTGTCCGACCTTCGCGCCGAGAAGGGCTTTGCCCACCGGCGACTCGTTGGAAATCATTCCCTTTAAGCTGTTCGCCTCGGTGGAACCGACGATCTTATACTCTATCTCCTCATCGAACTCACAGTCCAGGATCCGGATCTGGCATCCGACGCCGATAGCGTCGAGATCGACTTCTTCCTCTACGACCACCTCCGCGTTCTTAAGGATCTTCTCAATCTCATCGATCCGCGCCTCAATGTCGCGCTGCTCGTCCTTCGCCGCGTCATACTCCGCGTTCTCGGACAAATCGCCCTGCTCTCTGGCCTCTTTTATCTTCTGGGCTACCTCTTTACGCCGAACTACCTTTAATTCCTGTATTTCTGACTCCAGCTTCTGTAATCCCTGATATGTCAAAAGATTTTTTTTGCTCATTTATCCGCTCCTCCTGTCGATACACACATGGCTCTCTGCCTTGACAATTATTCCATTATAGCCAATCGGGTCATTGATGTCAAGAACATCATCATCCCTTTTCCGCCGCATTTTTTGCTTCTGTGATTCTCTTGTAACGTATGCAAATGCGGCAGCAACTATTCAATATTCCAACTGTTAAAATGCTTTCATGCTTCTCCGGCAAACCCGGCGAACAGTTTTTCAAGATCCGCGTATGTCTCCACCTCGTTGATCTTTCCCCGTAGTCTGGATGAATTTTTATATCCGGCCGTGTACCAGGCCGCGTGCTTTCGGATTTCACGAATCCCGATATACTCCCCTTTTACTTCCAGCTGAAGCCGGGCATGTCGGAGCACCATCCGTGCCACCTCCTCCGGAGTCGGTTTTGGCAGCTCTTCGCCGGTCTCGAGTCTGTACAGAATCTGACGGAAAATCCACGGGTTCCCCTGGGCGCCCCTGCCGATCATGAAGCCGTCACAGCCGGTCTGTTTTCTCATACGAAGCACATCCTCCGCCGCGTGAATGTCCCCGTTCCCGATCACGGGAATGGAAACCGCCTCCTTCACCTGACGGATGATTTCCCAGTCCGCCTGTCCGGAGTAATACTGCTGTCTGGTCCTTCCGTGCACCGCCACTGCGGCGGCACCGCAGTCCTCGGCGATCTTCGCAATTTCCACCGCGTTCACAAGATTCTCATCAAAGCCCTTGCGAATCTTTACCGTTACCGGCTTTTGCACCGCCCGCACCAGTTTGCGCAGGATCTTCTCCGCCAGACGGGGATCCTTCATCAGAGCCGACCCCTCCCCGTTATTCACGACCTTCGGAACCGGGCAGCCCATATTGAAATCCAGAATCGCAAACGGGCGCTCCTCAATTCTTGCCGCCATATCCGCCAGGATATCCGGGTCGGATCCAAACAGCTGCAGGGAGACGGGCTGCTCCTCCGGACGGATTTCCAGCAGCCGTTCTGTATTTTTGTTTCCATAATAAATGGCTTTTGCGCTGACCATCTCCATGCAGAGCAGTCCCGCGCCCTGTTCCCTGCAGAGTAAACGAAATGGCAGGTCTGTGACTCCTGCCATGGGTGCTAATATCAAATTATTATCTAAGACTACATCTCCGATTTTCAAAGCGTCCATCTGCTTCGTCCTTATTCTCTTACACCGCTTCTGCTTCTCAAAGATTCAGGCGCACCCCCTGCGAATCCGGTATGCGCGGCTCATGTTCTTCCTCACTGCTTCTGCTTCTCAAAGATCAGGCGCATCCCCTGCAGCGTCAGCATCGGATCGTAGACATCTATCATGTCTGTCTCTTTCTCGATCAGCCTGCCGAGCCCGCCGGTAGCGACTACTTTTACATCCTCCCGGCCAAACTCCTTTTTCATCTGCCGGATGATATACTCCGTCTGTCCGATCTGTCCGTACACAAGCCCTGCCTGCATACAGGCGATCGTATCCTGCGCCAGGATGCTCTCCGGTTTTCTGATCTCAAACTCCGGGAGCTTCGCCGCCATGCTCCACATCGACTGCGCTGACGTGCGGATGCCCGGTGCGATGACACAGGCTGTGAATGTCCCGTCCTCATCCACCAGATCAAAGGTGGTCGCCGTCCCGTAGTCCACCACGATCGCCGGTCCGCCGTATAATTCGTAAACCGCAGCCGCGTCAACAATCCGGTCCGCTCCCACCTGACGGGGGTTGCGTCCAGCCACACGGATTCCGGTCCGGATCCCGGCCTCGATAATGATCGGTTTCGCGTGTACATATTTCAAAATGGCGTTCGTAAGGGAATGCATGACATTCGGCACCACCGACGCGACGATCACATCCGTGATCCCGGAGACATTCACTTCATTGTGTTCAAGCAGTTCACACATGACCATGCCATATTCATCCGAAGTCCGTGACTGGATCGTCGTCATGCGGAAAGTCGTCTGTAAACTTTTCCCCTTAAAAACGCCCATTGTGATATTTGTATTCCCGATATCGACTGTCAGCAGCATTCGTACTATTCCTCACCCGTCTCTCCCAGAAAGACGACTCTGTAATACAGTTCCAGGGACTCCAGGAGTTCGGACTGCAGATTCTGGATCTGTTTGATCTTTAAGACGCTCCCGATCTCATCATACAGGAGATCGCCCTCCTCGAAGGATGTCTCCAGACGCAGGCTGCCGTCCTCCTCAAACTTCATCACAAGAACTCCGCCGACGTCCTCCGTATACAGCACGCAGAGGATTTTCAGTTCCTCCTTCACCTGTTCGGGAAGCCCGTCAAACTCCGGATTCAGGTAAAATTGTTTTGTGTATGCGCTGGAAGCGCAGAGCACTATTTCCTCGTCGTACATGACTTTTTGTCCCCTTGTATCATACATATCCGTATACTCCGCGAACGGAAACTTCTCCGGCGGCAACGCACTTCAGCCCATCCTCTGTCTCCACAAGAAGTTCTCCCTCCGCGTTGATTCCCTTCGCGAGACCCGTGTAGTTCTCTTTAAAATCCAGAACGCGAACCTGTCTGCCGCAGTTCACCAGCCGGGTATTATACTCCTCCATCAGTCCGCTCAGATCCTGCGTTTCCAGAAACCGCGCGTAATATCCTTCAAACTGACACATGCACCGGGCCGCCAGTCTGGCCCGGCAGATGTGTGTGCCGGTCTCCAGGTAAACAGATGTGGCCGTCTGCCGAACCTCCTCCGGAAACTCCTGATTATGAACATTAATGCCCACACCGATCACTATATGATTGATGCAGTCCACCTGAGCGCTCATCTCAGTCAGAATGCCGCAGATCTTTTTGCCGGAACAGATGATATCATTTGGCCATTTAATCTGAACATCCGGCGATTCGCATTCAGTCATCTCCGGCACTTTGTTCGCGATTCTCTCCGGCACTTCACGTTCAGTCATCCCCTGCGCGTCGCGCACCGTCATCTCCAGCGCGTCGCGCACAGCCATCCCCATCACAAGTGTCAGCATGGACGCATGGGCAGGCTCGATATCCGGTCTTAAAAGCAGAGACATGAAAATACCCTCGCCCTTTTTCGAATCCCAGGCTCTGCCGTGCCTTCCTCTTCCGGCGGTCTGCTGCTCACTGATCACAAGAAGCCCCTGACTCGCGCCCGATTCCGCCCGGCGCTTTGCCTCATTATTGGTAGAATCCACAGAATCACACACCTGCACCGGATGTCCGGCCCAGGCGGTGTCCAGATATTCGCGAATACGCTCATTTGTCAGAAAATCCGGCTCCGAGCAGAGATGATAACCCCTGTTGCGCACCGCTTCGATCTCATATCCCATCTCCTCCAGCTGACGGATCGCTTTCCAGACACTTGTTCTGGTCACGCCGAACATCTTGCTGATCTCCTGACCGGACAGGAAACCATCTGTCTCCCGCAAAAGCTGTAAAATCTTTTCCTTCATAATTAGAATATCACCTGACTCTCGTGTGTCATTCGATATCATGAAAGCCAGACCGCGCATAAAGTCCAGTTAACCAAAAAGTAAACCTGCGTGCGCTGCTGTCGCATCATGTCGACATCTGCGAATGCCGATGTGCTGTGCTACCTCAGCGTCGCCAGCATCACCGCCTTGATCGTATGCATCCGGTTCTCCGCCTCATCAAATACGATCGACTGAGGGCTTTCAAAGACCTCATCGGTCACTTCCATCTCATCCAAACCGTATTTCTCATGAATCTGCTCCCCGATCGTAGTCTTTAAATCGTGGAAAGACGGAAGGCAGTGCATAAAGCGGCACTGTGATCCTGCGTTCTCCATCAGCGCACGGTTCACCTGATACGGAGCCAGGTCACGGATCCTCTCCTCCCAGACTTCGTCCGGCTCGCCCATGGAAACCCAGACATCGGTGTAGATGACATCCGCGCCCCTCGTCCCGGCTGCCGCGTCCTCCGTCAGCTCAATGGAAGCGCCCGTCTGCGCCGCAATCTGACGGCAGGTCTCTACAAGCTTCTGTTCCGGGAAATACTTTTTGTTGGTACAGGCCACAAAATGCATGCCAAGCTTCGCGCAGAGTACCATCAGAGAGTTCCCCATATTATAACGCGCATCGCCGACATAAACCAGACGGATTCCCTCCAGATATCCGAAATGTTCCCGGATCGTCAGTGCATCCGCCAGCACCTGGGTCGGATGGAACTCATTCGTCAGACCGTTCCAGACCGGAACACCCGCATATTTCGCGATCTCCTCCACGATATCCTGTCCGAACCCGCGGTATTCAATCCCGTCGTAAATCCGTCCCAGGACACGTGCGGTATCGGCAATGCTTTCCTTCTTCCCGATCTGGGACGCGGACGGATCCAGGAATGTGGTCTGCATCCCGAGGTCAAACGCCGCCACCTCAAAGGAACAGCGCGTCCGCGTACTCGTCTTCTCAAAAATCAGTGCCACATTCTTTCCGCGCAGTGTGTCATGAATCACGCCGTTTTTTTTCTTTGCTTTCAAATCGGCCGCCAGGTCGAGAAGATATGTGATCTCCTCCGATGTAAAATCCAACAGCTTTAAAAAATTTCTGCCCTTCAGACTCATAATATTAATACTCCTTGTGTCTCATCTCTCAGATCTGTCGTATCGCTTCTGTGTTGTATTACTGAGGAAATACTCTCTTCAGCTCCTTCGCCGGTTCCGCTTCTTCCATATCCGCCGCCACTTCCACAACCGATTTCGCCAGTCCGGCGATTCCCTGGATCTCAGACGGGATGATGATCTTGGTCGCCTTTCCGTCCGCCGCCTTCGCAAACGCCTCCAGGCTCTTGATCTGAAGCACCGCGGCGTCGGGCGCCGCCTCTTTCAGGAAACGCAGGCCGTCCGCGTTCGCCTGCTGAATCTTCAGGATCGCCTCCGCCTGACCCTCAGCTTCCTGCACTGTCGCCTCGCGCTTTGCCTGTGCGCGAAGGATCGCCGCCTGCTTCTCCGCCTCCGCGTCAAGAATGGCGGATTCCTTTTTGCCCTCCGCAACGAGGACGGTGGATTTTTTCTCTCCCTCCGCACGGAGAATCGCTTCCCGTCGTTCACGCTCCGCCTTCATCTGCTTCTCCATCGCGTCCTGGATCGCCTGCGGCGGAATGATATTCTTGAGTTCCACCCGATTCACCTTGATCCCCCAGGGATCTGTCGCGATATCCAGTGACGCCCGCATCTTTGTATTGATCGTCTCACGGGAAGTCAGCGTCTCATCCAGCTCCAGGTCACCGATAATGTTTCTCAGTGTGGTGGCGGTCAGATTTTCAATCGCCATGATCGGATTCTCCACACCGTAGGCAAACAGCTTCGGGTCCGTGATCTGGAAAAACACCACCGTATCAATCCGCATGGTAACGTTATCCTTCGTGATCACCGGCTGCGGGGCGAAATCAACCACCTGCTCCTTCAAAAGCACACGCTTCGCGATCCGGTCAATAAAGGGTGCCTTCACATGAAGACCGACCTCCCATGTCCCCTGATAAGCACCCAGACGCTCCACAATATAAGCATTCGCCTGCGGAACGATTTTAATACAGGATGCCAGAATGATCACTATAATTACGATAATAACAATAATCGCCATAAACATACTACTCTCCTTTCGTCTGATTCACAGCGGAACTGAAATAAACCGAGGAACGTACAACCCGTTCTGTCCCGACATATCCTGTTCTGATACTCCGACTTTCATAGATGCTGGTGCGCTGCGACAGCAGCGCATGTGAGTTTACGTACATACTCTGCGCGTTCCCTGTGTTCTGCACATTTTACATATTCTCCGTATTCTCCATATTCTCCACACTCCTCACAATCAGCCTGACTCCGCTGATCTCCTGTACCTTCACTGTCGTATCCACCGGAAGGATCTCCGTCTCATTAACATTCCGGGCCGCCCACTCCTGTCCGCGGATCAGCACTCTCCCCCCGGCATGAACATTATCAATTTCCTCAATGACAACAGCCATCTGCCCGATCAGGCTCTGTGCATTTGTACGTTCTCTCGCGTGATTGAAATGCTTCCTGGCCCACGGTCTCACCAGAATCAGCAAGACAAAAGACACCGCCAGAAATGCGACCATCTGCGCCTGAATCCCGGCACCTGCCAGGCTCACAATCAGCGCTGCCAGCGCTCCGCCGGCGAACCAGACAGACGTCAATCCCATCGTTATCAGTTCTACAACAACCATCACAATGAAAATCAGCAGCCAGACAGCCGGCGGCTGGTTTAAAAATCCCATGGACTGCCCTCCTCTTAATGTATCTCCCGTTATCTGTCCTGTATGTCAGCAAATAGCCGGGAACTGCATTCCCGGAAGAATGCAACTCTGCCGTATGCATTCTCAATATACTATATTTTAATCAGTTTTACAACCAAAATTGTTTGGAATTCATATACGCCGCAATTGTCTGGAATTCATATAAGGTATCAGATAACTTCTGTAAAATTTACTGTCAGGTATTTTTGCAAAATTTGCCTGATTTGCCTTGACTTTTAGAGAAGATGATGATAATATAAACAAGCTGTCGCAGATAAGCAATGTGTGATATGGACAAGAACGGGGTGTGGCTCAGTTTGGCTAGAGCGTCTGGTTAGGGACCAGGAGGTCGCAGGTTCAAATCCTGTCACTCCGATTTATAGGGCTATCGCCAAACGGTAAGGCAACGGACTCTGACTCCGTCATTTCCAGGTTCGAATCCTGGTAGCCCTGCTAAGAAAACCCTCGGTGAAAAGATTCACTGAGGGTTCTTTTTTGTCTGAAAAAGTGAGGAAATATGCGGGTTTGAGGGGTCTCTGTACAAAATGTGCAGTCATATCACGCATTCCAGCTATCGCCCTCCAAGGAATATATGAATACCTCTGTCTGGTCTCCTGCGTAATATTTTTTACCAATTCTCCAATATTAATTACTGTCATCGCTACTGCTCTTTTTAGTTTTTCATCTCGAAGAAAATCCTGTAAAGATATATCACCAAGCATTTCCTGTCCTATATTTATTTCTGAAATCACTTTTTGAATTATAATACGATCTCTACGCTGCATATATTTCAATCTCCTTATCCACTTCAATCATATCTGTTTCCCGGATTGGCCCGTGTAAAACATCTACATCAAACCCCAGCATATCCTGCAGCCTGTATTTTATTTGTAAGCGATGAATAACCCGGCGGTTTTACAGCTTTCGGAATCCATGAGATAA
>JAJBVI010000051.1 GCA_020859905.1 Lachnospiraceae bacterium | reverse complement strand
GGTGCGGGGGATTGTCGGCTGGGCCGTTTCGGGAAGCTGCAGAACGGTATTTTCGAAAGAGGAGGCTGCTGTACTGGATTTAAACGGATATGATCATATCTGTATCGTGGCGCAAACAACATTTCATGAGAAGAAATTTAAAGATATGGTTGAAATTATCCGAAAAAAAGTGTATGATAACAAGAGTACGGTAGAAACGGGTATCAGTTTCGATGTATATGACACGATCTGCTCTGCCACGAGAGAGAGGCAGGAAGCGGCGAGAGCGCTGTCCGAGCGAGTGGATGCCATGATCGTGATCGGGGGGTCGAGCAGCTCCAACACACGTAAGCTCTTTGAAATCTGCTCGGAACACTGTCAGAATACTTACTTTATACAAACGAAAGAAGATCTGATAAACACTGATTTTTCGCGTTTCGGCTATGTAGGTATTACAGCGGGGGCTTCTACCCCCAAGAATATAATAGAGGAGGTTCAAAAGTATGTCAGATGTGAACTTTGAACAGGAAGTGGACAAGTATTCCAAAACAATCAGAAACGGAGAGATAGTCGAAGGCACAGTTATTGATGTGAAACCGGATGAAATTATCCTTAATATTGGCTATAAAGCAGACGGCATTATTACGCGTAATGAATACACAAATGACTCTGGTGTGGATTTGACTGAGGTAATTGAAGTGGGACAGAAGCTCGAAGCGAAGGTTCTCAAGGTGAATGACGGCGACGGGCAGGTGGTTCTTACATACAAGCGTCTCGCCGCTGATAAGGTCAGCAAGCGCCTGGAGGAGGCGTATGAGAACGGCGAGGTTCTTAAAGGACCTGTGACACAGGTGCTGAACGGCGGTCTGAGCGTCGTGATCGACAATACCCGTATTTTTGTTCCGGCAAGCCTGGTTTCCGATATGTATGAGAGAGACCTCAACAAGTATAAGGGGCAGGAGATTGAGTTTATTCTCACTGAATTCAACCCGCGGCGCAGACGCATCATCGGCAACCGCAAGCAGCTTCTCGTAGCGGAGAAGGCCCGCAGACAGGCGGAGCTTCTTGAGCGGATCCATGTCGGCGACGTGATCGAGGGAACCGTAAAGAATCTCACGGATTTCGGCGCTTTCATTGACCTGGGCGGAGCGGACGGACTGCTTCATATCTCCGAGATGTCCTGGGGACGTGTCGAGAACCCGAAGAAGCTTTATAAGGTCGGACAGACTGTCCGTGTATTTATCAAGGATATCCGCGATACCAGGATCGCGCTCAGCGTGAAGTTCCCGGAGGAGAATCCCTGGAATGACGCTTCCGAGAAATATGCGGCCGGCAATATCGTCACGGGACGTGTTGCGCGGATGACGGATTTCGGCGCTTTTGTTGAGCTTGTGCCGGGCGTGGATGCTCTGCTGCATGTATCTCAGATTTCCAGAGAGCATGTGGACAAGCCGTCGGATGTGCTGAGCATCGGACAGGAGATTGTGGCAAAGATCGTGGATTTTAACGAGGATGACCGCAAGATCAGCCTGAGCATGAAAGCGATCGGATCCTATGTTCCTCCGGTGAAAGAGGAGCCGATTTTTGAGGAACCCTGGGAAGAGACTGTTTATGAAGACGAAGAGCCTGCTGCGGAGGACTATATATCAGAAGACACTGCGGATGAGACGGCGGAGGAGTAAATAGTGCGGGCATCTTCCGTACTCACTGATAAAGAAGACCGCCGCACAGGATCAATCCGAATAAAGTACCGCTCCTGTATTTACGACAGTGATTTCGTGCAGGGGCGGTTTTTTTGCGGGCGGGTATGCGTAAGGTAATCATAATCTGAAAAACAGGGAGAAGTAACTCTGCAGGAATTGCTTCACCTCTTTTTTCTCTGAGGGAAGGGTCAGATAACTGTTGTTGTCCCGGAAGTCTCTTTGCAGGAATCCGGCTGCATATTTTACCGGAGCGGTAATGTAAGCACATTCCTGTCTGCTGTAACAGGTTTGTTTTGTCGCTTTCTTGCGATGGCAGATATCGACAAACGAACCGACGCTTTTGTGAACGGCGCAGTCCTCCTCCGGCAGGTAGTAATAGTTTTCCGGGTCGGGGAAGTAATGCCTCAGCGTACCGTGCATGACCGGAAATCGGATCAGGCCGGTTTCTTTCCCGAGAAGGAGTGAACAGCCAAAGCCTGGTATGTCGCCGTCCTGTGACGGGATCGGTTCCGCAGACCTCGAAATCAGGCTGATACTCTGCACAAAAGGCAGTGTCGGGGATATGCTTATATTATAGAAGGAACACATTTCATCCGTTTCCTCGCATGTATCTGTAATATCAAATGCTCCGTCGCGCAGCTGGTACCAGGAGAGCAGGCCGATCAGGTCGAATATCCCCCGGACATCCTCCTCATTATGAAGAAGCAGGAGCGACAGATCCGCCGGATTCGGCGCGGACACATAGTGATGATAGATTCCGATCAGCTGTCTGCCGTCAAAGCAGTCTTCGCGGCTGCATCCGAGGAACTGTTCGATGGATTTCTGGCGATAAGAGGGGAGCCGGAGCAGTGCTTTCATGCCGGCTGCTTTGCGGTACAGGTCGACGGATATATATGCGGACAGAGGGATGTCGTTTAAATCTGTCAGGGGAGACGCAGCCGTATTCTCCCGCAATTCGGATAAAACACAGAAAGCAGATCCGTCGTACAAGGCGGCTCTTTTCCTGATAAAGGGAATATCAAAGGTTTCCCCGTTGAATGTAAGGATGATAGGGCGATTCCGCAGAAGTCCGGAAAAGGCGGCGAGAACCTCCTGTTCCTGTGCGCGGTCTTCCGCGAAGAACAGTTCGGTGACAATTTCCTCCCGCATACGGTACCCGCAGCCGATGCAGTAAATGGAATCCCGGTCTGCGGACAGACCGGTGGTCTCGATGTCGAACAGGAGCATGTCTTCTGTCAGATAATGCTGCTGGAACAGCGGCAATGTGTTTATGCTTGATTTGGTTATCCTGTGAATCATGTTTGTCTCCGGTAAATTTCTCATTTTGATTACAGAATGCATCTGTTTATTTCCCAGATGATTCTATTATACATCTTTTTATACATAAGTGTTCTTTTTTAACGAAGAATAGAAAAAAAAACTACAACATTTTCAGTGCATATGTTATAATGAAAACGTTGTGAGGGCAGATATTCTGTTTGTTCTCATACAATATAATCATTATTCAGAGTTATGTCGATGACATTATATGCATGAGTTTTTTTGTGCATTTTCTTTATTCTGAATAGAACAAATATCAAAAGAAAGAAGGGCTTGATATGGGTTTATGTACTTTTAAGGGCGGCGTACATCCATATGACGGCAAGGAATTGTCGAAGGATAAACCGATCACAGAATACTTACCCAAAGGCGATCTGGTGTACCCGTTATCCCAGCATATCGGTGCGCCGGCGAAACCTGTCGTGGCAGTGGGAGATACTGTCCTGGCAGGACAGATGATCGCGGAGGCTGGCGGATTTGTTTCCGCGCCGATCTACGCCGCGGTATCCGGGAAGGTGAAGAAGATCGAACCCCGGCGCGTCGTGGTGGGAGATATGGTGAATTCCATCATCATCGAGAATGACGGCGAGTTTAATTCCGTCGAGTATGAGGAAGTGGACGATGTCTCGGCATTATCGAAAGAAGAGATTCTTGAGAAGGTGAAGAATGCCGGTATTGTCGGCATGGGAGGCGCGGGTTTCCCGACCCATGTGAAATTATCTCCGAAGGAACCGGACAAGATCGATTATATCATCGCGAACTGCGCAGAGTGCGAGCCATATCTGACATCCGATTACCGCAGGATGCTTGAGGAGCCGGAGAAGCTGATCGGCGGAATGAAGATCATGCTTTCCCTGTTTGACAACGCGAAGGGCATTTTCGGCATTGAGGATAATAAACCGGACTGTATCAAACTGATTTCCGAACTTGTGAAGGATGAGCCGAACATGGAGGTGAAGGCACTTAAGACCAAATATCCCCAGGGTTCCGAGCGTCATCTGATCTACGCGACGACGAAACGCGCGATCAATTCCACCATGCTGCCGGCGGACGCGGGCTGTATCGTGGACAATGTCGACACGGTCGTCGCCATCTACAATGCCGTGAAGCTCGGCCGGCCGCTGATGCGCCGGATCGTGACGATCACGGGCGACGCGGTGAATGAGCCTGCGAACTATTCGATTTATATCGGTACGAATTACGCGGAACTGGTGGACGCGGCGGGCGGATTCAAGACGCAGCCGAAGAAGATCATCTCCGGCGGTCCGATGATGGGATTTGCCATGTTCAGCCTGGATATCCCCACGACCAAGACGACGTCGGCACTGCTGTGCCTGACGGAGGATGAGGTCCAGAAGGCAGAGTCTCAGGCGACGAACTGCATCAACTGCGGCCGCTGCGTGGAGGCATGTCCGTCCCGGATCGTTCCGTCGAGGCTTGCTGATTACGCACAGAACCATCAGGAAGAACTGTTTGAGAAATGGAACGGCCTGGAGTGCGTGGAGTGCGGGAGCTGCAGCTTTATCTGTCCGGCGAAGCGCAACCTGGTGCAGGCAATCCGCGTGATGAAGAAGACGGTGATTGCCAACAAACGTAAGAAAGCTTAGGGAGGTGGATTCTTGTGAGTGAGTTATATAATGTTACATCGTCACCACATGTGAGATCCAAAATGAGCACAAACAGGATCATGCTCTGCGTGATCATTGCGCTTTTGCCTGCTGCGATTTTTGGTATCTGCAATTTCGGTCCGAGAGCTCTTGCGGTTATTGTTGTGACGATTGCGAGCTGTCTTGTTTCCGAATTTCTTTTTAATAAAATCGCGCACAGAAAGCAGTCGGTGGGAGACTTAAGCTGTATTGTCACCGGATTGCTTCTTGCGATGAACTTAACAAGCACGATTCCGTTCTGGATGGCGATCGTCGGCGGAGCTTTCGCGATCGTGGTTGTGAAGATGCTGTTCGGCGGTCTCGGGCAGAACTTTATGAACCCGGCGCTGGGCGCGAGGTGTTTCCTGCTTCTCGCTTTTACCGGTCCGATGACCAGCTTCGCGACGGTTCCGCTGGATACGACGACAAGCGCGACGCCTTTGTCCTATCTGGCTGACGGCGGATTGTTCTCGAATACGATGGCGATGTTTACCGGACGTATCTCCGGTACGATCGGTGAGACATCCGTGATCTGCATTCTGATCGGCGCGATTTTCCTGATAGCCTGCGGTGTCATTGACATCCGCATTCCGGGTACATATATTTTGACATTTGCCATTTTTGTGATCCTGTTCGGCGGACATCTTACGACCGGCGACCTGGTTCCGTTTGTGGTTCAGGAGCTCTGCGGCGGCGGTCTGATGCTCGGCGCGTTCTTTATGGCGACGGATTACGTGACATCGCCGATTACGCCGCGCGGCAAGATATTGTACGGCATCATCTGCGGCTGCCTGCTCGGTATTTTCCGGCTGTTCGGCGCTTCCGCTGAAGGGTGTTCCTACTCCATTATTTTCGCGAATATGCTGGTACCGCTGATCGAGAGGATTACGGTGCCGAAGCCGTTTGGTAAAGGAGGGGAGAAATAATGAAAAAGAATTCTATCGCAAAAGACGCCCTGATTCTTTTTGTTATCACGATCATCGCAGGCTTCGCGCTCGGCGCGGTGCATGAGATCACGCTGGAGCCGATCGCGGCCGCGGATGCGGCGGCACAGCAGGAGGCTTACCAGGCTGTATTCTCTGACGCAGTAGAGTTTGAGGAGTTTGAGACGGACGACGCGGCAGAGGTACTGGCGGAAGCCGGTTACGAGGACGACACAATCGAGAGCGCGGCGCGGGCCTATGATTCCGATGGGAATCTTCTCGGTTATGTGATCAACGCGACGGATCCGAACAGCTACGGCGGAGATGTGACACTGTCCCTCGGCGTGACCCTTGACGGGATTGTGAACGGCTATTCCATCACGGAGATCAATGATACGGCCGGACTCGGCATGAAGGCAAAAGAAGAGTCATTTTCCTCGCAGTACGCGGGCAAACAGGTGGAAGCCTTCGTTGTGACAAAGACGGGCGCCACATCCGATGAGGAGATCGACGCCATCAGCGGCGCGACGATTACATCCAACGCGGTGACAAATGCGGTGAACGCGGGTCTGGTTTACTACAGATATCTGGTGTTGGGAGGTGAAGTAAGCGTTGAGTAATAAATATTTTGAACGATTACATAATGGTATATTAAAAGAGAATCCGACGTTTGTCCTTCTGCTCGGCATGTGTCCGACGCTCGCCGTCACCACATCGGCGTTTAACGGTCTGGGCATGGGACTTTCGACGACACTGGTGCTGGTTTTCTCGAACCTGATTATTTCATTGCTGCGCAAGATTATACCGGATAAAGTTCGTGTGCCTGCGTTTATTGTTGTCGTTGCATCACTGGTAACGATCGTGCAGTTCCTCCTGCAGGGCTTTGTGCCGAGCCTGTATGACTCGCTCGGTATCTATATCCCGCTGATCGTTGTAAACTGTATCATCCTCGGCCGCGCGGAGAGCTATGCATCCAAGAACGGTCTGGTTCTCTCTATCTTTGACGGAATCGGCATGGGTATCGGTTTCACATTCGGACTGACCTGCATCGGTATTGTCCGCGAGGTTCTGGGTTCCGGCCAGATCTTCGGTTACCAGCTCCTTCCGCTCGCGGATTCCGCGACGGGGACGGCAGGGTTTACGCCAGTTACCATCTTCGTGCTGGCTCCCGGTGCGTTCTTCGTACTCGCTTTGCTGATCGCGATTCAGAACGCGTTTAAGGAGTGGCGGCGCAAACGGGGTCTGCATGTTAAGGCCGCGGCCGGCTGTCTGGTGGGCGACTGCGCATCCTGTCAGGAGGGTGTATGTGTTGCTCCTGAGAAGAAACAAGTCATCACCGCCGGTGAAGATGATAAGGAAGCATAGGAGGTAAGGGTTCAGATGAAAGAAGTCATTTTAATTGCAATCGGTTCTGCCGTTGTGAATAACGTCGTACTGAGCCAGTTCCTTGGCTTATGTCCTTTCTTCGGCGTATCGAAAAAAGTCAATACCGCAGCCGGAATGGGAATGGCAGTTATCTTCGTTATTACAATCGCGTCGTTTGTGACAAGCGTATTGGATAAGTTTATTTTACAGAATTTTGACCTGGTCTATCTGCGGACGATCGTATTCATCCTGGTTATAGCGGCTCTGGTACAGTTCGTCGAGATGTTCCTGAAGAAGTCCATGCCGCCGCTGTACAATTCACTGGGCGTATTCCTGCCGCTGATTACCACGAACTGCGCGGTTCTCGGTGTGGCTCTGAATAACGTACAGTACGGTTACGGCATCGGCGTCAGCACGATCAACGGTCTTGCGACCGCAGTCGGATTTACCATCGCTATCGTAATCATGGCGGGTATCCGCGAACGCATCGAGTACAATGCGATCCCGCAGCCATTTAAGGGTTCCGCCATTGTTCTGGTTACGGCGGGCCTGATGGCGATTGCGTTCATGGGCTTTTCCGGCGTGATTTAAGGAGGGTATGCATATGGATGTTCAAGCGATTATCATTGCCGCCGTTGTGGTCGGCATCATAGGGATTGTCATCGGCATCATCCTTGGCATTGCCGGTGAGAAGTTTAAAGTAGAGGTAGATCCGAATGAGGAGGCGATCCTCGGCGTTCTGCCCGGAAATAACTGCGGCGGATGCGGTTTTGCCGGATGCTCCGGTCTGGCGGCAGCCATCGCAAAGGGAGAAGCGGAGGTTGGCTCCTGCCCGGTCGGCGGCGCTCCCGTAGCAGAAAAGATCGGCGCGATCATGGGTCAGGATGTCGGGGAAGCGGTGCGCATGACTGCTTTTGTGAAATGCGCCGGCACCTGCGAGCAGGCGGGCACTGATTACAATTACATCGGCGAGCAGTTCTGCGCTATGGTGAAATTCATCTCCAACGGCGGACCGAAATCCTGCAGCCACGGCTGCATGGGATTCGGCGAGTGCGTGGCCGCGTGCCCGTTTGACGCGATTCATATCAAAGACGGAATCGCGGTGGTGGATAAAGAGAATTGTAAGGCCTGCGGGAAATGTATTAAGGCGTGTCCGCAGGATCTGATCGAGCTGATTCCGTATGATGCGGCTCATGCGGTGCGCTGCAGCTCGAAGGATATGGGCAAGGTTGTCATGAAGGCATGTAAGGTCGGCTGTATCGGCTGCCGGATGTGCCAGAAGGTCTGTGAGGAGGGCGCGATCACGGTTGAAAACAACATCGCGCACATTGATCAGGAGAAGTGTACCGGCTGCGGCAAGTGCGCCGAGAAGTGCCCGAAGAAGATTATCTGCTGACGGTCTGTTGACGGATTGGATTTTCGGTGAATAACAAATAACAGATGAGAGTTAATGAAACAGCCGACATCATAAGGTGCAGAACCATGATGTCGGCTGTTGTTGCGCAATCAGATCGAATTTTCTTCCAGAATATCTAAAAATTTTTGTTCTCAGTTTGTGGCAGAATTATTGGTAAAAGCAGGTGTTTTGCATTTAAAAAAGCAGGCATCATTGTATTTACCGGGAGAGTTAGCGGGAGAATTTATGTCATGCTTTCCATGCGGTGAATTTTTCCAGGGAAAATTGCCGGGGTGTGTGCCGATATTTACATGACAGAAAATTCTTTACAAATATCGACTTGAGTTTTATAATAATAACTTAAAAAATGATTGAGATGACACACTAGGATGTTCTTGCTTTTAGAATACGGGGCATATATCTTGTGAAGGAGTTATTTTCGCAATGTTTCAGTGTAGATTAACAGGACAGGGATTATACAACTATGCAGATGAATGATTACTTCAAATATAAGAAAAGGATTGTTGTGAAGATCGGATCTTCTTCCTTACAGCATCCGCAGACAGGAAATACGAATTATTTCAAGATTGAGAAGCTGGTACGCGAGCTTTGCGACATACATAACCGCGGCATCGATGTGTGTCTGGTCAGTTCGGGAGCCATCGCGGTGGGACGGAAGGCATTGGGTCTGATGGAGCGTCCGTCAGATCCCGCTGTGAAGCAGGCCTGTGCGGCCGTGGGGCAGGCGCGGCTGATGATGACCTACCAGAAGCTGTTCGCGGAGTACAATCAGACAGCGGCGCAGGTGCTGATGACCAAGAACACCATGTTTAACCCGGTTTCCCGGCAGAACGCTCACAATACCTTTGACCAGCTGTTTCGCCTGGGCACGATTCCGGTCGTCAATGAGAATGATACCGTGTCGATCTACGAGATGCAGTTCGGCGATAACGATACGCTGTCTGCCCTGGTGGCCTCGCTTTTTCAGGCGGATCTGCTGATCATGCTGTCCGATATCGACGGACTTTATACGGACAATCCGCGTGAGAATCCTGACGCGAAGCTGGTGGAGGTTGTGAATAAGCTGGACGAGCATTTTGACCGGATGGCGAAGGATACCACCGGCAGCGACGTTGGAACCGGCGGTATGGCGACGAAGCTGACGGCTGCGCGTATCGCGACAGCCTCCGGCACGGATATGATCATCGCGAACGGCAGTGATGTCGGAATTCTCCATGAGATCATGGACGGCGAATTTCGGGGGACATTGTTTAAGGCGCAGAAAAATGCGGAGTTTGATATCCAGAAGTTCCTGGAGGAATACTGAGGAGAGGGCTTATGACAGACGAAAAGATTGCAAGAATCAATGAATTATATCATAAGGCAAAGACAGAGGGGCTGACTTTTGAAGAGAGAGAAGAGCAGGCAGCGCTTCGGGCAGAATTTATTACTTCCTTCAAACAAAACTTAAAGATACAGCTGGATAATATTGATGTACAGAATCCGGATGGAACCATTGAAAATCTGGGCAAGAAGCATGAGAAGATGAAATCTGAAATGAATAAGTAAAAAACAGAATCAGGTTCTCCATTCCGGAG
>JAJBVI010000164.1 GCA_020859905.1 Lachnospiraceae bacterium | reverse complement strand
AAAATACGTCTCGCATCATAGCACATCCGCGGATACATGAAAAGGAATCCAATACTGTTGATATGGGAATAAAAAAATAGTACCGATAACGGGCGCTCTATGTGCAAAAAAGCCGATGCAGTTCCTCAAAGAAACTGCATCGGCATTCGTCCTGACTTATGAATCTGCGGAACATCATCCGCATCCCATCCATCGGTGGTTTTCCAGCCAGTTATTAATTTAGAAAATCCGGCGCACCGCGATAATTGATTTGTATGTAGCGCTCGTATACTTGATGCCTCCCGCCGGGTATGGCTGCGAGTTGGAAGCATTCACGATCGTGTTATTTCCCACGTAGATGCCCACGTGGCCGCTGTAGCAGACGATATCGCCCGGCTGCATATCCGATACGGAAACGGCATAGCCCACGGAATGAAGTGCGCTGGAGCTGTGCGGGAGGGATACGCCAAAGTGCGCGTATACACTCATCACGAACCCGGAGCAGTCACATCCGCCGGTCAGGCTCGTGCCGCCGTATGCATACGGATTGCCGATAAACTGGCAGGCGTAATTCGCCACCGCGGATCCGGAACCGCTCGCCGTGGAAGTACCCGAACTGCCCGAACTGCTCGAACTGTCTGAACTGCTCGAACTGTCTGAACTGCCCGAGTCACTGCTTCCCGAGGACACGCTGGATGAGCCGCTCGTAACGGAACCGACCGTGGTCGTGGCTGCCGCAGCCTGCGCCGCCGCGATGATCTCATTCTGCTCCGCGATCGTCGCCTCGTACTGAGCCGCAAGACTCTCGGCCTCGGCCAGCTTCGCGTCGAAATCTTCGAGCTCGCTGCTCTTCTCTGCCTTCATGGTCTCCAGCTCGGCCTGCTGCTCTTCGTATGTAGCCTGAATCTCTTCAAGCTGGGCTTCCTCTTCCGCCACCTGCTGAACCAGATTCTCAACCTCCAGCTTGGTGTTCTGATACTCTACCAGCAGGCTCCTGTCATAATCATACACCGTCGAATAGCTTTGCAGCTTATTCAGGACATCCGCAAAGCTGTCCGCTCCCATAAGCGCGGTCAGAAAAGAGGAATCTCCATTCTCATACATGTAACAGATCCTGTCTTTCATGGACTCGTACTGTTCTTCTTCGTTCTCCTTCGCGACTTCCATGTCGGACTGCGCCTGCGCAAGCTCCACTTTTTTATTCTCAATATCCGTCTGCGTCGTGTTGATATTGATGATCACCTCAACCAGCTCGGCATCCAGCGAATCAATCTGCTCCTGGAGGGCTGCCTGCTGGGATTCGATGCTGCTGATCTGTGACTGAACGGAATTCAGATTGCTCTGCGCTTCGCTTTTCCTGCTCTTTGCCGTAGATAAACCTGTCGCGCCGACCGCCTGTGTGCCGCCTAAAACCATGACCGCAACCAGACCAAGCGCTATTAGCTTTTTCTTCATAAAATATTCCTTCCCCTGTCTCTCTATCGAAATCATTCGTGATGTATAATGTCAAAATCAAAATCAGATTGCCCTTACAGTATAACATCATAATTTGCAGATTTCAATACACAAAGACACTTTTCAGAAATATTTCATATTTTTTTGTAATATTTGCGTAACAATTCAGCATTATGTCAACAAATGCGGCCCGTTTGTGCTTTGTCCGAAGAAGATGAGGGTACTTCAGACTCTCGGCAACGCTCTTTCGATTCGAGAGTTAGTTATCCCTTGGCACACACCGTTTCGGCAGCTGTTTGGAGAGTTAATTACGCTTTGGCATACCGTTCCGGCAGCTGTTTGGAAAGTTAATTATCCTTTGGAACGCACCGCTTCGGCAGCTGTTTGATGAGCAGGATCTTCATGCCTCCGGAAATGCGGTCGCTTTCCAGGCGGTTAATCTGCCGAATCTGCCCGGCCGTCGTGTGATATTTCTTTGCGATTTCCCACAGAGAGTCCTCAGGTCCAAGCGTAAGCCCGACAATCGACGGCTGTGTGTTTAACTCCTCAATCTTAAATTCCTGCTCCTGTATTTCCCCTATCACTTCCAGTTCACGGGAACCGGTAGCCATGACCTGCAGGCAGACCACAGCCTGGATCTCAACCTCCCCGCTGTTTTTCATAAGAAAAGACAGATCGTCCAGAGAATGCTGAAGCTCCACATCATCCTCCGGCTGTATACCGGGAATTTCGATCAGATATTGGAACGGGATCACACCCTCCGCGGCCTCCAGCGGCGTATTGTCATGATCCGTCAGATACAGGAGCTGAACGCGCACCGCTCCCTCCGCCAGGATTCCATCCCCCGTAACCGTCTTCCGGTCGACTTCCTCCATGCCGAAGCCCGCACAGATCTGCAGGATACCGCTGTCCTGATTCTGAATCCGAATCGTATCATCCACCCGGCATTTTGACTCATTTTTCATGCGCAGCTCCGGGAAAGCAGTTTTTTCTTTCTTCAGGACCAGATTGCGGTCCAGCGCATATGTATCAGCGACCAGCGTCTTTTTTTCTTCCTCATACAAACGGACGTCCGCATGCAGCCCGCCTTCCGCGAGTATCAGGCGAGGCTCCCCGTCCTCATCGCTCCCCGGGCTGCACGACAGGTTCTGTATCCGGACCGCAAGCCATGGGATCATCGAACTCTCCGCCTCCGGGATCTCAAACTCACAGCGATACGGCACTTTCGCCGTAAACCACTGAAGGCTGCCGTTTTCCTCGCCGGCATAGACGATCAGAATCTGAATCTCCCCCTGAACGGTAAGGATTCCCGGCGACAGCCGCCCCTGGTTCCCGAACACCTGCGCCTGCTGCCACAATATTTTCTGAACATTCGGCTTGTTGGCCGGCACATAAATCTCCTCGCGAATCGTACAGCTCTCCTTCCCGTAATATTTCAGTTCCAGAAATTCCTGTTCCTCCATCCTCATTTCCGGCTGAAGCTCCGCCTCGATCCCGATCGGGATGTCAGCGTCATACCGCTCCCGGATCACTGCCCGCAGCTCCAGAAGCGCCCGGATATTCAGTTTTCTGGAATTGGAAACCCGAATGGACAGATCCTCCAGCGCCGCATCCGCCGCAGTCATGTCAAATTCACTCATATCCGGTGCGGACAGCGTCTCCTGAAACGGGATTTCCCCTTCCAGACCGGCTATCTTCCACTCATTCTGATCCGTCTTATATAAAACGTGAAACCGCACCGCGCCCCTTACCGTCACATGACCGGTACCTGTTTTCACCTCATCCAGCCGTACCTCCCCTCCGTCTGTGATGACCGAATGAATATCCGGCAGACTGTCCGGCAGGTTATATACTTCATCGAATGTCGACTGCGCGGATACGGTACCTTTCCTCTTCTCCATCTGAATCTGTGATTTTATCAGGTCCATTTTAGTCCTCCTGTTCAAAAATGATCGTTATCCCTTTCTGCCTGCTGTCTGACAGCGCCTGATGTTTTATGGCAATATTTTCCTCTTCCTTCTTCTGTGGTTCTCCCGTTATTCAAAAATGACATTCTCCTCCAGCCGTTCGGTTTTGATCACGATGTACGGATAACTCACCGCCTTTTCCACGTCCTCGCCGTTCTCCGGCCCGATCAGCTCCGCCTTGAAGTATATGGCATTGTCCGCCAGATAAAATTCCCGCATCTGAATGCTGTAACCCCCGGTCTCCTGCATGCCGAAGCCCCGCACGACATACAGATCGCCGCCCTCGCGCCAGGTCAGCTTCAGATCGTCTGCTTTGCGCGACTCGATCTCCTCCAGCAGCGTCTCCGGTATTTCCGATTCCGCAAGAACGGTATAGTCCAGATCGCGGATTTTCTCCGTCCCCGCCGTTGTCAGGCCGCAGCCGCACAGCAGAAGCAGTGCCAGCAGAAACACAGATAACAAACCCTGTTTTTTCCCCATGAACCATTCTTCCTCATGATCCGTTATTCCATTCTATGAAAAAATGCCGGGATTATTCCGTTTTTTTCCAAAAAAATTACATATCCGCGGCCATGAATTTTACATTGAATCTGGATTTATTTTCTTTTATATGGTACAGTAGAGGATGCGACCGCGATCCCATCAGGCGCTGATAAACGTTTTTTCGCGCAAAACGGCGGATTTCTAATCCGGTTGATCCGGGGCGGGGCCGTTCACATGATACGGAGGAAACATGCAATGCTGAGATTTATTATTGCTGTCGGATTTGCTGTGTTGTACCTGATCGTCGGCATCCCGGTCCTGGGTGTCGAATATCTCATCGGGAAAGTGAATCCGCAGATGCGCGATGTCAGCAGCCTGCGCATGGTGCAGTGGGCGTTTCGCGTGATTATGAAAGTCTGCGGCGTTAAGACAACCGTCATCGGCCGGGAAAATATTCCGGAGGACGAGGCCGTTTTATATGTCGCGAACCATAACAGCTATTTTGACATTATTATTACTTATTCGATGTGCCCGGGCCTGACCGGCTACATATCGAAGGCATCCATCGGGAAGATCCCGCTTCTGAACCTCTGGATGAAACGGCTCCACTGTCTGTTCATGGACCGAACCGACGTGAAACAGAGCCTGAAGATTATCCTGGAGGCGGCGGATCTGATCAAAAAAGGGATTTCTGTCTGTATTTTCCCGGAGGGGACGCGCGGGGATTCCTCAGAGATGATGCCGTTTAAGAGCGGCAGCCTGAAGATGGCGGAGAAGACCGGCTGCCCGATCGTACCGATCGCGATCTACAACACGCGCAGTATCGTCTCCGACCATTTTCCCGTGGTCTGCCCGGCTCACGTAACCGTTGCGTACGGCAAGCCGATCTACACCCGGGATCTCCCGAAGGAAGAAAAAAAGGCTCTCGCGCGTATCACACAGGAAGCGATCCGGGAGATGCTCGATGATATGGACGCGAAAACGCAGCTGCCCGATCACGGGGTGAAAGCGGATACGCCGAATTACAAAATAAAAGCAGAAGTGCCGAATTGCAAAATGCAAGAGAAGACATCGCCTGCATCGGTCTTAAAGACAGACGGAAGCCCGCAGACTCCCGCATAAACGTCATCGAAACTGATTGAAACCAGACTGCCTGGGAGGGGGCTGACGCGCAGACCCGCAGACTCCCCCCATAAACGTCATCGGAACCGGCGCGCGAGCGCGTCCGTGATTTCAGAAAACTGCATGGAATGGGATGCCTTCACGAGAACGGCATCCCCTTTTTTTATAAGGGAAAGCAGCCGTTCAAGCAGTTCGCCGCACGAATCAAAATGCTCCGCTGTACAGCCGGAGGAGGCGGCATCCTTCAGATCCTTTGACAGTTCCCCCGTGCAGAGGACGATGTCGATCCCCTGTTCTGCTGCATAAGCGCCCACCCCGCGGTGCATCTCGCGTTCCCGTTCGCCAAGCTCGCCCATGTCCCCGAGCACGGCGATCTTCCTGCCCGCGGCAAGGCTCAGCACATCCAGGGAAGCCTTCATGGAAACCGGATTGGCGTTGTAGCAGTCGTCGATGATCGTGATGCCTCCGGTCTGAATCAGATTCGTCCGGCCGGCGATGGTTCTCGCCGAGGCAATCCCGGCGCAGATCTCCGCATAGCGCAGGCCGAGCGCACGGCCGACACAAGCCGCGGCGCAGGCATTGTAAATATTGTGAAGCCCGGGAATCGGCTCGTGTACAGAGCAGGATGAGCCGGATCCGCTGCTTGCAGAGCCGGTTTCGCTGCGGTCGCTGCATGTGGTTCCAGCCTCACGGCGGCCACTGTTCGCGCTCCCGGCCCCGCTGCGGTCGCTGCATGTGGTTCCGTCCTCACGGCGAGCGCTGCACGCGCCCGCAGTCTCGCTGTGGAAATGCAGCACTGCGTCCATCCCGTCCAGACCGCGGTTTTGTATATTGTCGGCTGTCACAAAATAGAACTCATTCCGGCGCTCCGCGCTCTGATCCTCCACAAAATAGCGGATGGGTCGGATGCCCCGCACGGTATCGATCTCTGAGAGCTTATCATCATTTCCGTTTAATATGATCACGCCGTCCGGTTTTAAAAAATCAAACATCTCGGACTTTGCCCGGAGAACACCGTCCCGGTCAATGAGATTCTCCAGATGGCACTGTCCGATATTCGTCATCACGCAGATATCCGGTCTCGCCATCTTCGCCAGGCGGTGCATCTCACCGAAATCGGAGATGCCCATCTCCACCACGGCGACCTCATGCTCCGGACGGATCCGAAGCAGTGTCAGCGGCAGTCCGATCTCGTTGTTGAAATTCCCCTCTGTCTTCAGAACACAGTATTTCTGTTCGAGTACCGCCGCAATCATCTCCTTCGTGCTGGTCTTGCCGACGCTGCCGGCAATGCCGATGACCGGTATGGTCAGGGCAGAGCGGTAAAACTCAGCCAGATCCTTTAATGCCTGCGGGCAGGAATCCACCCGGATATACGGTCCGGCCGGATTCTCAAGATCCTGTTCCGAGAGGACCGCCAGCGCACCCTTCTCAAACACGTCAGGGATGAAGGTATGTCCGTCCACGCGCGCACCGCGCATGGCGACATAAAGACCGCCTCCGCCCGCCTGCCGGCTGTCGATTACCACGCCGGTAATCTCTTCCCGGGCAAGCTCCTTCGGTCCGCAGTATGTACCGCCGCAGGCGCGGGCAATATTCTGTAAAGACATCTGTCTCATTGATCTTATTGTGTGTTCCATGATGTGTATTCCTCACATTGTCCGGGTTCCCCGGTAAAGAAGAACCCCGGTATATCATCCCGCAAGGCATCGCCCCTTCGCCGCCTCGCGGATCCGTCGTGTTTCTTTGCCCGGGATATGCGGGACAGCGCGGGCACCGGTCCTTCGCCGGCTCCGCGGGTCAGCCGTGTTTTTCCTGCGAAATGCGGATGAGTTTCTCGCAGAGCGTCCCGAAATCCATCCCGACCGCCGCGGCCTCCTGAGGCAGCAGGCTCGTCGGTGTCATGCCCGGAAGGGTATTGGCTTCCAGGCAGAATATCTCGTCCCTCTCATTCAGCAGGAAATCCATGCGGGCATAGGTGTCAAGCCCCAGCACCTCGCAGACCCGCACAGCAATCCGGCGCATCCGCGCCGCGGTCTCCTCCGGCAGGTCTGCCGGGCAGGTCTCAACGGCGCTTCCCGCCTTGTATTTATTCTTATAATCATAGAAACCCTCGACCGGCGCGATCTCGATCACAGGCAGAGCCTCACCGTCAATCACGCCCACGGAAAACTCCCGTCCCTCGATGTAATCCTCTATGATCACCTCATTCTCATAGCGAAAAGCCTCCGCCAGCGCTGTCTCAAACTCTGCCTCACTCCGCACGATGGAAACGCCGATACTGGAACCACCGCAGCAGGGTTTCACAACGCACGGAAAGGAAAGCCCCGTCTCCGCAAATGGAATCCGCGCTTCCTTTTTCATGGAAATGCCGCGCGGCGCCGGGATGCCCGCCGACTCAAACAGCGTCTTGGAAATCCCTTTGTCCATGGCAAGGGCGCTGCTTAAATACCGCGTTCCCGTGTAGCGGATGCCGAACAGATCAAACGCCGCCTGGATCCTGCCGTTTTCGCCGTTCTCACCGTGAAGCGCCATAAACACAATATCCGCCCGCTGACAGATCCGGATCACGTTCGGACCGAAAAAACCATCCGGGGAATCCCGGCGCATCGCCTTCACCTGTGCCAGATCCGGAACCTCCGCCGGGATGGAGCCGACCGCCTCATCCGCCTCGGCAGAATGGGAAAAGATGTGGGTAATGTCGGTCTCTTCCCCGCCATATCCCAGAAACACATCCAGCATGATCACGCGATGCCCTCTCTCCCGCAACGCCCTGGCCACCATACTGCCGGTAATCAGTGAAACGTCTCTCTCCGTGCTCAGCCCGCCGGCCAATACTGCTATGTCCATATGTACAATCTCCTGTGTAATCCCTGTTTTCTGAAATCTGCTGCACGGCCGCCGTGCTCAGTTCGCGAGCCGCCGGCTCGCGAACTGTCCGGGCTTCGCCCTATATCACATTTCAGACGGGCTGCCCCTTACATGCAGGCATGACGTGTCTGCCCGTCTGAAATCTGCTGCACGGCTCATTGCCAACGCTCATTTTAACTCATTTCCTGCGCTTTGTGAATGGAGGTACGTAAAAAAATTCTTTTTTCTTTTCCAGGGCGTCTCTGGCGGCTGCGGATTGCCTCGTCCAGCTTGCGGAACCGTTCCTCCTCCTGCTCCTCCCGGTCACGCATCAGATAATTCATCTCCTTGATCACTTTTTCCCCGACCTGTTCGCCGATCTCCATGCTCAGGGCGCGGTTGTTCTCCGCAATGGCAGTTTTCACAATCTCATTCATCATCAGCTGGAACTGCTCCAGCTTTGACGGCTGTTCCTGCCCGGTCACGGCCGTTTCCGCACTCGGCACCGCACACACAGCTTCCTTCCGTGCCGGGTAATCGTCCGGCCGCGCCGAAGAATCCGCTTCCCTCACCTCACGCATGCTCTCTTTCTGCGCCGCGGGAATCCCGGAGCACTGCGCAGAGACCGCCTCATGCGCCGGACGCTCTGATTCTTCACGTTCCGTGTCATCCGGTTTCATGTGCAAATTGATTTCATAATCTTCTGACGTTGATTCTGCTGCCGCCGGAGATACCGTTCCCCCGGCCGCGCGATCCGGTTCCTCCGCTGACGAATTGTGAATCAGCATCCGGATTGCCTTCAGCTGATACCCCCTCTCCTTCAATCTCTTAATCTGTTCAAACTGACGGATATTTTCTTCTGTATAGTAGCGGTGTCCCATCTCATTTCTCGGGATATCCAGTTCCAGTTCCTCTTCCCAGTAACGCAGGACATGTGATTCCACCTGAATCAGGTTGGACGCATCCGAAATCATGTAACGCATTTTTTCCATGGTCAGACCTCCGTTTATTGTTGGCAGTGTCAAATCCGGCCTGTTTTTTGCATCAAACCTGTATCTGCTTTGATTTTGTCCGTTGATCTGTTTCAGACAGACAGGCGGATTGCCGTATTTGCTCAAAACCAGTATAGAAGAAATTATGCCTGTCCTCAAGAAAATTTCATCGTAAAATTGCGACAGGGTTTGTGCTGTTCACACACAAACCCTGCTCATTCTCCAAAATACCCGTTTTTATTCTGTCGCCTCCGGTACAAACGCGTCAAACGTCACCGTCACCTTGAACAGATCCCCATCCAGATAAAGCTCCAGATCGCCGCCCGTCGGCGCAGATCCACATCTCCGTCTCCGGCAGGCTCAGGATCAGCTGCAGGTCTCTCGCCTGAAGCTGATCGTCAAACTCCCCGCTTGTCTGTATGATCAGCTGTTTCAGGTCGATCTCCCTCATGTCCAGAGTGATCACCCCGGAGCTGATCTTGGACGCCTCCACCAGATCATCCGTCAGCTGTTTTAAGCGCTGGGACTTTTTATCCAGAATATCAATGTATCTTAATGATTTCTTAAAACATAGTTTTTACCGACTCTGTTTTGAAAGAAATGTACTCACTGCCTGTTCCACAAAACTATTCAGGCTCATCTGATGTGCAATCGAAAAAACAGCCGCCTCGCGATGAAGCTCAGGAGAAATTCTTATATTAAAGCTCCCTTTATAAGACTTTTCCGGTTCCTTTCCCTCAGATTCACACAAAACAAAATAATCATCCACCGCAGAATGAAAATCCTCCACCAATTCCCTGGCATCTTTTCCTTCATAAGAAATCAATGCACGAATCCCCATAACCTTACCGTAAAAAACCTCATCTCTCTCGGAAAACTCCACGCTTCCGACATAGCCTCTGTAATTCATCGTATTATTCATATGAGTCCCTCCTCCTCTAACTTCTCAATCAATTGTTTTACCTGATAATTTAGCAATTCTTTTCTGGGATGTGGTTTATGCAACATAATAGGTGCTTTATCTTCACATACAAACATAACTCTGGAGCCGCTGGTTCTTCCCTTATCAAAACGCGAATATCCCAGGTAATGC
>JAJBVI010000109.1 GCA_020859905.1 Lachnospiraceae bacterium | reverse complement strand
GTTCCGGATGGGAAAAGGCGAAAAATAATAAAGGGAGGCGAACGGAATGGATATCAAAGCATGGGATGAAATACACGGAGAAAAAAACAAGGAAAAACTGCAGAATTTTTTACGAAGCGATATAGATAGCTATCTGATCCTGCAGCTGAAGCACACGGATGAGACCGCGCAGGAATCTTATATGAACTATTCCTGGCTGGAGGAAAATGGGATAACCCCACAATTTTCCCATTATGGCGCTGTTTATGCAGGTACACTGCCATTGAACACAGATCCGGAGAAATTGTACGTGAAATTTAACATTGACCCTCCGGAAGATTATACAGGCCATTCAATGTCGGTCAGCGACATCATAGCGCTTAAAGTGGATGGCATGGTAACCTGCTTTTACGTGGATGATCTCGGGTTTAAAGAACTACAGGGATTTATCCCGGACGATTATCTGAAAAATGCGGAGATGGCGATGGAAGATGATTACGGCATGATTGATGGCATCATCAACAATGGCCATAAAGATTCCGGCATAAATGAACGTCCTTCCGTCTTGGAGAAGCTGAAAGAAACGCCGGGACAGCCGAAACCGGAACATTTGCAAAAGGCAGCCCGCCGCAGCGCAGAAAGGGGTCTGGAATGAACTTTAGTAAAAAGGAACTGATACTGATGATGCTCTACAGCCCCGGCACACGGACGGGGCTGATCGCTGAGCTTACCAAGATGCGCGGGCAGCTGGGGACAAAGGAACGCGGCCTCCTTTCCCTGACTGATTCTGTATTGGAAAAACTGGACCGGATCACAGATGAGGATTTTGACGCGCTCCCGCTGTACCCGGATATTGGGCCGTGAGAAAGGAGGAAACCATGGCATCAAAATATGAATTTTACAGCCGCATGGCGGAAGAAACGGCAGCCGGCCTTACCAAAGGCCGCGAACAGTGGACTTCGTTCCTGAAAACAGCCGGCCGGATGGGGAAATATCCGTATGAAGACCAGCTGATGATCTTCGCGCAGCGCCCGGATGCCACAGCCTGTGCAGAGTATGACCTGTGGAACAGCACGATGCACCGGTATGTGCGGCGCGGAGCCAGAGGTATCGCCCTGATTGATAATAGCGGTGATTACCCTCGCCTTAAATATGTCTTTGATGTATCTGATACCGGAACCAGGAAGAATTCCCGTGACGTAAACCTCTGGGAGATGCGCCCGGAGCACGAAAAACCGGTACAGGACACACTGGATGCGGTATTTGATGTTTCTTCTGCGGATCCCTTCGATGTGCAGGTCGGGAACATCGCCTCATGGCTGTCCGCTGACTACTGGATGGACCATGAAGCGGAGCTTGGCGACATCGTTGCGGGAAGCTATCTGGAAGGGTATGATGAGGATAACCGGAGAATGTCATTTTTAAATGCGGCAGAGGTCAGTATTAAATACCAGATATTAAGCCGCTGTGTGGATGACCCGGACAGCTATTTTGACCCGGAGGAATTTTCACCGGTTTTCGACTATAATACCCGGAAAGCGGTAAATGCCCTCGGGACGGCAGTCAGCCAGATCTCCCGCCGGATCTTCAGGGAGATTGAGGTCACCATCCGGAATTATGAGAGAAACCTGCGGGTGGAGGAAATCCTGGGATTACGGGAAGACGCTAACGCTGATGGAAATGTAAGGTATGCCAGGCAGGAATTACCCAATGTCAGTGGGCCGGAGACTGTATCAGAGACACATCCATCGGACAACCCGGAAATCCATGCAGGGACAGAGGGTAACAAAATCAATGAGGTCCATACCGAGACGGAAAGGAGTACACGACATGACGAGAGAACTAAATTACACGCAGAACGGGGATTACCAGATCCCGAACCTGGTGCTGAAAGAGGAGAGCCGGGAGCCGCTCGGCAAGTACGGAAGGATGCGCAGGACATTCCTTCAGGAAAACCGGCCGATTCTCTACAGCGACATGGTGCTGACCCAGCAGCTGTTCACACACCTGCGGGAGATCGACGAAACGGCATACCGGAGGCTGGAGCAGATGATGGAGGAACTCCTCGCAAAGAACCCTGCGCCGGAGAAGAAATCCCAGCCTATGGCCTGGGTGCAGCATATGAACAGCCTGAAAGCACAGGCGGAGGAGACGATCCTGGCGGAGCTTATCTACAGCTGACCCTTGACCTTTTCCCGACAGAACAACAGCAGATAGACCAGATCGATGAAGCAGCGGAGAGCGAAATGCCCTCCGCTCTTTCTTTTTCTGCGGAAGATATCGACCATGTCCTCCGATTAGGATGCGGAAACTCGGAGCACCGCATGGAAATCGCGGCCGGGTATATGGCGGGGAAGCCCTTGGATGAGATTGTGGATCTGCTGAAAAGTAAGTACCGCGGCGGAACCGGCCTTCTGACGAATAACGGCAGGCTGTCCGCATGGTTTGGTGAAGATGGAATCCGCATATCAAAAGGTGACCGGGCAAGGTATACCGGGCAGTTCCAGCTTGTTTCCTGGGAAAATGCTGCCGGGCGGATTGGGGAACTTTTAGATACCGGGCGCTTTGCATCTAATGTAGAGCTTGAGGAAGCTCCCGGACATTTCCGCACAATGCTGGCACAGTCCATCTGGTATCTGCGGCATGACCTGTCGGAGGATGCGTCGAAGATGGATTTCTTCCCATCCATCGACCGGTACCGGAGCGGCGGCTTCCCGGAAGAGACAGCAAAACTCGCCGAAGCACTTGCAGATGCAGAAACCCTCCGGGCAGTGACATCGGAGCTAGAAAGATTTTCTGATGCCTATGCACAGGTACGTGGGCTGCTCCGTTTCCATTACCATAATATCCCGGAGATACTGGACGGACTGCATTCCCTCTTCCACCCGTGGCGTGAATATGCTTCGGATCTGCCGGAGGTCCCAGAGGCAGGGCATTTTATCACAGAAGATGAGATTGACGAAGCCCTCAGCCGCGGGAGCCAGATGTCAGGCGGAAAGATGCGGATTTTTGAGTATTTTTCTGATAGCCACACGACAAAAGAACAGGCGGATTTCCTCCGGGAAGAATACGGCACCGGCGGCCATAGCGGCGCATTTTCAAACAACTCCGGCAGTTTTGAAGACCATGACGGGAAAGGGATTCGCCTTACCAAACCGGGATGTGCAAATGTATCGCTTACTTGGAACGCCGTAGCGAAAAGGATTGCCGCTCTTATAAAAGAAGATCGATATCTTACCTCTGTAGAAAAAGCACAGGTGAATGAGGCGCAGGTTGCCTCTGAGCCGGAAGAAGATCCGTTTGATGACATTGACCCGGTGCAGCTGCGGAAAGAATTGGAAAGACGCGGTATTGTAAACGGCCAGCTTGTGGATGGCGCGCCGGAGAGCCCCTTTGTCCGAATGGTGATGGAAGATGTGGAACGCATTGCGGCGGAGGAAGCGGCGGAACATGGGATGCCACAACAGGCTGTCTCTGATGCAGGAGAAAATGCACAATCGGCATCTCCCAGCCGGGAAACAGGTGTAGATGTTCCGTATTCGACCGATGCACCCGGTGCGGATTGGGAGCAGGTACAGATGGATCCGGCGAACCGTTTCAGCGTGGTTGAAGTCGGCTGGTATCCCTCCCACACAGCCTATTCGATCTGGGATGAGCAGACAAGGGATTATTACAAAGATGCTGACGGCCAGACCATTGACTTTTTAAGCCAGCGGCGGGCGGAGGATTACCGTCAGGATCTGATCGAGCGCATTCGGGCAGACCTGGCACGCACACCGCTTGATAAAGCAAAAGATCTGATCGACGAGTACTGCATGGAGGAATTCAGCTCACCTGCGGATTTTGATGACCTTCGGAACATCGGAATCGGCTACACTACTGTCACGAATAATGAATATCCGGTTGAGGCATCTGTCAACCTGATTGATTTCCGCCTGGAGCGGCGGCTGAATGGAAAAGAGTTCGATACCCGCCAATATGATTCTCTGGAGGAACTGATCAGTCATGAGCTGTATAATCTCGATTTCAATGACCTGATGGATGTTTCTGATGATGAGTTAGATGCCGTTTTGGATGAGCCGGAGACTGACGTGCCGACTGATCTGGATATTGGCATGTCGAATGATTCACAGCCGTCAGAATCTGCGCCAGTTCAGAGCAGTTCAAATTCTGAGAAGGAACCAGAGTTTCCGTACCAAACTGGTGATACGGTATATCTGGAAGATGGCAAAGCGTTTATCATCGACAGCATCGGGATGTTTGATGTCCATCTGCGCGACCCGGAGCAGGTTTATCCTATCCTCCGCGCAGAGAGCCGCGAAAACTTCCTTCGTCTGGTCGAGAGATATCCACAGCCGCAGATTCCCCATCTCCAGCAACCGGAAAGCAGTGATTTAGCAGAACCGGCAGATGAATCAGACGCGCAGAAAGTGACGGAGGAAACAGTAGCTTCCTATCACGGAGAAGAAACCGGACTGCCCTATAATGTTGAGATCAGACGGATGCATTTTGATACTCCGGAGCAGGGGGAGCCATCGAGGGACGTGGATTCACCTGAACTGGGAATACCATCATTTACTCCGGCTGAGCCGGAAAATCATCCTGCTGATACTGCGCCGCCAACTGTTGGAAACGTGCCACCTGTCAGCGCGGTTGATTTAATATCTGAGCCAGGGCGCTCTTCCGATTCAATATCTGTAGCAGATTCTGGCGCAATGTATGCGGACAATTTAGGCGCGGAACCTGCAGTTTCCGCCGTAAACTTCCGCATCACCAACGACCATCACGGCGAGGGCGGACCGAAACAGAAATACGCGATGAATATCGCCGCGATCCGCACCCTTCTCACAGTGGAATCTGAAAACCGTAATGCCACTCCGGAGGAACAGGCTGTCCTCTCAAGGTATGTCGGCTGGGGCAGCCTGCCGGATGCATTTGACCCGAATAAACCCGCTTGGTCAGAGGAATACCGGGAATTAAAGTCTCTGCTCTCTGATGAGGAGTATGCTGCGGCGCGTGCCAGCACGTTAAACGCCCACTACACCAGCCCTGTAGTCATCCGTGCCATCTATGACGCTGTCGGGCAGATGGGGTTTTCCTCGGGGAATATCCTCGAGCCGTCCATGGGCGTGGGAAACTTTTTCGGGCTCCTGCCGGACAGGATGCGGGAAAGCCGCCTTTACGGTGTGGAACTTGATCCTGTCTCCGGGCGGATTGCGAAAAAATTGTATCCGAATGCCGATATCACTATCGGCGGGTTTGAATCCACCGACCGCAGGGATTTCTATGATCTGGCAGTGGGCAATGTCCCCTTCGGGGATTATCGGGTGAGTGACCGGCCGTATGACAAGCTTGGCTTTTCCATTCACAATTACTTTTTTGCCAAAGCACTTGACCAGGTGCGTCCAGGGGGCATTGTCGCTTTTGTGACCAGCCGCTATACCATGGATGCCCAATCTCCGGACGTACGGAAATACCTTGCACAGCGGGCAGAGCTCTTAGGTGCTATCCGGCTCCCGGACAATGCGTTTAAGGCAAATGCCGGCACGGAAGTGGTTTCGGACATCATTTTTCTGCAGAAACGTGAGACGCCGATTGAGATCGAACCGGACTGGGTCCACTTAGGGCTGACGCCGGGCGGCTACCCCATCAACAGTTACTTTGCCGACCATCCGGAAATGGTGCTCGGGGAACTTACAGAAGTGAGCACACAGTATGGACGGAAAGAATGCACGGTTACCCCGATACCGGGCGCGGATCTTGCAGGCCAGTTAAAAGCCACGGTTTCGCATATCCATGGCAGGTATGAGTCCGCTGTCATCGCTTTTGAAGATTCTCAGACTTCGGAGCGGGAAACGCTGCCTGCCGACCCTGCGGTAAAAAATTATTCGTATGCCGCTGTGGACGGGGACGTATATTTCCGTGAGGATTCCGTCATGCGGAAGGTGAAACTTGGCAGTCTTGCAAAGGAGCGGGCACTCGGAATGATCAGCCTCCGGGAAACAGTCAATGAGCTGATCGAATACCAGATGGAGGACTATCCGGATGCAGAGATCGCAGGGAAACAGCGGGAATTGGAGGCAGCTTATGATGCCTTCACGGAAAAGCACGGCCTTATAAATTCCCGTCCGAATGCAAGGGTATTCGCAGATGATTCTTCTTATTACCTGCTCTGCTCCCTGGAGGATGTGGATGAGGAAGGGAACCTGATCGGAAAGGCAGACATGTTCACGAAGCGCACCATCCGCCCGGACCGGAGTGTGACACATGTGGATACACCTGCAGAAGCACTGGCTGTCTCCATCGGGGAGCGCGGGAAGCCGGATCTTCCGTTTATGGCGGAATTACTCGGCGAACCGGAAGATTACACCCGCATTACAGAGGAACTTTCCGGCGTGATCTTCCGTGACCCTTTAGAAGCATCGGATACGGATATCACAAAGGGCTGGCACACCGCAGATGATTATCTTTCCGGGAATGTCCGGGAGAAACTGCGTGTGGCAAAGATCGCTGCCGGATCAGACCCGGCGTATGTCGTCAATGTGGTCGCGCTGGAAAAAGCACAGCCAAAGGACCTAGATGCCTCGGAGATCGACGTGCGCCTCGGTGCCACCTGGATTGATGTGGATTATATCCAGCAATTCATGGAGGAAACTTTTGAAACGCCGTTTTATCTGCGGAACACTATTGAGGTGAAGTTTTCTTCATTTACCGCAGAATGGCAGGTTACGGGGAAGACCCGTGTCAATTCCCATGATGTAGCGGCTTATGTGACTTACGGCACCGACCGGGCAAACGCCTACCGCATCCTGGAAGAATCTTTGAACCTGAAAGATATCCGCATCTATGATACGGTGGAGGATGCGGACGGGAAACAGAAACGGATCCTGAATAAAAAGGAGACTACCCTCGCCCAGCAGAAACAGCAGGCAATCAAAGATGCGTTCCGTGACTGGGTGTGGAAAGACCCGTACCGCCGGGAGGAGCTGTGCCGCAAGTATAATGAACTTTTCAACTCCACCCGCCCCAGAGAGTATGACGGCTCCCACATCCATTTCGTCGGGATGAACCCGGAGATCATGCTGCGGGAACACCAGAAAAATGCCATCGCGCATATCCTCTACGGTGGGAATACCCTGCTGGCGCATGAAGTCGGTGCAGGAAAAACTTTTGAGATGGCAGCCGCCGCCATGGAGAGTAAACGTCTGGGATTATGTCAGAAATCCCTTTTTGTAGTGCCGAACCACCTGACCATCCAGTGGGCGAACGAGTTCCTCCGCCTCTATCCCAGCGCGAAGCTGCTTGTAGCGACACGGAAGGATTTTGAAGCCTCAAGGCGGAAAAAGTTCTGTGCGCGGATCGCTACCGGGGACTATGACGCGGTCATCATCGGCCACAGCCAGTTTGAGCGGATCCCCGTCTCCACGGAACGCCAGAAGATACAGCTGGAAGATCAGATTGAGGAAATCGAGGATGCGATTGCTTCCATGAAATACCAGCGCGGGGAGAACTTTACCATCAAGCAGATGGAAAAGACCCGCCGCTCCCTCCAGGCAAGGCTCGATAAGCTTATGAGTACGGAGCGCAAAGACGATGTGGTCACTTTCGAGCAGCTGGGGGTTGACCGCCTGTTTATAGACGAGTCACAGGCATTCAAAAATCTCTTCTTATACACCAAGATGAGGAACGTGGCCGGCCTGTCCACATCGGAATCCCAGCGGAGCTCGGATATGTTTATGAAGTGCCGGTATCTGGATGAGATCACCGGCGGGCGCGGCGTGGTCTTTGCCACCGGAACCCCGGTCAGTAACAGCATGACGGAACTGTATACCGTGATGCATTATCTCCAGTATGGTTCCCTGCAGAAGATGGGGCTGACGCACTTCGATTGCTGGGCGTCAACCTTTGGGGAGACTACCACAGCCATAGAGCTTGCGCCGGAGGGTACCGGTTACCGTGCAAGGACGCGTTTCGCTAAATTCTTCAATCTGCCGGAACTGATGAACCTGTTTAAAGAGGTGGCCGATATTAAGACCAGCGACCAGTTAAACCTCCCGGTCCCGGAAGCAGAGTATGAGACCGTTGTGGTACAGCCCTCGGAATTCCAGGAGGAGATGGTGCAGGACCTTTCGGAACGGGCCGCCCTCGTCCATGCCGGCACGGTAGACCCCAGCGAGGATAACATGTTAAAGATCACATCCGACGGGCGGAAGATCGGCCTCGACCAGAGGCTGATGAATGACCTCCTGCCGGATGACCCCGGCAGCAAGCTGAATGCCTGCGTCAGTAACGTGTTCCGTATCTGGGAGGAGGGCACGCCGGAGAAGCTGACCCAGCTCCTCTTCTGCGATATGTCCACACCGAAAAAAGACGGCACCTTCAACGTCTATGATGATATCCGGGATAAGCTTATAGCAAGGGGCGTCCCGGAGGAGGAAGTCGCGTTTATCCACAGCGCAGACACAGAGGTGAAAAAGAAAGACCTCTTTGCAAAAGTGCGCTCCGGTCAGGTGCGCGTCCTGATGGGAAGCACCCAGAAGATGGGTGCCGGCACAAACGTCCAGGACAGGCTCATCGCCGTTCACCATCTGGATGTGGGCTGGCGTCCTGCGGATATGACACAGAGGAATGGCCGGATCATCCGTCAGGAGAACCAGAATAAAAAAGTGTATGTTTACCAGTATGTGACGGAGGGAACATTTGATGCTTACCTTTACCAGACCCTGGAGAACAAGCAGAAATTTATCTCGCAGATCATGACCAGCAAATCCCCGGTCCGCTCCTGTGATGATGTGGATGAGCAGGCACTCTCTTACGCGGAGATCAAGGCACTCTGCGAGGGCTCACCGCTGATCAAAGAGAAGATGGACCTGGATATCGACGTGGCGCGGCTGAAAGTCTTAAAAGCAGACCATCAGAGCAAGCAGTACCGTCTGGAGGACCAGCTGCTTAAATATTTCCCTGCAGAGATTGAACGTCAACAGGGCTATATCCGAGGCTTTACAAAAGATATGGAAACTGTGGCAGCACATCCCCATCCGGAAGACGGTTTTGCCGGGATGGAGGTTGCCGGGAGAACCTACCATGAGAAAGCAGAAGCAGGCGCAGCCATCCTTGCCATATGTAAGACGGCAAAATCAGTGGAGGGATATCCCCTCGGAACTTACCGCGGGTTTTCCATGCAGTTGTCCTTCGATAGTTTTGAGAAGAAATTCTGTATTTTCCTCAAAGGGGAGATGACCCACCGTGTCCCCATCGGGAATGATGCCAGGGGAAACCTGACGCGGCTGGATAACACCCTTGGGAACATCCCGGCAAAGCTGGAGCAGGCAGAGACGAAACTGACATCTCTGGAACAACAGCAGGAGGCGGCCATGCAGGAGGTTGGGAAACCATTCCCACAGGAGGCAGAACTGGCGGAGAAATCCGCGCGTCTGGCAGAACTGGATGCGGAGTTGAATATGGATGATGGCAGTGTTGCGGTAAGACGCGGCAGGGATTCTGGCGATGACCGCAAACAGGACGTTGACCGTCCGTCTGTATTGAATGATCTGAAGGAAAAAGCCGGCCAAGTGGTATCTCTGCCCCATGAAATGCGGCCGAGAAAGGAGGCAGTATTGTGAGTGAAGACAAAAAAGCCGAAATCCGTGATGTGCGGCTGCATTTCCGCGTAACGCAAAGCGAGGAGCAGCGCATCCGTAAAAAAATGGAACAGCTCGGCATCCGGAGCATGAGCGCTTACCTCCGGAAAATGGCGTTGGACGGCTATTGTGTACGGCTGGATTATGATTACCCGAAGCAGATCACATCTCTTTTGCGCCGTTGCAGCAACAATTTAAACCAAGTGGCAAAGCGTGCGAATGAGACCGGCAGCATCTATGCCGCTGATATTGAGGATTTGCAGATGCGGCGGGATGAAATCTGGGAGAATCAGAAAGAATCCTTAAAAGCACTTGCCGCTGTTAT
>JAJBVI010000107.1 GCA_020859905.1 Lachnospiraceae bacterium | reverse complement strand
ACATAGGGCTCCGTCCCCTCGATCTCCACATCCCGGTCAGCAGGACCTGCTCCCGCCTCCATCCACCGGAGTGTCTGGGACGGGCACATGTTCAGATAAGCTTTGAAAAGTTCCTGTTCCTGCTGCCCGGAGATGCCGCCGGTTTTCAGATAACAGGGTCCGTTTCCGAGACTGTTTTCCATCACTGTCCCATACACACGTTCACTTGTCGTGAGTCCATACCGGTCTTCATATACAAATCCTTTCGCATTGACCTGTCTGGCGCCGACTCCCTGCGCAATGGTACCGGTGGGCGCGATCGTATCTTTACAGCGAAGAGCGACAAAGCGCATCTCAAAAGAGGTCATTTCCGCGCCTGCCCGGATTCCCATTGCGTACCCGGCGCCGGTGAGAAACGGCGGATACCACATCTTTTGTCTGGAAAATCCGGGATTATTCGGCCGGTAGAGTCCCGCGGCGCCTCCTGCCGCCACCAGGACAGCCTTTGCGCGAATCACATACGCCTTCGTTTCCGTCACGGAAAAATCCACGGCGCCAAAGACCATATTTCTGTCTGTCAGCAGATCTGTGATATTGAGGTGATTGATTACCGTCACACGATCCGCGCGATTTACTGCATCCGCCAGAATCGGCTTGATATTTTCGCCGTTTATCTTGATATTGCGGTTTCCGCGCGTCACATACTTCCCATTTTCATCTTTTAAAATGACAAGCCCCAGCTGCTCCAGATCTGCGGTGACCTCATTAAACAGTTCGGCAGCCGTGATCAGGAGATCCTGCCGCACGATTCCGGCCGCGTCTTTCGCCGCATATTCCGCATAATCCTGCGGCGTCCTGCCCTCCGTGATATAAGCGTTAATGGCGTTGACGCCTGCTGCCAGACAGCCGCTGCGCCGGATATTCGCTTTCTCCGCAACCAGAACAGACAGGTCGGTGTTCCGGCTCAATGTCAGGGCGGCATAGCATCCTGCCGTGCCGCCGCCGATGATCAATACATCGGTGTCTATATGGTGAGTTTCAAGCGCCTGCTCCATGTTTTTGCTTCCTTAGCTTTATATTTGCTGAATTATTATACTTTCTCATGAGATTCACCAGTTCGGCAACGCATGCAGCCGCAAACATCCGGGGAGATCCCGTTTTTCTATTCACAATCCTCCACCTCACATGCGCAAAAGCTTACGGCAGCCATTCCAGCCCTGGCCAGTCTGCACTTTCCGTATTTTTCTGCGGCTCTCCGGGCGTGGTACGACCGTTTTTAATATAAGCGGCAGCCCGTTCTGTCAGTTCTTTCTCAGTCTCCGGGCAAAGCCCGTAAAGATTTTTCTGCTCCCTGATATCCTGAGAAAGATCATAGAGCTGATATGGGGTGTCTTTCCCGTATATGCCTCCCGCGGGAACCTTCGCGTCCGGTCCCATTCCGCCGGAACCCGGGCAGAATTCCAGCTTCCAGTTCCCTTTTCGCAGGGAATAATTGAATACGGAATGATGAATCATGTCCTCCCGAATGGGTTCTGTTCCGCCCTGCCAGACGGACAGCGCCGAAAAAGAATCTTCTCCCGCGTCGTCTCCGTATGTAAAGCC
The DNA here is from genome assembly GCA_020859905.1 of Lachnospiraceae bacterium. Taxonomy (GTDB): domain Bacteria; phylum Bacillota; class Clostridia; order Lachnospirales; family Lachnospiraceae; genus Eubacterium_I. The sequence goes on along the minus strand of JAJBVI010000107.1, from coordinate 8,419 downwards.
GGCAATCTCCGCGATGGTGGCAAAGATGTCAGTCAGGCACATCATCTGGCTTCGCTCGACACCTGCCGGCACATGTCCCGGCCAGCGCACGATAAACGGAATGCGATGACTGCCTTCCCAGATGTCGCCTTTCTTTCCCCGGTAAATAAAGCTCGGATTGTGCCCCAGTCCCTTTAACGTCGGAAAATCCGCGATGCCGGAGCAGCCGTTGTCACTGGTAAAAATCAGGATCGTATCGTCCGCAATCCCTTTCTCACGCAATTTTGCGTCTAGTTTTCCCACAAAACCATCCACCTGCAGGACAAAGTCTCCATACCTGCCGATTTCCGATTTTCCCTGATATTCCGGTGCGGGCAGCAGCGGACCGTGTACGGCCGGCGTCGGATAATAAATAAAAAACGGCTGGTCTTTCCCCGCATACTCATCCACCAGCGAGAGAACTTTCGCGTCCATATCCGGAACGACCTTTGCCGGATCGTAATCCGGCGCTGCCGGTCCATACTCCACCTCCGTCTGCTGTGTCGGTCCCACGCGGTCAAGCCTGCGCACACCGGTCATATGGTCCGGCGGCGTCAGCACATGGTCATTCTCGATGTATACAAACGGCGGCTGATCAAGCGACGCCGGCAATCCGAAAAAATAGTCAAACCCGCGTGTATTCGGACCGTCCGCAATGGGCGCAGTGAAATCGATGCCCGCCGCGCATTTATCCTGATCTCCGTTGGGATCCCGGTATGTCGATGGCAGGATATAGCCGTCCTTCACCGTCCAGTTCATCCCCAGATGCCATTTTCCGACGCACGCCGTGCGATATCCCTGCTTTTTCAGGAACGTTCCGATCGTCTCCCGCCCCTCCTCGATCAGAGGGCTGGACTGCCCCGGCAGCACGCCGCTTTTTAATCGGGATCTCCAGTTGTACCGCCCGGTCAGCAACGCGTAGCGCGACGGCGTACAGAGCGCGGAAGACGCATGGCAGTCCGTATTGCGCAGGCCGCCTGCGGCTACCGCGTCAATATGCTCTGTCCGGATTTTTGATTCCGGGTTAAAACAGGACAGATCGCCGTATCCCAGATCGTCTGTCAGTATCAATATAATGTTCGGCTTTTCCTTTGCCATCGCTTTTTCCTCCTATCTGCATTCAGATGCACGGCTCATAGCATTACAAGTTCTTCTTTCTCCACACATCCATTCTCCACATGGAAAGAATTTAGCACCGGGTTATCCGCATCTGCCAAAGACAGAATCAGATAACTTGCCGTGCTGTCATAAGCCAGACGAATATCCTCCGCGGAGGGTCTGGACGGCGTCTGCGGGTGAGAGTGCCAATTTCCGAGCGGCTTATATCCTAATCGTCTCATATCTTTTACAGCGCTCAGCTGCTCCGCCGGATCCAGCGAAAAATGTTCGCTGGTATGATCGATATTCGTCAGGAAATACACCTTTTCAATCCTCTTCTCTGCCTCCGTCTTTGTCCCCGCGATGAGCCCGCAGGCTTCCTCCGGCACGCTGGTCTTCGCAAATTTAACAATCTGATTAAAATCGTCTTCTTTCAAAAATATTTTCATAGATTTTTCCTAATTCACAGTATGTATATATGTTATATATGTAATAATATCATCCGGTGAAATTTATGTCTAATACATAAAAAAAATAACCCGCTATAGTTTTTATCTATATGGGTTATTTCATCCGGCAATAAAGGTTGACACGCCTCCGGATAATGGCTATAATTGACCTGATAAAAGGACTTCGGAGAAATGCGGAAGGTCTGCCCGCACAGGACATCCTCAATATAACCTTTGCCGCAGATCACGTTTTCCTTCTCGCCCAGCACCATGCTCGTTTTCTTATCGTTTACATTAATAACAACCGTTGTAATCTCCGGATGAAGCTTTCGCAGCTCCCGGACAAAATTATTTTTGGACGGCAGAATTCTTATTCATTTTCCTCACATCTTATTCTGTTTTTCGTACATTTTGCGCCGCACAAAGGGGACCGTACATACCGCCGCGGCGGCCACGCCCAACACCCATGCCCAGACCGGAATGTCGTATATATTATAGCACCGGATGTGAATCCACATCTGATTGATTTTTTCATTGGTCTCATCGTCAAAGTATGTCATGATGCAGGCCCGTTCCAGCGTTTCCTCCGACGGATACTGCGCCGCCAGCTGCCGGTTCACCTGATCGGCGGGTGCCGTGATCACGTAGTCCTCATCGTCGCTGTCTCCGCTGAAAAAATAGCCGAGCGGGTATTGTGCCGTATCCTCTTCATCTTCCTCCGCGCCGTAGCACCAGTCCGCATACTCAAAGATCGTCATGTCATCTCCGCCGGAGATGACGGACGTATAACCGACATAGTACATATTCCGGACCACATTGTCCGGACGGGAGAGATAGTTAATAAAAGCCTCCGCGGCATGCTGTTTGGCCTCATCGCCGCCTATTCCGCTCTTTAACATGACCCAGCCGTCAAAGTAGATGTTTGTAGACTCCTCCGGAACCGTGAAGCACAGCTCCATATCATCCTCCTCCGCCTGATCCAGCGTGTAAACCCCGTCGCCCGACCACTGGTAATTGGCAACCACCTTCCCCGTAATCATATCCGCTTTTCCGGAATCCGACTCAAGAGAAAAGGCGTTATCCGTCACTTCCTGCAGATATTCCTCCACGGCGGCAATCGTCTCCTCCGAAACATCATTCATTTCTTCCTCCAGACGCTGTGCATAATCCGGATCATTCAAAAACTCCTCTGACGTCAGAAGATCGGATTTCAATGCGCCCACCGCCGCGAAATAGGAATCACGGACATTGTCTTTGATCGTAATCCGCCGCCGGTACTCCGTATCGGACAATATCTTCCATGTGGAAGCGTCCTCCCCGGACACGACATCCGGATTATAAACGATTCCGGTGATGCCCCACATATAACCGGCCATATAAGTACTCCAGCTCTCCCCGTCGATCTCGTGTTCATCAAAAATATTCTGTATATAAGGGGAGACTCCGATACTGTAGTAATTATTACTGTCCGATGTATCAAAAAATTCCTCAGAAAGAGGAACAAGCATGTCCTCCGCCATCAGCTTCATCACCATATATTCGGAAGGACAGACCAGATCAAACTCATCCCCGAGCGTCAGCATGTTGTAAAGGTCCTCATTCGTGCCGTAGGTGGAATACTCTACCGTCACTTTGACGCCATAGATATCATAATACCAGTTTTCAAAATCATCAATCATGGAATTGACGCTGATGATATCGCCGCTCTCGAGATCAATGGTTTCTTCCTCATCCCAATCGCCCAGATCAATGTACTCTTCCCAGTTGCTGACGCGGAGCGTGACCTCCGTTTCCTGATTCGCAGCTTCTGTATCTGAATCTGTATCTGTCCCGTTTTCTGCGGGCTGTTCTGAAGACGATAGTTTTTCCGAATCTCCGGTCAGCACATTTTCCGCGGCTTTGTACGGCAAGCTGGTCATCTCTCCGGCCGACACCCGCTCCGTATGCCCCTGACAAAAACATCCCGCCGCGCAGAGGATGACCGCCAGCATCAGTGCTGCCTGTTTTTTTCTTTTCATCGGCATGCCCTCCGCTTTTCCTGCCGTGCGGCATAAACATTCATGCAGACAACCACCAGCACAACAATCACAAAGATAACGGCAGCCAGTGCCCACAGCGCCGTTTTTATATCCGTCTGCGCGCCTTTAGTCGCATTCACCACATAGGTGCTGATCGTGTCGAAAGCCGCCGGCTTCGTATAAGTCGCAATAAAATAATCATCCAGCGACAGTGTCACCGCCAGCGCAAAGCCGGATACAATGCCGGGCGCGATCTGCGGCAAAATGACAGTAAAAAGCGCTCCCTGAGGCGTCGCTCCCAGATCCAGTGCCGCCTCGTAGGTGCCCGGATCCATTTGTTTCAGTTTCGGCATGACCGAAAGATAAACAAACGGAGCACACAGCGTCACATGCCCCGCCAACAGCGGAAAAAATGTATCCTTACTCACGCCGAAGACGACCACCATCAGAATGCAGATGGAAAATCCGGTCACCACATCCGCATTGACCACCGGGACCTGATTCATGGCGGCAAGAAAAGAAGCCGTTCTCCTTCTGGAATAGAAACTGCCGATCGCGCCCAGCGTCCCCAGCACCGACGCGATGGCAGCGGAACCGAGCGCGAGGAAGACTGTGCCGCGGATCATTACCAGCAGCTCTCTCGTCGTTAACAGTGTAATGTAATTCTGCAGAGAGAACCCGCGGATTGTGCCGATCTGCGTCGAAGTCGTAAAGCTGTAGACCATGAGAATCAGGATCGGCGCATATAAAAACGCCAGCACCAACGCCAGAAAAACCCCTTTTCCGCATCGTTTTATCAAAGTACCGCACCCCCTCTCCCAGTCTCTTTCTCACCGCCGTCCCCGGTGACAAGTACAAACAGGCAGATGACAGCGAGCAAAATCAGCGCGATCATAGAACCGCCGTGCCAGTCATAAGCGGCAAAATAGCTCCCTATCAGGCTGCCCATGATATAAGTACTGTTACAGAGCATTTCCAGCACAACATAATTGGTCATGGACGGCAGAAACACCATGGAAATGCCGCTGACAATTCCCGGCATGGACAACGGCAGCGTCACTCGCAGGAAGGCGCTCCGCCCGTCTGCACCCAGATCCCGGGCCGCCTCGACAAGCGAAACGTCCAGCTTCGAGATCGTCGTATAAATCGGCAGGATCATAAACGGCAGAAAGTCATAGGTCATACCGACGATTGTATTAAAAAACGGATAATAAGCCATATTTCCTTCCAGAAGAGTCAGGATCTCCTTCAGCGCCGTCAGGCGGAGAGAAAAATTAATCCACATCGGCATGATAAACAGAAGCAGCAGAACGGACTTTCGTTTCATCCTGCTCAAAGCCAGAATATAAGCCGTCGGATACGCGATCAGCAGACAGACCGCCGTCGTAACAAATGCCACGGCAAAGCTGTAACACAGCGTGCCCAGCGTATTTGCATTCGTAAAAAAGCCGGTCAGGTTTGCCAGCGTCGGCTCCCCCTGCCCATTCGTAAAGGCATAGAAAATCAGGATCGCCAGCGGCGCGGCCACAAAGATCAGAAGAAATACGGCATAGGGGATGCCCAGTGTTTTCCTCGAAAACTGAAAACTTCTCATATGTATCTCCCGTTTTTCGGATTGAACCTCATCTTCTCAACCGGTCTGATCCGGCCCGCGTGAGTCTATTTTTTCAGGCTGAACCTCATCTTCTCAACCGGCATGATCAGACCCACATAATCGTCCATATTCCACAGATACTCGTCATTCACGATAAAATCATGGTCCAGATCCGTGCGGACGACATAGCTGTAGTGATCGCCCATGTAAATCAGGTCAATGATATGACCGTGGACGATGCCCTCGTCCTCCTCATCCGTCATCCGGATATCCTGTGCCTCGATGGCGACAACGACCTTCCTCCGTTTCAGGTCAACCGTTCTGCCGTCCTCATCCACCAGCGTGCCGTCCTCCAGATGCCGGCTGCCCCGGATGATCTTCGTCACACTGACATCCAGCTCATGCCCGTTGTACTCCAGCCGGTAATTGCGGTTCATCTCAGCGGTAAAAAAGTTCGTACTGTCCTCCGCAATCATGATATGTAAATCCTCCGGCGCAACCAACAGGCCGACTGTCACACCCTCTTTCACCGGGTGCACGGCATTGACGACAATCTCGTTTTTCCCGGACTCCAACGTGAGTTCATAGTGCGTTCCCTTAAACACAACACTCTGCACAACGCCCCGGATCTGCCCCCGGTCAGGCTCCGTCAGCGTCACTGCTTCCGGACGCACCACAGCCGTGATCGGCGTCCCCGCCGGGATATCATCCACGCATCTGAAATCACCGCCGCAGAAACGCGCTTTCATCGGTCCGGTCATAATGCCGTTGAACATGTTGCTCTCGCCGATAAAATCCGCCACGAACGGGTTGACCGGTTCATTATAAATCTCCTCCGGCGTGCCGACCTGCTGCACCGCCCCGTCGGACATGACGACGATCTTCTCCGACATGGTGAGTGCCTCCTCCTGGTCGTGCGTCACGTAGATAAACGTAATGCCCAGCTCCTCGTGCATGGCGATCAGCTCGAGCTGCATCTCCTTGCGCATCTTCAGGTCCAGCGCTCCCAGCGGCTCATCCAAGAGAAGGATCTCCGGCTCGTTCACCAGGGCGCGCGCGATCGCCACCCGCTGCTGCTGCCCGCCGGAGAGCGTACCGATATGGCGGTGTTCAAACCCCTCCAGGTCAACCAGCTCCAGCACCTTCTTCACTTTTTTGGAAATGGTGGTCTTCGCCATCTTCCTCTGTTTCAGGCCGAACGCAATATTCGCCTCCACATCCATATGCGGGAACAGCGCATACCGCTGAAACACCGTATTGATCGGCCGTCTGTTCGGCGGGAGATTCGTGATGTCCTCGCCGTTCAGTAAAATCTGTCCTTCCGTCGGAATATCAAATCCGGCGATCATGCGCAGCGTCGTCGTCTTGCCGCAGCCTGACGGACCCAGAAGCGTGACAAACTCGCCGCGCCGGATCTCCAGATTCATATCCTCCACGGCAGTAAAACTGTCCTGAAAAGTCTTTGTTATATGTTTTAACTCTATAATATTCATCCTGACTTCCCTCCGGGTAACCTCATCTCCGCTAACGATTATACCGATACAGGGGAAAAAGTCAATCAGGCGACATGTTTTTTTATGGAAAACACGGTTTCGGAAATTATGTCCTCTTTACCGCTCACGCTGATACCATCATTCTTCTGAGAGCGGTTCTCCTTCTGCTTCCGTCCGTTTATCATCCGATATCTGCATACCGTTCGCGTCCATGTGATAATTTTCCGTGTAGATCAATTCAGAAACCGGCACGATCTCATATCCCTGCGCCTCGAGATTTGTCAGAAGCAGGTCAAGCGCCTGTGCCGTATATTTCGCGCCGTTGTGGCATAAAATAATCGCTCCGCCGGTCAGGTGATCCGAATTGCAGACCCGGTCAATGATATCATCCGCGCCGTAATCCTTCCAGTCCAGGCTGTCGATCGACCACTGGATCGCGTAGTAGCCGCAGTCATTCACATTTGAAATGACATGGTTATCGTAATCACCGTAGGGCGGCCGGAAAAGGAACATTTCATATCCCGTCAGCTCCTTCACTTTCTCGTGAACCGACAGGATTTCCTCCTGAATTTCCTCATCTGACAGCTGGCTCATATTTTTATGATTTTCGCTGTGATTGCCCAGATCATGCCCAGCCTCGTAAATAGCGGCTACATCGTCCGGATAGGACTCCACCCAGCCGCCCGTCATAAAAAACGTGGCGTGAACATTGTGCTCAGCCAGGACGGCCAGTATATTCCGGGTATCATCATTCCCCCATGCCGCGTCAAAGCTGATGGCCACCTTTTTTTCGTCCGTATCCACACAGTAAATCGGGAGATTCCGCCCGTTTACAGCGTTGCTCACGGAAATAAGATCAGTACGGGATAGCAGAGCAGAAACCACGGCAAGAAAAGCCAGAACGGCTCCCGCGGCGAAGGCAATAAAACGCATTTTTCTTTTACGCATAGTTCACCTGTACAATAGCTATTGTTATTATGTATGCCGGGGGTCAGGGATGTATGCGGAGCGATTGACTGATCCGAATCGGGTTTGCTGCCGGGTGCTTCTGTTATACACAGGGGCGCGTAAAGGAAATCAGCAGCTTACGCTGCACGCGCCCCGCGCGGCGAGCAGGAGGCAAAAACCGCCTCCTGCTCGATTGAAAAAAGGACCGTCCCGCCGGGAGATGATCCTTTTGTATGCCCAGGATAATGCGTGAAGTACAGGTCATAAAAGCCTCGCCGCAGCCCGCGGAAAACTGATATCAGAATATCCTGCGGATGGCAACAACTGTCCTGTACGCGTAGTTATAGGTGATCTTTATGCCGGATGAAGCACTCGCCGCATGGACGATCGCCCCGCCGCCAATATAGATGGCAACATGCCCTTCATAGCAGACGATATCGCCCGGCTGCATCTCGGATGCCGACACCGCATATCCGACAGACCGCAGGGAGTAGGAGGAATGCGGCAGGGAAACACCGAAATGCGCATACACTGCCTTTACAAAACCGGAACAGTCAGCCCCGTTTGTCAGGCTCTCTCCGCCCCAGACATAAGGGTTCCCCACAAACTGGCATGCATAATCCGCGACTGCCTGTCCGGATCCGCTGGCCGTCGATGTGCTGCTGTCCGATGTGCTGCTGCTCGACGAACTGCTGTCTGACGTGCTGCTCGAAGTACTGCTGCCCGTTGTGCTGCTGCCCGACGTGCTGCTCGAAGTACTGCTGCCCGACGTGCTGCTGCCTGACGAACTGCTGCCCGAAG
>JAJBVI010000136.1 GCA_020859905.1 Lachnospiraceae bacterium | reverse complement strand
GGTTATAGCGTGTGCCGTCTGTGCGGCGGGCGAGACCATCATTTTTCTGATCGGAAGGCACAGGAGAAAGAAACGAAAGCTGAAAACAATGAAAAGCGCCTATAAGCTGATGGAAGGGCGGGTGCTGGAGGAGACCCTGAAAAACCGGATTACCAATGAACAGGCATCCGCCAGGGAGTATCAGAGCCTGTTCCTGCGCGTGGAATTTCCGGACACAAAACCCTGGCTGGCAAATGTATTTGCGCTGGATGAATCCATCACCATCGGCAGAAGCAGGGAAAATAAAATTTCCATCCGGGATCCGGGGATTTCCAGGCTGCACTGCAAGATCACACTGATCAGCCGGAGGCTGTACCTTCAGGATCTCGGATCCGCGAACGGTACGATTGTCAGGCACGGGCTGTTCCGGAAAAGCTGTCTTTCGGGCCAGCAGGTCGAGCAGCTGGAAAACGGAGACCGGATTATGCTGGGGAATTACAGAATGAAAATTACCGTATTTTACGGAAGAGAAGCTGCCGAAAACCACATGGGCTGACCGGCGGCCGGGGAGTTTAGCGATGAGACATACAGTAATGGCATACGCCGCGGACGGATATCAGGAGTTCATACTTCCGGATCTTCACGACGCGGACTACAATATTATACTGGACAGGCATGTTTTTCACCTGCGGCAGAATTGTATGCTGAGGATGGAAAATATGGACGGGGTCTGGAGTTTTCGTTCCGGCGGCTCTGTCCGCGTCCTGACTTATGACGGGGAACCGGGGAGCGGTCTTTCCCTGGAAAACGGCATGGTGTTTAAAATTGAGGGTGCCGAGTTTCAGAAAGTCACGCTGGTTATCCTCTGTTCGGAGAAGGACTGGCCGTTTTATCAGAAATACCGGCTGGATTCGATCCGCCAGATTACCCTGGGAAAGGAAACGAACAATACAATCACCTATGATTTCAGGGGGTTTATTTCGAGAAATCACGCCGTCCTTTATCAGTATAACGGACAGTGGGTGCTGCAGGATGACAGCAGCAACGGAACCTATCGGAACGGCGAGAGGGTGAGAGGACAGATTTGCTTAAGCTTCGGGGATCAGATCACGCTTTTCGGGCTGCGTCTGATCTTTCTGGACCATATCCTGGCGGTCTGCGCACTGTCCGGTGAATTTGCGGTTAACGATCCCGCGCTTATTCCCTGGCATCCGGGGGAGAATCTTGTCCTGCCGGAGGATGAGATCCGGCAGACGGAAAAACTGTTTTTTAAACGGGCACCGAGAACGCTGGCCGAGCTGTACACGGAGGATATCGAGATTGAGGCGCCTCCGCAGCTGAACAGGACAAAGAAGCGCCCGCTGCTCATGACGATCGGACCGAGCCTGACGATGGCGCTGCCCATGCTCATGGGATGTCTGGTATATATTTACGCGGCGCGGAGCCGGGGGACCGGAAGCAGTGTTTTTATGTTTACCGGTGTGATCACGGCGGTTTCCTCCGCTGTCATCGGCGTGATCTGGGCGCTGATGAACCTGCGTTATAACGATAAAGAGGAGGAGGAAGAGGAGGAACTCCGTTACAACGCGTACGGACAGTATCTGATCTCCGTCACGGATTTTATTAAGCAGAAATACGAAGAAAATAAAAGAGCGATGTTTGCGATGTACATCACGGGCGAAGAATGCTGCGGATTCACAAAGAAGGAGCCGCGCCTGTGGAATCACAATGAGCACCAGGAGGATTTTATTTCGGTCCGGCTGGGCACGGGCACGATCCCGTTTCAGGCTGAGATCGTTATACCGAAGGAAAAGTTTACGCTGATCCGGGATGACCTCGCAGAGAAACCGGCGCTGATCCGGGAGAGCTATTCCAATCTGTATGAGGCACCGGTATGTATTGATATCCGTGATAAAGGACTGATCGGCATCGTCGGCGGATCCGGGAAGAAGGGAGCCTACGACGCGGCGTTTTCGATCATCGCCCAGCTGGCTGCAAACAACAGCTATACGGATGTTAAGCTCGGATTTATTTACCGCGGGACGGAACGGAATAAAGAACGATTCGGCTTTGCCAGATGGCTGCCTCATGTCTGGATGGAGGATAAAAAAACCAGATTGATCGCTGCCGACCGGGCGCAGGTGGGGGATGTTTTGTATGAGCTGGCCGCGGTGCTGAGAAAACGGACGGAGGATCAGCAGAAACCGGCGGAGTATCCGCTGCCGCATTACGTGCTGTTTGTGGACGACATGAGCCTGCTGGAGGGAGAACTCCTGGAAAATCAGATTTATCATCCGCGGCCGGAATACGGCATTACCACGATTCTCCTGGCGAGGGAGTACCGGGATCTGCCGAACACCTGCGAATTTATCATTCAGAACGACGGGTCACAGGCTCAGTTCTTCCATGTATTTCATGAGATGGAGTCCAGCCGGGATCTGAAATTGGAGAGCGTTTCGCAAAACAGCCTGGAAAGGCTTGCGAGAACCTTGTGCGATATCGAGGTGAACGAGTCGTCAGGAAACGGGGAGATCCCGGATTCGCTGGATTTCTTTGAGATGTACGGCGTGCGTTCCATGGAGCAGCTGGGCATGGTGGAGCGCTGGAAAAAGAACCGGAATTATGAGACCATGCGGGTTCCCATCGGGATGAAGAGCGGGGGCAGCCTGTGTTACCTGGATATCCATGAGAAATACCACGGACCGCACGGTCTGGTGGCGGGCACGACCGGCTCCGGAAAATCGGAGACGCTTCAGACATACATTCTGTCTCTGGCGGTTAATTTCAGCCCGGACGATATCGCGTTCTTCATCATTGATTTTAAGGGCGGCGGCATGGCAAATCTGTTTTCCGGCCTGCCCCATATGGCCGGGCAGATCTCCAACCTGTCCGGAAACCAGGTGCGGCGCGCGATGATCTCCATCAAGAGTGAAAACCAGCGGCGCCAGAGGATTTTTGCGGAGCATAATGTAAACAATATCAACCTCTATACGAAATTATATAAAAACCATGAGGCCGGGCAGCCGGTGCCGCATCTTTTCATCATTATAGATGAGTTTGCGGAATTAAAGCGCGAGGAGCCGGAGTTTATGAAGGAGCTGATCAGCGTCGCGCAGGTCGGACGGAGCCTCGGCGTACACCTGATTCTGGCGACGCAGAAGCCCAGCGGTACGGTGGACGATAACATCTGGAGCAATTCCAAGTTCCGTCTCTGCCTGCGTGTGCAGGACCGGCAGGACAGTAATGATATGCTGCACAAACCGGACGCGGCCTATATTACACAGGCCGGGCGCGGGTTTCTGCAGGTCGGAAGCGATGAAATCTATGAGCAGTTCCAGTCCGGATTCAGCGGAGCGGATTATGTCGACGACCCGAACCTGAACCGGAGTGCCGCGGCGATTCAGATGACACTGACGGGGAAAGAGGCAGCCAGGAGCAGCGCGAGGAAAAAGGCAGCCCTTCAGTCGAAGGCGGTCACCCAGCTGGATGCGGTCATCGATTATCTGAACCGGATCGCGGATCAGTGGCATTATGACCGCCGTATGCTGATGTGGCTTCCGGTACTGTCTGAACAGATATTCCTGTCGGAGCTGGAGGGATTTTCGGAGGGGGTTTTCTGTGACGGCGCCTGGCAGGCGCACAGCGGAAAATGGGAACTCGGGACAGCGGTCGGTCTCTACGACGATCCGGTTCATCAGGCGCAGGATGTCCTGAGCGTGAATTTCGCGGAGTCCGGGCATCTGGCTGTCTGCGGAACCGTTGCGACAGGAAAGAGCACTTTTCTGCAGACGCTTCTGTACGGTCTGATCCTGCATTACAGTCCGGAGGAGCTGAATTTTTATATTCTGGATTACAGCAGCCGTCTGCTGCTTCCGTTTGAGGCCGCGCCCCACTGCGGCGGCGTGATCATCGATACGGATGACGATAAGGTAAAGAAGTTTTTCTTTATGTTAAACCGCATCATCCGGGAGCGCAGGGAGATGTTTCACGGGGCGAACTACAGCCAGTATCTGCAGATCCTGAAAGGCAGGGGTGAGACTGAAACACTTCCCGCCGTTTTGGTGGTCATCGACAATTTTTCCAATTTCCGTGAGAAAACAAACTGTAAATACGACGAGGATCTGATCCGGCTGTCCCGCGAGGGCGTCGGATACGGCGTCTTTCTGGCGGCTGCCGCGGGCGGTTTCGGAGCCAGCGAGATTCCGGGCAGAGTGGGCGATAATATGCGGACGGTTATTTCGCTGGAGATGGGGGATAAATTCAAATACGCGGAGGTGCTGCGCGCGACGCGGGTGGAGATTATGCCGGAGACGGGTGTGCGCGGCAGAGGCCTGGCCCGGGTGGATGGCAGCATCCTCGAATTCCAGACAGCGCTTGCCTTTGAATCGGAAAACATGTATCAGATGACGGAAGAGATACAAAGCTTATGCCATGAGATGGCGGATGCCTGGAGCGGCATGAAAGCCCGGCCGATTCCGGTGATACCGGAGCGGCCCGTGTTTGCCGAATTCCGGGAGCTGGACGAATACAGGCACCTGCTTTCCGATCCGAGATATCTGCCGTTCGCCTACGCGTCGAAGGATGCCTCCGTGTATTCGGTGGATCTGTGGAATACGTACTGCTGGCTGATTCAGGGCAAAGCTCGTACCGGAAAGAAAAATGTGCTGAAGCTCCTTATGTACGCAGCTTCGCGTGCGGAGGGCGCGTCGGTCTGTGTGATTGAGTTAAACGGCAGTGAATTTCAGCCCGCGGCACAGCAGCTGGACATAAAGTACCTCGGGGACGAACAGGCGGTCTATGAATTCTTTAAGGATACGATTCCCCTGTTCCGGGAGAGAAACGCGAAAAAACGCGCCCTGGCGGCGGAAGGGCTGGATGCGGCCGAGATCGCGGAACGGATGGGTTCGGAAAAGAAGGTGTTCATTTTTATCGCGGATCTGGCAGAGTTTGTGAACGCGGTCTATCACCCGGCCGAGGGCGTGGGGAGTATGTACGCCTATCTGGAGAATATCACGCAGAAGGGAGAGAACCACGGGTTTTATTTCTTCGGCTGCCTGGACACGGAGCAGGGGGCGCAGATTGCCGGAAGGAGCGTTTATATCCACATGGCATCCTATCGTACGGGGATCCATCTCGGCGGGAATCTGAACGGACAGCGCCTGTTCCAGTTTTCTAACATTTCATTTCAGGAGCAGTCGAAAACGATGAAGCCGGGCAGCAGTTACGCCGCAAACCCGGAGGACGGCAGCCTGGCCGAAACCGTCGTGCTTCCTCTGGTTAAGGGAGGATTCTGATGATACCCGGAGTATTGCTGGTTTGAAAGGAGGATTCTGATGATATCCGGAGTTTTGCGGATCCGAAAGGAGGATGTCGCGCTTCTGGAAAACGAAATACGTTCCGAGGCTGCGAAGTATACGGATGAGAGGGTTACGGTCGTGACGCTTCTCTCCCGCGGCGCACTGGAAAAGTTTCTGGATGAAAAGGCTATGGCGGATATTATCTGCGTGGACGTGTCGGTCGTCGGCGGGATTCCCCAGGCGGAACAGCTCAGGCAGTTTTATCCGAAAGCGGCGATCATCCTGATTGCGGATGCCGGCATGTCGCCGGTCAGTTATATGAAGCCTACGATCCTGGCAGCCTCCCTTCTCCTTCTGCCTCTTATACCGCAGCATGTACACCGGTCGCTGGAGGATGTGTTCCGGCAGTATATAACGAAAACAGACGACAGCGAGGTTTTCCGGATTGAGACGCGGGAGGAGACGCACCAGATTCCTCTTTCCAGTATTCTGTATTTTGAGGCCAGGGAGAAAAGAGTGTATGCGTGTACGGAGAACCGGGAGTACGGATTTTATGAAACCATGGATCGGCTGGCCGAACGGATGCAGTCATATTTTGTGCGCTGCCACCGCAGTTATCTGGCCAATATCGCCTGCATCGACCGGGTGATGCTGTCGAAAAACACGCTGCTCTTAAAGCAGGGCATCGACCTGCCCTTATCGCGCAGTTACAAAAACGAAGTAAAGCTGTGTGTAAAACAGTGAAGATTTGTGATGCCTGATCCGTTGTTTCGAAAACGATGTATCAGGCGGAGCAGACGGAAAAACCGGTATATGAGAGGAAAATGCCGAAAGCTTCGGAAAGGGGAATACAGGCAGAGAAGAAACCAGCGGCAGTTTCAGAAAGGGGGATACAGGCAGAATGGAAACAGAAAATTATCTTCTGACATCACAGGAATTTATTCTGCTGGCGGCGACAGCGGGCATCACCAGCCTGCGCGGTTTTGATATGAACGTGGACGGGATAGACCGGGAACAGGCGGTTGCCGCGCTGCAGGAGCTGACCCGGAGGGGGCTGCTGGAAAATAACGGCGAGCGTTTTCTGGCAGCCGGGGAGATCGGCGATATTTTCTCCGTCATCCGGGAAGCGGACACGACGCTGGAGGTTCATAAAAAGAGCGGGAAAAAATGCCTGTTTTATCTCGGGGAGGCGGCCGTGAAGGTGGCCTTGTCCGCCCGCCGCCCGGGCGTCTATGAAGTCATGCGGATGGAATCCGCTGACGTATGGAAACATCTGACGGAGGAAGGCTGGATCCCGGAGAGGCACCCGGAGACGGAGGCAGGATGGCTTCCCGGGCAGGGCGCCGGGAACAGAGAAGAAGGGCATGCCGGAGACGGTGGAGAATGGTTTTCCGAAGAGGATGCGGGAAACAGAGAAGAGGGGTCTGCCGGACAGCATGCCGGGAACGGCGGAGAATGGTTTTCCGGACGCGGTGCGGGAGATAGACAAGAAGGGTCTGCACAACAGGAACCGGAAACGGAAGGAGAATGGCTTTCGGCGCGGGATTCGGAGGCGGGACAGGAACGGATGCCCGAAAAGGAGGATGAGGCATGATACTGGTGGATATCTATGTGCCGTCTGTCAATGAGCAGTATGATTTTAAGGTGGACGAGAATGCGTATATCGCGAATGTGGTCGAAGAAATCGGGGATATCCTGACGGCCGGGCATACGAAAAAGGAGGATGCAGTCAGGGATCTGATTCTCTGCGACGCCGGCAGGGGCGCGATCCTGCCGATGGATCAGACGCTGAAACAGAACGGGATCGGAAACGGAAGCCGGCTGATGCTGATCTGAGGAGTGCCCCACAATCGCTGCCGGTACAAGGTGAATTGCCGCATAGCGGCAGGAGAGGGCGGCCGGCTTCGTCCGCAATCCGGGAAAAGAAAACAGGTCAACTGTCGGAAAAACAGGTTATTCATCATCATTTGGACAGGTACAGAAAACGGCGTGATAGAATGCGGATTGTAAGGAGGGGAGCGGGATGCAGGCAATTGATATCAGTCAGACACAAAGCGTCATAGAGGAACTGTCGCGGCAGAAGCGCATCCTGAACAGTTTGCAGGATGGTATGAGGGATGTTTATAACAGGCTCCCGGATACGATGAGTAATCAGGTGATACGAAACAAGCTGATGAAACAGATCGAGGCAGTGGATACGGAGATCACCGGTTATCGGCAGCTGGAACAGGTGCTGAGTCTGGTTCGGATCATTTACCGCAATTCGGAAAATCGGATCGCGGATTACGCGGAGGAGGCAAATGCTGCGTCGAATACCCCGTTTCCCTTTTCCATCCATGCCTATATTATACCGACATGGATTACACGGTTGATTCACCGGTGCGATATACTTTTATAGATGTTGGCGCACTGCGTCAGCAGCGCATGGATGTTTACTAAGGAGGTTTCAGATGGCGATTACGTATATTGAGACAGACACGGACCGGCTGAGTTCGGATATTTCAGAACTGAAAGAAAATACTTCCCAGGCAAAAAGCAGCCTGGAAGCCTTAAAAGCGGAACTGGACGAGCTGAATACGATGTGGAAGGGTTCCGCCAGTCAGGCGTTTCAGAGCGCGTCTGCGCAGGACTACAATCTGATGCTGTCGATGTTAAAGACGATGGACAGTCTGGCGGACTGTATGGAGAACGCGAAAAAAGAGTACAACAGCTGCGAACAGCAGGTGAGGAGCACGGTGAACAGCATTCGGATTTAAGGGAGAGGAGGATGGAAGCATATGGCAATTGTTTTCTCGGGGAATTTCCTGGAATCCCTGACTGTAACGCCGGAGGTCATGCTGCAGAAGGCAGCCAGTGTACAGAAGCATATCCGTCAGATGCAGCAGGATTTTAAAAATCTGGAGAACACGGTAAACAAGACGGCGGGCTACTGGATCGGAGAGGCGGGAGACGCCCACCGTGAGTTTTATGAGTCGAAAAAAGAGGACATCGAAACAATATTTGCGAGGCTGACGGAGGATGTGACAGATCTGCAGACCATGTCGGCGCAGTATTCACAGACCGAACAGGCCGCCACTGAGATCGCGCAGGATCTGCCGGCGGACGTGATTGTCTGAACCGCGGCTGCTCAATATTTGCGGCGGATGCGATCGCCTGACCCGCAATCACGCAATAAGTGGATATGGAAAATTACAGATAGGAGATCTTGTTATGAAATCATTAACCACAATCCGGATGGATTTCAGCAACGCAAAGAAACAGGCGGCCGAGCTGGAGGAGATCGCTGCCAATATGAAAATATTGGCAAACGGTGACCTGACGGATTCTCTGGACACGCTTTCATCCGCGTGGAAGGGTGATTCCGCCACGGCTTACTGCGGCAAGGGGGAGAGCCTGAGGGCAAAGATTCTTGCCAGCGCGAGAAACCTGGAAAGTATCGCTGCCACCATCCGCAGCGTGGCAAAGAGAACCTACGATGCGGAGCTTAAGGCCTACCAGCTGGCCATGGCGAGAACGTACAACAGCTGACGGAAAGCGCAGCGGCGGACGCTGTACCGGAGAGGGAGACGAGGATGGAATTTTCAATCAACATCAGCCGTGCGAATGCGATGATATCGCAGTTCGAAGCAGAGAAGAATAAATTAAATAATTACCGCTCTTCCGTACAGTCGGTGATTGCGAACTGTCCGCTGAGCGGGAGTACGAAAACAGCAGTGATAAGGGCGCTTAAGACTGCCGAAGGGAACATGGAGGATGAGAGCCAGTCGCTGCTGGCGATGAAGACGGCTCTGGGGCAGATTATCGCGGATTACCTTGCCGTGGAGGAGAAGCTGGCCGGAACGGCTGCGGATCTTTCCGGCAGCGCGTCCGCGGACGGGGCGCAGGAATCCGGCGGAACAGCAGTTGACGGCAGTTCGGATGAGGAGGAAACATCAGACTCCCTCTGGAACTGGTCTGACCTGTGGAGCCTGATCGGAAAGATGGGAATCGGCGGCGGACTCATCGCCGCGATCGGACAGCTGCTTACAGGCGGCGACGCCGTAACGTCTGTCCTGAAGTCTCTGAAAAGCCTGGCTTCCGTCGTGGACAGCACGGCCAAAAACGGGCTGAGCTGGGAGATGCTGTTCGGATTGAACGCAAAGATTACGGAGTCGACGCCGACGACTTTCTGGGGAAATCTCGCGGATCAGGCGGAGAAGCTGAATTTCTCCAATGCGGAAACTGTTACTGACAAGATTTCCGTCGGAGCGAAATACGCGGGGTATCTGCTGACTGGCGCGATTACTACATACGATAACTTTACAGATCCGGAGAATACGACCCTGTGGCGCAAGATGGCGGAATCTGTGGGTGAGACAGCGTTTAAGATCGGCGAGGGAATTCTGGTGTCGGCAGCTGTTACCACGGCATTTGCCGCGATTGCCGCTGCCGCAGTCGGAGCACCGGTGATTGCCGCAGGCGCGGGAACCGCGATTGTGATCGGCGGCACAACGGCGGTGATTATGATCGGAATCGACAAGGCGTTTGAATATTTTACCGGCAAGGATGCGGCTGAGTGGGTTTCAGATACGATCATCGACGGAGCCGTATCCGCCGCGAATTATGTGGGAGATAAGGCGCAGCAGGTGAAGGACGCGGTTTCGGGATGGTGGAGTTCCTTTACAGGATCCATTGCCTGGGGCTAGTGTGCCGTCTCAATCATTTTTTAAGTTATAGTGCTGGATATGCCGTCAT
>JAJBVI010000173.1 GCA_020859905.1 Lachnospiraceae bacterium | reverse complement strand
TGCACATGAAAAATCATTCGGCGCGCTATAGCCAGTTATTAATTATTCGATGTACCAGCTCCTCTGTACTCAGATATAATAACGAAGCATCCTTAAGCAGCACAATTATGATCGCATACTATACCGCACGCCGGTTTTACAAGATTGTTCCCGAATTTCCTCAGGGAAAAGGATTCGCGGATCTGTGTTTCCTTCCGCGCAAAGATACGGACAAACCGGTAATGATCATTGAATTAAAGCACGACAAGGATGCCGATACCGCAATACGACAGATCCATGAGAACCGATACGACGGTGATCTGAAAAAATATTTCGGCAATCTGCTCCTCGTCGGGATTAATTACGATAAAGATGCCGCCGGAACAAACACGAAAAAACACCCATGCATTATTGAAATAATGTAGTCGCAATCTCATTATCTTCAGATGAAGGATCGTTCACAACACATAAAAGCTCGACCAGGCTGTCTGTATCGGCCTTCTCTGACACATATGTCTGCATTCCGAACGTTCCTGCTTCCCGCGCCGTCTGCTCTCCGATGCAGACGGCTTTTATGCCGGACAGCACATCCTGTACTTCCGGTCTGTCCGGGTTCTCTCCGGCATGCCCGGATTTCCCTTCCGCAGATGGTCTGTCCGGATTCTTCCCTCCATGCACGGATTTCCCTTCCGCAGAACAGGAATCTGCGTGTCCGATCATGGAAACCAGCCCCCTCACACAGGAGGCGCTTGTGAAGATCACATAATCGAACGCACCGTTTCTGAGTTCCGCGAGGCAGCCGTCCGGCGCATCCGGTTCCGCATATACGGTATCATAGATGGGAATGTCGTCCACCTCCATATGAGAGATTGCATCCGTCAATTCCCGGTTCCCTGCCGCCGCCCGCGGGATCAGGACATGCTCTCCCGGCCAGCCGGCTTTGGCCAGCGCCTGCCCCAGATGTTCCCCGTCATAAATCTCCGGCATCAGATCCGGGTAGAGTCCGCGTTTTTTTAGTTCCCTCCCCGTACCGTTTCCCATGGCGGCAATCCGGCTCTTCCCGAGCCTTCGCACATCCATTCCCTCATCCCGCATCTCCTCAAAAAAAATCCGCACGCCGGTCGGACTCGTAAATACGATCCACTGATACTGCTCCAGACAATGCAGCGCCTCCCGGAGCGCGGTATTATTTTCTCTGCGGACCGTACGGATCGTCGGCAGCAGCACAGTCTCCGCGCCGAGGGTGCGCAGTCTCTCTACCGTCCTGCAGGCACGCTCCCGCGGCTGCGTCAGCAGTATCCGGACACCGCCGAGCGGCATCTTCTCATACCAGGAGAACCGATCCGCCAGTGCGCAGACCTCCCCGACCACGATGACCGCCGGCGGCTTCGCACCCCTGCGGGCTGCCTCCTCAGGAAGTGTTCCGACGGAAGCCCGGATTCGCTCCTGGCGCGCCGTCGTGCCCCGCATCAGCAGAGCCGCCGGGACATCCGGATCCATCCCCGCATCCAGCAGACCGCGGCAGATTCCTTCCAGGGACGAAACGCCCATCAGAAAAACAAGCGTCCCCTCCGTCCGTACCAGCGCCTCGAAATCAATATGGCTGACCGACCCCTCCCGCGCATGACCGGTGATGATGTGCACCGAGGAACAGACATCGCGGTGTGTCACGGGTATTCCCTGATAAGCGGGAACCGCCAGGGCGGATGAGACACCCGGCACCACCTCAAAGGGGATCCCGTGCTCCGCCAGCAGCTCCAGCTCCTCGCCGCCGCGCCCGAACAGGAACGGGTCGCCGCCCTTTAAACGAACCACACGTTTTCCCGCAAGCGCATAATCGAGCAGAAGCTGATTGATCTGAGCCTGCGGCACAGAATGGCTGGCGGAGCGTTTTCCCACATAGACCCGCTCAGCCTGCTCCGGAATCATGGCAGCGATCCCCTGCCCCGCCAACGCGTCATAAAGCACGACCTCCGCCTCACGCAGCACACGCTGTCCCCGCAGGGTAAACAGACCGGGATCCGACGGACCCGCGCCGACCAGCCACACTTTTCCGATTCCGTTATCACTATTATTGCACATAGACACTCACTTTTTTATTCTTATTTTTCCTCATACATTCACTTAGCCGCAAAGATCACCGCATTCGCTTCTCCAGCGCAGAAAATATCCGGCATCTCATTCCGCAGGAAAAATCCGGTCAGTTCTCTCCCCCGGAGAATCCGGTCGATTCACTTTGCCAGAAACATCTCCGCCAGCCGCGTCCCCAGCTGCTCCGGCTCCTTCGGACTGCCTGTCAGGACACCCTCATGCAGACGCCCGGTGTTCTCATCCAGATACATGGCACGCAGCGTAATCTGACCCGACGGACTCTCCGCGGCTGCCGGAACCAGGCCGGCTGGGGTCTGTCTTTCCATGGCTGCCGAGATCATGCCTGCTGTTCTCTGTCTCCTGGAAGCTGCCGAAGCCATGCCGGCTGTCCTCTGTTCCCCGGCAGCTGCCGTAGCCATACCGGCTGTCCTCTGTCTTCCGGCCGCAGATTTCCCATCCGCTTCGGCATATGCCGCCGCGGGCATCGTACAGCCGCCGCCCAGCCTGCGTATAAACGCACGCTCCGAAAGCGCACAGAGTCGGGCATCCTCATCCGTATAGCCGCCCAGATACTCATAGCTTTCATCCGCTCTGCCCTGCACTGCCAGGATCCCCTGGCCGGCCGCCGGGATCATTTCCTCCACAGAAAAATACCGGCTGATCCGTCCCTCAAGCCCGAGCCGTTTCAGCCCCGCTGCCGCGAGGATTGTCGCGCCGTACTGCCCTTCATCCAGCCTGCGCAGCCGCGTCTGTACATTGCCGCGGATCGGCTTAAACCGCGCCTGCGGATACAGCCGCTTAAACTGCACCATCCGCCTGACACTCGAACAGCCGACCGGCTTTGAGAAATCAATCTCCCCGCAGCCGTCCGGCAGCACGAGTACATCCCGCGGATCCTCTCTCACGGAAAACCCGACCAGGGGAAGTTCCGGTGCAAGATCCATGGGAACATCCTTCAGACTGTGGACGGACAGATCAATCCGCCCCTGCGCCAGAGCCTGATCCAACTCCTTCACAAACAGCCCCTTTCCCCCGATCTGATCAAGCGGACGATTCAGAATCCGATCCCCCGCCGTCGTCATCGGAAGAATCCGGACGATCAGCTCCGGGCGGGCTTCACTGATATACTGTTTTACCATCTCAGCCTGCACAAGCGCCAAAGTGCTTGCACGGCTCCCGATGACTATCTCTTTCTTCATGATATCAATACAGACTTTCGTGAACCATCCCGGGCGACTGTCGTCGCAGAGAGCGTTTTTACCATAATAAGAAGGTTCTCCGCACTATCCCATATGATAAAAACGCTCCGCGAGGATGCACACGCGCCCTCTGCTCCTTATAATCCCTGTCACCTGTAAACTTTCCTGATCCCGCTCAGGCACTCACGGAAAGTCTGCGGATCCAGATCATCCCGCAATCCGAAAAGCAGCCGGTTGGCCGCCCTCTGTGCGGCCGCCTCGATCTCCCGCTCCAGCTGCTGCCGCTCCGAATCCTTAAGCGGCAGCCCGCGCAGCGTACCGGACAGCCTCGGACACAGATCCCCGGCCATCTCCTGCTTCAAAGTCTGAATCAGGGGTATCACATCCACACAGTCGTACCAGACAAAAAACTGCTCCATCTGTTCTGTAAGTATTTCCTCAGCCTCCCGGATCGCCAGCCGCTGTTCCTCACTCTGCGCCTCTTTCCGGAAAGAGTCCACATCAAAAAGCGTCACATCCGGCAATGCCCCGGCTGCCGGATCAATATCCCTCGGCACCGCCAGATCAACCAGAACCACCGGTTTTCGAACCGCCTGCTCCACCAGATGAAACGGCAGCGTATAATACGGACTGGCCGTGGCACTGACGACATAATCGCACCGCGGAAACAGCTCCATCCGCCTCCCGTAGTCAATCCGCGCGCAGTCCGCCGGAATGTCCACCAGACCGCTGTGATACTGACGGACCGTCATCGTCACATCCGCGCCCTGCTCCCGCAGAAGAACCGCAGCCAGTTTCCCCATGGCTCCGTTTCCGATCACCATGCATTTTTTCCCGGAAAAGGACATGCCGTTCTGACTCAGTTCCCGGATCATGACATGGACGACAGACGGATCGGCAGAAGACAGCGTAACGCCGGTCTTTATCTTTTTCCCCGCCGTGACAGCCTGACGGAACAGAGTTTCCAACACATGATCCGCCGCGTAGTTTTCTCTGGAAAAAGCCAGCGCGTCCCCCACCTGCGACAGAATCTGATCCTCGCCCAGGATACGGGAACGCAGCCCTCCGGCCAGGCGGAACAGATGCCGTACCGCCTCCCTCTCCCGTCGGAAAGAGAAATAATCGCGGTAACACTCCGGATCCACCCCGCGAAACCGACATAAAACCTCATACAGATCTCCGCCCTGATCCGCGGATGTGCTGACCCACAATTCCGTACGGATGCAGGTAGACAGAAGGACACAGCCTTCCACTCCCGGCATTTCTTTTATATATGTATAAAACTCCTGTGTACTCTTCTTTGTAAAAGAAAAAATCATACGGATATCGATCCCGGCAGCGCTGTGATCAATCCCGGTCATTTCAATTGCCATCAGTTTTTCTCCCGTTATTACTTTTTAATCCGGTATCCTTTACAGATGAAACCTGCGATTCCCGGAGT
Source organism: Lachnospiraceae bacterium (assembly GCA_020859905.1). Taxonomy (GTDB): domain Bacteria; phylum Bacillota; class Clostridia; order Lachnospirales; family Lachnospiraceae; genus Eubacterium_I. Next base: position 5,406 of record JAJBVI010000173.1, on the reverse strand, counting down.
CATGAATTCGAATGCAGGATTCAATTCATGACTTTTTTGACCACGGCATTATCACAGTATGATATTTTTTGCAAAACTGACAAGCCCGTTTCCGACCAGCGACACGATCAGCCCGGAGACAATATTCCCACAGAACACGCTCAGAAAAATCCGCTTCGGTTTCAGGTTAAACACACCCGCAATAATCGCCCCCGTCCAGGTCCCCGTTCCCGGAATCGGCACAGCCACATACGCAAAAATCGCAAGCGGACCAAACCGCTGAAAGCTGTCCTCATGCTTCGAGGTAATCCTCCCCATCCATGCCGTAAACCGGGGCAGCAGATGCCTGCTCCGGCAGGCTTCATAAAACCAGTTGGTAAAAAATGCCAGAAAACACGCCACCAGACTGCTGCCGCAGAGCGCCGCGGCATAAGCAACCGGCGCCGGAAGCCCCAGTGCAATGCCGAACGGTATGGCGCCCTTGATCTCGACAGCAGGTATCATGGAAACCAAAAATGTAAAAATAAACCTGCGAACAATCATAAAATTTATCCTCACAGTACAAACATTATAACTGCCCCATTTCTCCATCAGTTACATATCATCTTAAATTAAGATGCACTGTAATGGTTAATATAATTCATTAACCTGCGATTCGTCAATACGAAATTACAACAAATCACATCTCCCCGCTCCCACGCAGAAAAATCCCGCCGGAACTGATGTTGAAAACAGGAGGCCGAGACAGCAAAGCAGGAAGTCATCGCAGCGGAGCAGAAAGCAGAACTCAATGTCTGTTCTGATATCTCCCCTTCGTCCGGATCCAGAAACTTTATATCGTTTCCAAACACATCCCAGGCCGCTTTCTTCCAATTTTGATTTATGTCTTTTTTCTTCATAATCACACTCAACTATTCCTATAAAGCTTCTCCGGGTATTCTTTTGATTACTGTCTCCGTCTTCACAGCTTCACGGGTTTATAAAATTTTCATTTGCCTTTCTCTGGATTCCATGCTAACTTAGATACATCTTATGCAGCGCTTCACGTTGCACACAATTTATTTCTATTTTTCTAAGGAGGGTTCTTATGCCAGCTCAAACAAACTTCCCTGCCGCTCCGGCAGCACAGCCCATGACACCAGCAGATGTCATCACGCAGCTTCAGTCATATCCTGACGCCTACAGCCTTTACTGCAGCCTGCCCCGGAATTACCGGGAAGAGTTTCTGGACTTCTGTTCCGGGAAAACCAGCCTGTACCTGTGCTACGACGCCTTCTTCCACTTTGTATTCGACACGAACGCCCATCTGGACCGTGTGGAAAAAATGCTCGGCGCCATCCTCGGCCAGCAGATCCGCATCATCGAAGTGCTTCCGCGCGAAGGCTCACAGATGGCGGAGCTGGGTTCCGAGGTCATCGTGGATCTGCTTGTCCGTCTCGAAGACCAGAGCCTCGTCAACCTGGAGATCCAGAAATACGGCTATTATTTCCCCGTCAAGCGTATGGACTGCTACTGCGCGGACCTGATCATGCGGGAATACAACCGCCTGCACAATCTGCTTAAAAAGAAATTTTCCTACCGCGACCTGCACCCCGTCATCGCCATCGTGTTCCTGGAAAAAAGCCCGGCGGAGTTTAAGCCGCTCCCGGACATCTATATCCACCGCGGGGATACCCGGTGGGACAGTGGGCTTAATATGCCCGGCCTGACGCGGCAGATTTATGTTTGCCTTGACAAATTCAGCAGCGTCATGCAAAATGAAGACATCAAGACACCGTTGGAAGCGTGGCTCACGGTGCTCACCACCCGTGACCCCGCACGCATTGATACGCTGGTGCGGAAGTTCCCTGATTTCGCCGGTATCTACCGCGATATCTTCCTGTTCCGCACCCGGCCGGAGGAGTTGATCCATATGTATTCAAAAGTCTTGGCAGAAGCAGACCGCAACATGGACCGGATGATGATCGATGACATGGGGGAGGAGATACAGCGGCTAAAATCAGATCTGGCTGATACAAATCAGGCGCTCGCCGATAAGGACCAGGCACTCGCCGATAAGGACCAGGCGCTCGCCGATTCCCTCGCTGACATCGAGAAATTACAGGAGGAAATCCGCCGCCTGAAATCCGGACAGTAACCCAGTCAGTATTCACCCATACCGGAAGCAGCATCCATCCGCCCTCTTATGCGGATGGATGTTTTTGTCATATAGAAAACCGTGTCCGTCTTCCTTTCCCCGCAGCCGGGGATGCGGCAGGCAGCCCCTTATTTCACAAACGTGCAGCCGCATTCCAGCGCATGCTCCAGGACGCACCGGAGGTAATCGGACTCCGGCATCAATGAGGACGATGATGCCGCCATATCACAGGCAATGATGTTAATGGCTGAGGATAAGTTACTTACTTTATATTTTGCAGAATCAGAAGGGAATTATGTAAAACAGATTTTGTATCCGGTGTTGCGATATACAGGAAAATGCGAATAAAAAAAACCACCGGAACTGAGAAAAAATCCCGCGTGACATTGCCCTCTGAATAGCAACGCGAAAACAGGAGACAAGAGAAAAAAGCCACAATCCGCTTGTGAGTAAAGATGATATATGTTACACTGATTCATATTTATAGAAACAATCAGGCAGACAAAGAGGCTGTCGGATGATTCGGATCCATGAGAGGTGAAAGATATGCGAAGCAGTCATGGGTTCATATTGAAAATACCGGGAAGCTATGCTGCTGTTTTTTATTCGAAGGTTATTGCAAGCTTCACAGATGAGGAGGCAAAAGACGGATGGGATTATATTTAAACCCCGGCAATGAAGCATTTCGCCAGATTTGTAAAGGTGTCTATGTGGATAAAACCGATTTGATTGACTATGTCAATGGAACAGTTGAAACTCCTGCCAAGATGACCTGTTTCAGTCGACCGAGAAGATTCGGGAAATCTTTTGCAGCTAAAATGCTCTGTGCTTATTATGATAAAAGCTGTGATTCAAAAAATTTATTTAAAGATTTAAAGATTTCAAAGATGGACTCCTTTGGTGAATATCTGAATAAGTATGATGTCATATATCTGGATATCACCCGTTTTATTTCGCGCACGAAAAGCCTGGGGACAGATGTTGTCGCTGATATACAGTCAGTGGTTATTGAAGAGTTAAGAAAAGCATTTCCGGAATATGTATGTGAAGATGAGATATATTTGCCGGATGCTCTGTATGGCATCAGTCAGGAAACCGGGAATAAATTTATTGTCATCATCGATGAATGGGATGCCCTTTTTCGCGAGGAAAAAGAGGATGACGATCTTCAAAACAAATATGTGCAGCTTTTGCGGGGATTGTTTAAAGGAGGTACTGCAACAGATCAAACCATAGCCGCGGCTTATATGACGGGGATTTTGCCGATTAAAAAGTATGGCACGGAATCAGCCCTGACGGATTTTCAGGAGTTCACTATGACAAGCCCGGCAAAACTGGCGCAGTATGTTGGTTTTACTGAGACGGAAGTAAAAAAGCTTTGTATGAAATACCGGATGGATTTCAACAGTATGCAGACCTGGTATGATGGTTATTCCTTCAGCCGCATGCAGCATCTGTATAATCCGAATTCTGTGATAAACGCGATGCGTAATGAGGAAATTCAGAATTATTGGACAAAAACAGAATCTTTTGAAAGCCTGAGAAATTACATTGAGGAAAATTTTGATGGGCTCAGGGATGCGGTTGTGATGATGCTTGGCGGGCAATCCGTTGAAATTGATATCAGTACATTTCAAAATGACATCATTTCATACAGGAGCAGGGATGATGTTTTGACATTGCTTATTCATTTGGGCTATCTTGCCTATGACCAGGCGCTGCAAACGGTATATATTCCAAATCGGGAAGTCTCGGAAGTGTTTCAGTCTGCGACGAAGGGCGTGATATGGGAACCCGTGACACGGGCGATCAGGCAATCTGAAAAGCTGTTGGCTGCGACAATCAGCGGAGACCGAGATCAGGTTGCGGATTCTCTGGATCTGATTCATGAAGAGTGTACTTCGGTCCTGCAATATAATGATGAAAATTCGCTTGCATGCGCTATCTATATCGCGTACTATACGGCAAGAAATTATTATATGATTATACGGGAGCTTCCGGCCGGAAAAGGCTTTGCGGATTATGCGTTTATTCCCCAAAAGGGCATAGATAAACCGCCAATGATTGTGGAACTGAAGTATGATAAGGATGCTGACAGCGCCATCACACAGATAAGGGAACGGCGTTACGGCGGCCGGTTAAAAGAGTGTTTTGGAAGTCTGATGCTGGTCGGCATCAATTATGATAAGAACACGAAGAAACATTCTTGTTTGATTGAAAAGGCATGATATGCTTCCATGCCGATATTCTGCCGCTTAAATAAAAATCCGTTCTTGCACTATCATTCTTTTTGTGTTATGATACCGATTGCAGTGAGCAACCGTAGTCTAACGGATAGAACGCAGGACTCCGACTCCTGTAATGTGGGTTCGATTCCCGCCGGTTGCATGAATGAAGCCCGAAGCATGGGATTTGCATCGGGCTTTTTTCTTTTAATAAGACTCTCTCGGCGGCAAAATAAGATTAATAATCAGCGTGATCCATGAAAAAAACACGCTCAGGATAACCCACACCACCAGATTTCTGTTTTTATTCTGCGCAATCCTGATATTCAGAATCAGGCACACGATCCAGATAATAAAACCGATAAGCCAGATAAACATAACTCAACCACTCTCCTTTCCCCAAATGTTTATCCGTAACTGTTCAGTACCTTCACAGTTACGTTTATTTTATTAACATGTGTGTTTGCCCCTCCTCATATTTTGCAGCCGTCATGCATCAGAACCGCCGTCGTCATGCATCAGGGATCTCCCGGATCCGCTCCAAGATCTCACCCGCGATCTGCGCAGGCCGCTTCCCGTCCGTGCTGACGATCAGGTCAGCGGCTCCCTCATATGCGGCACGCCTTTTCTCCATGAGTCCGGCTATGTATTGCACATTCATGTGACCGTTTAGAATCGGTCTGTCCGCTCCGTTTTTCATACGGTGATATATGGTGACCGGATCCGCGGTCAGCAGGACGATCGTGCCGCATTTCTTCATAATGGCGACATTCTCCTCCCGCAGGACACATCCGCCGCCGCAGGAAACGATCGTCGGGTCGGCTTCGGCGAGCCGCCGGAGCAGATCAGTCTCCTTTTCGCGAAAATATTCCTCCCCGAAGCGCTCAAACATCTCGTTGATTTCCATTTTACACTCACGAACAATAACCGCGTCCATGTCTGTCTCATCCGCACGCAGCAGTTCCTTCAGCGTCTGGGATACAGGCGGTTTCCCGCCCCCCATCAACCCGCTCAGGAAAATGTGTTTTTTCATCCGTCTCCTCCTGAAAATTTATGATTTTTTCC
>JAJBVI010000078.1 GCA_020859905.1 Lachnospiraceae bacterium | reverse complement strand
GTAGAAAGGAACCATGTGATATCAAGATAAATCACATCAAATTTATTAAGATATGTTTCAAATGATTTTTTTGTTGAAATTTCAAGTCCTTCAAACAAAGTTCTTGAATCACAGCTCTTATCATAATAGGCGCACAGCATTTTTGCCGCAAAGGATTTTCCGAATCGTCTCGGACGGCTGAAGCTGGTCAGACGATACGGGGAAATATTGACGGTGCTGTTTATATAATCGATCAACCCGGTCTTATCTACGTATAAACCATTTCGGATTGCCTGAAAACCATTGTTTCCGGGATTTAAGTATTTCCCCATTTTCGAACTCCTTTCTGCCCTGAATACACCTCATTATAATTCTGAGTGTATTTGAACAGCTTTCATTTTTTCTGACAATGTCTTTTCCAGTTTTTCAAAAGCCGGAATAAAGCTGTCCCGAACAAAAATCATCATCTCATCTGCATCATCCTCATCATAAATATGCACAGACGTGTTCTGCTTTTTCAGCATGAGCATCCACACCTCTGCATCATCTAAAAATCCGTGTTTATATCCCATCTGCAGGATCTCTCTCGGTGAACCTGTTCGGGCTCCCTCGACGCCGTGCAGGCGCAATACCGTCTGCAATGCTTTCCAGGCAAGTTCAAATGTCAGATTGAATTGTCCGATTACGCCGGTACGGTAAATCTCATCATTATTCGCCATTTCAAAATTCGCTTCCCGCAGCACAAAAAGGCAATTCGAAAAATTCTCAAGCTTTTTCATAGATTAAAATTCCTTCTCTCTCTATTTCATTTCTGAGTTCTTCTGAAATATTTTTGTTCAAATCCACAATATCAAACATCAGGAGCGAATGCGTTTTCTCTTTGACATCCCAATAAAAATCATCAAAATCACCACCCCATACCGCGAGATCCACATCACTTCTTTCGGCATGGTCTCCTCTCGCCCTGGAACCAAAAAGAACAACCTTTCCGATATCATGACTCTTTGCGAATCTGACGATATCTCTTACTGCTCTTTCCGGAATATAATTCATCTTATGTCGTTCACTATATCTCATTTACAATCTCCCTTGCAGTCTCCTCCGGAACCGGCGTCGCGTAGACATTCTCCCCGAAGGACGCGATGGCGCCGATGGCGTTCTGCACGACAAAACGCAGCTTCCCGTCGCGCACCTTTTTGTCCGTGTACAGCTTTTTCACCAGCGTCTCCCGATCGATATAATCCGGTATCTCCGTCGGCAGACCGGCCCGTGCAAGCAGCGCGGTCACCCGCTCCACATCGGCATCGCTTAAGAAACCGAGCCGCCGCGACAGATGAACCTCCGCCGCAAGGCCGATGGAAACAGCCTCCCCGTGCAGCAGCCGGTACTCGCTGACCGTCTCGATCGCACGTCCCACCGTATGCCCGAGATTTAAGATCTCACGCAGCCCGCTCTCCCGCTCATCCTGCATCACCACATGATATTTGATCTGACAGTTCTTCTCCGCCATATGCTCGCACGGTTCCCGTTCCAGACGCAGGATCTCATCCATATGTGTTTCAAGATATTCAAAAAAAGCCGCATCCGCCATGCAGGCGTGTTTGATCGTCTCCGCCATCCCGCTGATGATCTCGCGCCGCGGCAGCGTCTTCCAGGTATCCAGATCCAGATAGACCTTCTTCGGCTGGTTAAACAAACCGATGAGGTTTGTGGCGAGCGGCGTGTCCACCGCCGTCTTCCCGCCGACGGAAGCATCCGCCGCCGCCAGCAGCGTCGTGGCATAATTGATAAAGGGAACTCCTCTCCCATAAGTGCCGGCCACAAAGCCGGCGAGATCGGTCACCACGCCGCCGCCCACGGCCAGGATACAGCAGTCCCGCCTGTAAGACGCCTCCAGCATCGCGTCCTCAATCATCTCCTTCGTCTCGCGGGTCTTGCTCTTCTCACCCGCCTCAAATACAAACAGATCGGCCTGATACCCCTGTGCGCGCAGCTTTTCCGCGATCGGCGCGGCATGCAATCCGGACACATTCGTATCGGAGATCACCGCAAATTTACGGAGTTTCCCGACCAGACCGTCCGAAATATCGGCAATCAGCCGGTCGGACAGCCCGTATCCGATCTCGATCTCGTAGGAATCGTCTACAACTTTCTTGAGTTCTACCTGAAATTTTGCCATTCTCACTGTCTCCCTCTACTGAACCACTGTACACTTTTTCTGATGAAAAGCCATCCCATAATGATAGATATTCTGTATGTCAGAATCATGAAAATATTCATCATATAACGTATCCTCAATCTGATGCAGTCCCTCCAGCGCCCTGTTTTTTAACGCCGTCCGGCTGCGGGAATATTTCACCTCAATGATATGTCCGCAATGCCGCATTCTGTCGATCAGAATAATATCCGCCCGCCCGCTGCCTGCTTCCCGGTTGGATTTCACACGCCAGCCGCGTCTGCCGCGCAGCATGCCCAGAAGCAGACCGTGGTAGAAAGTTTCTCTCATCTCATCCGTGTTGCCGCCGTCCATAAAGCTGACAGAATCAATCAGACAGGCATTTACATTTTTCTCAATTCCAGCGATATCATTTCGGTCAAAAGCCTGAAAAAGGGGCTGCAGTCCGTTTTCGATATGTGCGTAAAACCAGCTTTTAATCTGTCGGTCAAAGAGACTCCGGATCTCACGGTTCGGAATCACAAGACGCCAGGTTCCGTCCTCATTTCTTCCGTTCTGAGTCAGATATCCTGTTGTAAACAGAATGCTCCAGAGATTGTCGATGCTCCGATCCATCTCCGCATAAGTCAGTTCCGGCTGAATCTCCTTACCGATGCATCGTCCCTCAGAAAGTTCCTCCAGTTCTGCCCTCGTGGTCTCATCGGACATCTCAACAAAACGCGTGACCATATCGTTGCTGCTGGTGTTCGCCCAGAAATTCTGCGGTGTACAGTCACTGCTTCGGCGCAGCTGATCACACCAGCTGATGACATCCCACGGGCAATATACATTCTCTGAACCAAACCGATATCCGTCATACCACTCCCGGGTCAGCTCATAATACTGATCCAACCCGTAATAATCCAGTATGCCGCGAACCTCCGTATCCGTAAACCCAAACCACTCATCATACTGATCATCCAGGATCGTATGGACTTTCGGGTTATTGAAGCCGGTGAATATGCTTTCTTTTACGACCCGGAGACAGCCGGTGACAACAGAAAAAAACATATATTCATTTGATTTCATTCCATATCCGAAGATCTGGCTGATCAGTTCTGTCATATCAGCATAGTAGCCGTTTTCGTAAGCTTTCTGTAACGGAACATCATATTCATCAATCAGAATAATCACTTTTTTTCCAAAATGTCTGGAAAGAAGCATGGACAGCTGCAGCAGACCATCCTCCAGGCTCCCCGTTTTCATTCTTAAACTTTGCAGCTGTTCCTTTTCGATTATATCCAGCCTGTCACTGTCTTGTAAAAAAGAAAACCTTCCCGCTTCCAGGCTGAAAACATTCCACATCTGATTGCGGGCTTCCTCATAGTTGTTTCCCTTTACCTGTTTGAGCGTAATGGAAATCACGGGAAACTGACCCATATACTGTTCACACAATGAAGAATCTTCTGAAATGGCAAGCCTGTCAAACAGACTTTTGTCAGTCCCGATCTCGAAAAAGGATCTGAGCATGCTCATCGTAAGGCTCTTGCCAAACCGGCGCGGACGCGTGAATAAATTTACTTCTCCCCAATTCTCCAGCAATTCCTTTATCATGCCTGTTTTGTCAACGTAATAAAAATCCCCGGTTCGGATTTTTTCGAAGTTTTCAATTCCGACGGGAGGCCTTTTTTGGTTCATCTGATCATCCCCAATCCTGTCTGCAGAGTACGTTTTCCTGACATAATTCTTTCCAAATATCTTTTTAAAATTGTTTTTCCTTATGCCGACTTTCCCCGTTTTCTATTATATACGGTGGTTCCTGCGATCACCGCGGCTGCCAGAAGCACAAACAGATATCCGGAATCCTCATCTCCCGTCCGGGCCGTCGACGCGGTTGTTACGGACGAGGATGAGGAAGAATCCGTACTGTCCGAAGCAGACTCGCTGTCCGCATCATCCGTCCCGTCAGCGTCATCCGAGTTGTCTGTACCGCTCGTATCATCCGTCCCGGTCCCGTCTGTATCACCCGTATCATCCGTCCCGTCAGACGTCGCAGACGCCGAGTCATCATCGGATGCCTCGATCAGCCCGAGCGTATGGATCTGCGTCAGGATCACGGATTCATCCTGATTCAGATAAGCGGTCAGGATATCCTCGCACGCGCCGTATTCATTGACATTGCCCTTCCCGTCGAGTTCGGGGTAATCCGCCGTATCCGTCGCCAGATAATTATTCATCGCGACCAGATACGCTCTGTCCGCCTCCACGGCTTCTCCCTGTATAGTACACGAAACGACACGGCTGCCCTTTTCCTGAGACATATCGTATGTGACAGTCATACCCGCAAACTGGAGTACATTTCCGCTGTTGGATACCCAGCCGTCATAATTCCCCGCTTCGTCGGAGGCGATATTGGACTTCATGATATCCAGTGAGGTCTCCATCATGGAAACAATCTCCGCTCCCGTCAAAGATTTTGTGACTACATAGTTCCCGTAGGGCGACACGTTCAGCACATCCCCATAGGTCACATCACCGGCCGCGATGCTGTCCCGGATGCCTCCCGCATTCTCAAAGGCAACATCCGCACCGGTCTCCAGCAGATACCCGTAGGCGATCGCCCGACCCAGGTTCGTCTCGCCGATCCGGGTGTGTTCCCACACGCCGTCCAGATCCTCGGAAATATACGCTACAACCTCATCCAGAATCGGCGACTGCGCCTCTGAGATCGCCTCCAGCAGGCTCACGATCTCCTCATCCTTCTCAATCGCGGTACCCTCCTCATAGGAGATCAGCTGCTCATCCAGAGAAAGAGACAGCAGATTGCCGTCCGCATCCAGCGTGCAGTCCAGTTCTACATCCCCGATCGTCCAGAGGTAATATCCGGTCTCCACCACCAGCGTGGTCCCGCCGTTTGGCGTAATAACCTCCGTATCAATTTCGGCGTGTTCATGACCCGCGATCCAGAGATCAACACCGTCCACCGAGGCGGCTAAAGATGCCGGAGCTATGCAGTGCGCCAGTCCGATGACGACCTGGCACCCCTGCGCCCGCAGCTCCTCCTGCGCTTTTGCGGCATATTCAGCCATATCCGTAAAGATAAGCCCCTCCACATTATCCGGCGCCGTCGCGCTGTAGATCTCAGAGTCGATCACGCCGAACACGCCGATTTTTAAGGTGACTCCGTCCTTTTCAATCTCCTTAATCAGATATTCCTGTTCAAAAAAAGCGTTTCCGTCCTCATCCACCACATTGCCTGTCAAAATCGGAACACCCGACAGCTCCTCCAGCTCTTTCAGGCGATCCTGCCCGTAATTCCAGTCGTGGTTTCCGGCCGTCATGGCATCATAACCGACGGCTGACAGCAGCTGCGCCACTGATTCACCCTGATCAATCGTGGCAATGGACTGTCCGTGATAATAATCGCCCGCATCCAGGACCAGCGTGCCGTCCGACTCACTGTTTTTTGTCTCCACTACCGTCCGAACCCTCTCCAGACCGAGAACCTGATTGTAATCATCTGATTCCACTCTGCCGTGGATATCATTTGTATGTATGATGCTCACATGGATGGCGGTCTCCGTCTCTGACGCGGATACCGGGAAATTCCCGGCACTCACAGTCAGGCAGACTGCAAGAACCGCCGTCAGCATCATTTTCAGAATCCTGTTTTTTGTCACTGTATCTTCCTCCTGTATCTATATATGAATATATCCGGTAACTATTCAGGACAGTACTTCGCACTTGCTGCGAAGTACGTATGATAACGAAAAATCGAGTAGGAGGCGGCTTTTGCCTCATACTCGCCGCGCGGGGTGCGTGCAGCGCAAGCTGTATAATTTCCTTACGCACCCCTGTGCATCACACAAGGAAAAGCCCCATCGCGCAGCGATTTTAAATGGATTTTTCCTCGTAAGGAACTGAACCGTTACTATATCCGAATTCACCCCGCCACAAACGCAATGCAGGCATACTCTTTTTTACAGAAAATATTACGAATTACATATATTCTATTATTATAATGTATATTTCCCCTTTTGTTAAGTCTCCCTGCGCAAAAATATCGCTTATTTCCCTGCACAGGCGTATAAACAATCTGACAACCTGCACAGAATATTCCATGACAGGCTGTCAGAAAAATAATCAACCGGGATTACGCGACCTGCGCAGCTTCCAAACCAGCGTTCGCGACGGTCAGCCCCGCTGCTTCCAGGACATCCTCGACACGTTTTACCGGGATAATCTCCAGATCGGATTTCACTTCCTCCGCAACTTCCTCGAGATCCTCAATATTATCATACGGAATGAAAATCCGCTTCAGGCCGGCTCTCTGCGCCGCCATCAGCTTTTCCGGCAGACCGCCGATCGGCATCACGCCGCCACGCAGGGAAATCTCCCCCGTCATGGCGATATCTGTCGGCACCGGCCGCTGCATCGCCAGGGATACCAGCGCCGTCGTGATCGTAATACCCGCGGAAGGTCCGTCCTTCGGAACAGCGCCCGCCGGCACATGTACGTGAATATTTTTCTCATCCCAGTCCTTCGTCTCCTCCGGGAACATCGACCGCGTGAGAGTCAGCGCGATCTGAACGGACTCCTTCATCACATCCCCGAGCTGCCCGGTGATGCAGAGCTTTCCGCTGCCCGCCGTGACGGAGGTCTCGATAAACAGAATGTCGCCGCCCGCCTGCGTCCAGGCCAGCCCGGTCACAATGCCCGGGAGTGCGCTCTCCATCCGCTTATCGTGGCGGATGCCCCTGCCGTCCAGGAAATCGCGAACCTTTTTCTCACTGACCGTGATGCTTTTCCGTTCGCCGCGAACCAGTTTGACCGCTGCGTGCCTGCAGAGGATATCCATCTGTTTTTTCAGGCCGCGCACACCGGACTCTGCGGTATATTCGCTGATCATCATCCGGATCGCGCCGTCGGTCACCTTCAGGGCGGACTTCTTAATGCCCATGCTTTCCATCGCCTTCGGCAGCAGATGCCGCTTCGCGATCTGGAACTTTTCCACCGCCGTATATCCCGGGAACTGAATCATCTCCATACGGTTTTGCAGCGGTTCCGGAATCGTGTCCGCCGTGTTCGCCGTGCAGACAAACAGTACATCGGAGAGATCATAGGGTACGTTCATATAATGATCGGTAAAGCTGAAATTCTGCTCCGGGTCAAGAACCTCCAGAAGCGCGCTGGCCGGATCGCCGTGGTATTCGCTCGCGAGTTTGTCGACCTCATCCAGAACAATGACCGGATTCGACGCGCCGCTCCGCTTAACGCCCTCCATGATCCGTCCCGGCATGGCGCCTATGTATGTCCTGCGATGACCGCGGATCTCCGCCTCGTCGCGGATGCCTCCCAGACTGATCCGGACATACTCCCGATGGAGCGCCTTCGCGATGCTCTGGCCGATACTCGTCTTGCCCGTGCCGGGTGCGCCGACAAACAGGAGAATGGAGCCGGACTGCTGCTTCTTCAAAGCCATGACCGCGATCTGCTGGATGATCCTATCCTTGACCTTATCCAGACCGTAATGATCCTCGTTTAAAATCTCCTCCGCCTCCTTAAGGTCGATCGGCTCCGGCTCTGCCTTCTTCCAGGAAAGTGTCGTGACAAAATCCAGATAATCATACAGCATACCATACTCGTGGCTGTCTTTCCCTTCCTGCTTCATGCGGTTTAAGACTTTTCTCGCCTCAGCCTCGGCCTCCGGGTTCATCCCGGCTTCATCAATTTTCTTTTCAAACTTCCGCACATCAGAAATATTCTCCGGGTGCATATCGTCGAGTTCCTGCTGCAGAATCGAGATCTGCTTTTTCAGCGCCGACTCCCGGTAAGCCTTCTCCTGCGTCTCACGCTGGGCATGCTCGGCCTCCCCGCTGACTTTCACCATTTCGATAAATTCATAGATGGTATTCTGGATCAGATCAGTCTGCTCGCGGTGTGAATCCGTCGCCAGAATCTCGTATTTATCCTCCGGCGTCAGATTCATATAGGTAGAAATCGCACAGATCATCTCCGAGAGCGAGTGCCAGTGCTGGATAAACGACCGGGCGACCACACCCCACTGAAAATGCTGGATGAACTGGATCAGGCTTCCCTTCGTCTCCTTGTATTTCTGCCTGTACTCCTCCTCTGACAGGTCCTCCACCATCGGGCAGATACTGCCGGATGCGGTAAACATATCATCCTGTTTCACAATATCGGAAACAATCACGCGGTCTGTAACGCGAATACTGATATTTCCCTCATCATCTACATTGTCAATCCGGCCGATCAGACCCTTTTCATAAAAATCCTCCGGCTGCAGCTCGGATCCTCTTTTATCCGCGTTCTGGAAAAGAAACAGGACATCTTCGCCGTCCGGAAAGTCTTTCACCGGCATGGAGGAAAGTACATCCTTCCGAAAATAAAAATTGACGCCGGACAAAAGCAACATATCATAAATAGGTAATACTATCATTTGTCCCTCCTGTTTGTTAGCAGTCTGTTTTATCGAATGCTAGTAATGGTATCATAATCCACTTTATTTGATTTTTCAAGAGGTAAATGATGGTTTATTATTTTTTAATAATATTGGTCAACAACATTTTTCGCTTATTTACGCCATTTTCAGCGTTTTATTTTAAGTCTCCAGGTTTAAATATCCCGGAAGTTAAGAGTCTCCTTCTTACTGATTAAACCTTTTCAATCACACAGCTGTGCCTTTTCGCATTCATGCCCCCGGCGTCTTTATCATAATTAATCCCCACCAGAAGTAAGTTCCCAAAATACTCCTTCAAATCCCCCTCATAGCGATTTTCACGGATCTGCCGGATAGCAGTGTCAGCATCCCTATCATACTTCAGTTCAATAATCATTGCCGGCTTATCTGTGCCTCTTCCCGGAATAAACGCATAATCCGCGAATCCCTTACCGGTTGGAAGTTCTCTTATTACCTTATAATAGTTCTTTGCCGTGTAATATGCTATATAAATAGCACAGGCAAGGGAATTCTCGTCATTGTATGTCAATACGGAAGAACACTCTTCGTGAACCGCTTCGAGTGCCTGTGCCACGGTATCGCTTTCTCCGCGGAGCGTGGCATCGAGAAGCTTTTGAGCATTGTTTATCGCCTGTTCCACAGGCTTCCATTTTCCACCCTTCACAGAAGACCGGAAGGCTTCCGATACTTCCTGATTTGGAATATAAACCTCTTTTTCCTTCTGATCGTATGCCAGATACCCCAGATGAACCAGCAATGTTATAACATCATCCTTATTTCCAAAGGACGTAATATCATTTTGAAATGTACTGACATCAATCTGTACTCTCTGCCCGCCGAGCATCAACAGGATTGCGTCTTTTAAGCCGTCCATGTTGATTTCAATATATTTCTTAAGGCTTTCGAATGTTTCTGACTGTGTCCAGTAATTCTGTATCTCCTCTTCCTGTATGGCATTCATTACTGAATTGGGACTATAGACATGTTTCATACGGCTAAACGAATATCCATCATACCAGGACTGCATTTCATCAAAATCCATTTGATACGCATTACAAAGATGTTTCACTTCGTCTTCTGTAAAACCAATGTATTCTGCAAGTCTTTTAGGCGTTATCATGGAGTATTCCTTAAAATCAGTCAGAGCCGATTCTGTTCCATACTTCTTAATAGGCAAAATACCAGTCATATAAGCCGCCGCTATTGTTTTGTCCGTTGCCGGCCCGCCTTTAAAAAGCCCTCGCAGAAGCTGAATGTATTCCTTCTGCAATGCTTCATTATTTTTTGCTTCCCTGAATATCGCATCACATTCATCTATAATAACAATGAATTTATTATCTGTCTTGTCACTAACGGAAAAAAGTGCATCTGCTAAAACGGTTTCCTGTTTTTCAATGCAGGAAGGGTATGCTTCCCTAAGCTCTTTAATCACCTTATTTTGAATGTCACTTACAATACCTTTTATAGATCCTGTAGTTGATATAAAACGAGTAATATCCAGATAAATC
>JAJBVI010000157.1 GCA_020859905.1 Lachnospiraceae bacterium | reverse complement strand
AATGACGGCATATCCAGCACTATAACTTAAAAAATGATTGAGACGACACACTAGCCAGTTATTAATTATTCGATGTATTAGAATTGGTGTGGCATCTGCCAGATCTTTTTTTTAAAATCGCCGCTACGTTTCTTCCATATTTAAATTCATAAGAGATCTCATCCATCCGCGCGTGCGTACAGGGACTCCGGTCATCCCGGACGGGATTGTATAATCCCCCTGCGTGCACAAACTGCAGGCCGGCGCCCTCCGGAGAAAGATCCGCGGACACAGTCAGCATGCCCTCTCCTCCGTCCGCGCCACAGATATTTAAAAACAATTCCAGCGCGGAGACCGTAACCGCTTCCTTCCACTCGCCGGAAAATCCCGGATCCGCGTCGCCAAGGCACCGCAGATACTCTTCAAACCGCGGCAGGTTCTCCCGCGCCGGGACAATAGCCAGCTTTTCCACTAGCGGATCACCTCCACTTCCTCCTCTTCTCTGGAACGCAGAAAGCTCTCGTGCCCTTCCTCCAGTTCGCGGACATCCGCCTCCCGCAGATCCGCTCCGGTCAGCAGCATTTCCTCGACGCGTGCCAGAAGCTCCAGCCGTTTCTTATCCTCCGGCGACGCGTAAAACAGCGACATCCGGCTGATCGCTCCAAACCGATTGATTTCCCTCGACAGATGGGGCAAAAGCGCCAGCTCTGTGAGCGAAAGCTCCCGGGGATCGCCCACGGGACGGTCTTCCGTCTCTCCGACCGCAGGCAAAGGGTGAAACACGCATGTCTCGCCGCCGCTGGTATACTCCTCGCCCATAACCGCCAGAAGCTTTCCGTACTCCTCCCGAATAAAAAAGTCCCGTTCTTCCCGAATCAAATCCCGGATTTTATCTCTGTCCATATCTTTCCTCCGTGCCATAATGGTTCATTTGAGTCTGTATTCCCGACTCGTTTGTTCACAGATCATCTGACGCTGTCCATAAATGTTCGGCTCTCCCACGGTGCCGGTTCATCTTAATCCGATTGTTCCGGTTCATCTAATTCCAGTTTTTCCAGACGGGCGATCCTGTCCGCAATACTTTTTTTTCGCTCCTCAAACTGCAGCTCCCTGTTATACGTATAATATTTTTCACATCCGTAATGTCCGATAAACCGAGCGCAGTAATAGTTCGCCGTGAGCTCGGTCACAAGAATCAGCATCTCATCGCCGTCCGAAAAAGCTTTTTCACAAAATTCAAACATATTATTCAGAGTCCGCTGTGCTTCCTCCACCTCGCCCCGCAGAGATAACAGGGTATCGTTATAGACCTCCCGGATAATCGTAAAATCGTCTTCGCCGGCGTTCTTTTTTAATATTTTTTCCCGGTACAATTCAAGCTGCGCGGCAACACGGCGGGTTTCCTTTTGCTTTTCAGGGGACAGGGATGAGGATGCCCTGCCCTTCGCAATCTCCTCTCTCATCTTCCCGCAGTATTTTTCCAACAGCTCTGCGGCGGGAGCGCCGTCCGCAATCTCCGACTCAATCTGACGAACCAGCCTGACCAGACGGGCGAGCATATCCTCCGTGTCGCAGATGCTTCTCATTGTCGTCGTAACCGCTCCAAAGATAATTCCAAGAAGAGAAAACCGCTCGTCTATTTTAGCCGTCGAAGCCCGCGCGACAATATCTTCGGAAACCGTTCCATCCAGGATCGTGTCGATTTTATAATCGCTCCGGTATTTGTGGTACAGATCATAATAAATAGCAAAATCCCTGGCGATCTTCGGATCCTGCAGATACTGACCGACCAGCCTGTCGTTGACGGCCAGTCCGTTTTCTTCATACAGCTTTATCATCTCCGAGAGATCCTCCCAGCTTCGCGCGGTCACAAAAGTTTTGCCGTCCACGGTACTTTGAACCTGGTAAAAATCATCCGTTTTCGCGGAAAGATAGGTCATGACCGCCGGATGTACGCCGTTCCTGTAAGCATAATCCTTCCAGACCGCATAATCCGGCTCCACATCGATCCGTTTCAGGCGGTCCCACGTTACAATATCAAAATCCCGGACCGATTTATTGTACTCAGGCGGGTTCCCCGCAGTCACTACGATCCACCCCTCCGGCAGCCTGTGCTGCCCGAAAATCTTAAACTGCAGAAACTGAAGCATGCAGGGCGCGAGCGTCTCGGAAATGCAGTTGATCTCATCCAAAAAGAGAATCCCCTCCGTGATACCGCTATCACGCATCAGGTCATAGACCGATCCGATGATCTCGCTCATGGTGTACTCGGAAACCTGATACGTCTTTTGGCCGTACTCCTTTTCCACAATATAGGGAAGGCCCAGGGCGCTCTGTCTGGTGTGATGCGTCATGGAATAAGAGATCAGACCCACGCCCAGCTCCGAGGCAATCTGCCGCATGACTGCGGTTTTTCCGATCCCGGGCGGTCCGATCAGAAACACCGGCCGCTGTTTTTCCGTGGGGATTTTATAACATCCGAATTCATCCTTCGTCAGATAAGCTTTCAGCGCTCCCCTGATCTGTTCTTTTGCCTCAGCGATATTCATTACGCTCCTCCTCAGATGGAAAACATAGCCATCACATCTATTCCGCTGCCGGGATCCTTTCTGTGTTCCAGCAGCGCCGCGACCAGCTCCATTTTCTTTTCCCGCTGGGCGCGTTCCAGCATATTCGTAAAAAGCTCTGTTCCGATTGAAAAATGTCCGGAAATATACGTCGCCGCGTCCGGCAGATTTCCCGTGACCACGGCGGACAGCGTCTTTTCCATATGGCTTCGGATGTATTCCCGGTACCCGGCGGCGATTCCATCCGTATATCGATCCGCAGCGCGGCAATATCCGATTGCGGCAGAAATCTGATCTTCCTCATCAAACTCTTCGATCACTATTCCAGGAGCCGCGACGGAGATCAGGCTGCGGCATTGGGAAAACGGCTTTTCATGCAGCTCGCACACCGCCTGCGGCAGTTCGATCTCCTGCAGCGACTCCATGCCGGCAAAGGCGCGGGGACCGATTTTCTCCACGCTTTCCGGAACATATAAGGAACGGATCTCCTTTTTCCCGGAAAAAGCGCCGCCCAGGATCTCCCGGATTCCTTCCGTCAGGCGAAGCTCTGAAGCCCGTGCGCACAGACCGACGCATACGCCGTCCGCCGCGACACATCCATTCGCGTCCGCCAGCGCCGTACAGCCGTCAAAACAGCCCTCGCCCAGCTCCGATATCCCTGGCGGAACGGAAATCCCGGCAAGACTTGCGCAGCCGGAAAACACACGCGCCCCCATATGCTCCAGAGAATCCGGCAGACGTATCCGCGCCAGTGATCGGCATTGCCCGAATGCTCCGTTCTCAAGCGAACGAACGCCGTCGGCGATATCCACCCGCTTAAGAGCCGCGCACTGGGAAAACGCATCCTCCGGCACCTCCGAAACTGACGCAGGGACAGACAACTCCGTAATGCTTCTCAGTCCGGAAAACGCGCTTTCTCCCATGAATTCCAGACCGTCCGGAAGCTTCAGCTCCCGGATGCATCTGCAAAGGCAGAACGCTCTCCTTTCGATCCGCTTTACTGTGTCGGGAATGGAAATCTTCTCGAGAGAAATACACTCATAAAAAGCGTCAATCCCGATCCGTTCCAGACCCTCCTCCAGATTGATCCGGCTCAGATTACTGCAGCCGGAGAACGCCCAGTCCCCGATCGCCTCCACCGGCCCGCCAAACCTCACGTCGACCAGCGCGCTGCAGCCGAAAAACATCCATCCGCGAAGCGTCTTCAGGGATGCGGGAAACTCAATCCGGTGCAGTCCCCTGCAGCCGGAGAACGCGCCTCCCTCAATCTCCTCGATCCCGTTTTCAAAGGATATGTCAGCCAGGCGCTTACAATCCTTAAAACAGCGCCATCCGATCCGCCGGACGCTTCCCGGTATATGGATCCGGGTCAGACCGGAGCATTCCCGAAAGGCTCTCCATCCGATCCGCAGTAATGTGCCGGGAAGCGTTATCTCATCCAGGAGGATCCGCTCCGCGAAGGCGTCCGCGCTGATCTCCTCCACGCCCTCCGGCACCGATACCCTGCGAATATTGCGTCTTGCCTTCAAAAGACACCGGCCGAGAATCAGGAAATCCTCCTGCCATTCGTTTTCATTTTCGCTGTAATACTTATAATACGGAGTTCCCTTAAATGCATCGTTCCCGATATGGCAAAGCGTCTGCGGAGCCCGGACGGCTTGCAGGTTATCACACCAGAGAAACGCCTCGTCCTCTATCGATTCCACACCCTCCGGGATCACAACCTCCCGCAGGGAACGGCAGTTCTGAAACGCTTTCTCCCCGACCGAGCGCACGCCGTCCGGAAGCGTAAGATACGGCTCCTGCCCGCGGTACTTTACCAGCACCCCGGCTGTTATCTCAAAAGCATTCTCATCATCACGGTTCATACGAACACCTCTCTCCGGCTGTTACAGCGCAGGGTATTATACCATGGTACCCAAGGTCAGAAATACGAATGCAAGCATTCGATTTCTAACCTTTTTTCCCTTGTATCAGCAAACCCCCAAAACACTGTCCTCCCGCAGCACGACCTTCATCGCCCAGTGCGGGACCTCCGGTACTTCCCGTCCCGTGTCCAGAAACACGAACGCCGTGTCATATTCCGGCGGCATGGCCGGATACGTTCCGTAGCCGTCCGTAAAATAAATCATTCCCCTCAGATTGGAAAATTCATGGCGGCGGAGCAGCCCGTCGACATATGTGAACACCGGACGGAAATCCGTTCCTCCGAAGCCTTTTAAGGTCATGCCCTCCATATAGCGGTCGAACTCTTCCTGTGAAGTGATTTTCTGATCCTCCTCCACCCGTGCGCCGCACTGTATGATATGCACATTGACCGTGGTGAAAAAATTTTCACTCTGCTTCATAATACAGGTCTTTGTGACAAACGCCTGCACGACCTCGCCGGCGACGGACTGGGATGTGTCCAGAGCGATCACAAACTCACGCACCTTCCTGACCTCTTTGGACTCCAGCGGTTCGATCAGCGGCATCCTTCCGTACCGTTTCATCGCCCAGGTATACAGAATGGGGTCAAATTCATCGTCGTTGACCTCGATATTCTCTCCGAGAACGGAAAACTTTCTTAAGAATTCAGCGTAATCATATCTTTCCCGGTTGATCTCCCGCAGCGCCTGTATCAGATTGCCGTCGGAACTGCCCCAGGTATCCGGCATCGTATCCAGTTCTACACGGATCCGCTCCGAAATCTCCTGCCACCGGCGTTTTAGTTCCTCCGGCGACAGCGCCGGCCGATCCTTTGTGTCTTCTTTCCTGTTTCCGTCGGAGGGCAGACCACCTCCGTCTCCCGAATCCTGTTTTTCTCCCGCGGGATCCCCGCCGCCGGTATCCGTCTGCGCGACATCCTCCCCGTCCGGTTCCGGCGGTTCGGCACCGCCCGGGCTGTCCGCTTCGCCCATCTCCGGCGGTGTCTCCTTCGCATCCTCCGTCCGGTCGGAGCGTTTCCCTCCGTCGGAGCTGTCCGGCGCGGAGGACTCTCCGTACCAGAACTCATGGTCGTCCGCGTAAAAATACTCCCGCAGCCGTGTCATCTCGCTTTTTTCCAGCCCGGACTCTCTGAAATGCCGGTAAATCCGCTCCGCGGTCAGAGCGGGCAGGTCTTCCTTTAACCTGGCAATCAGCCACTGCTGCCGCTCTTCGCGTTCACAGAAAAAAGTCTTCACATTCTGCTCCGCGATAATGTTTTCCACCATAATATCACAGGAGAGATCCCAGAGTTCCCGGTCAATCTGCGCGTCCACAAACAGGTGGCGGAACACGCAGTGGAGAACAAGATGCAGGTAATTCCGGTTCACGATCGCCGGCGACCGCTGAAACTGTCTGCACAGGTAATCGGAATGATAGAACAGGCTTCTCCCGTCCGTAGCGATCTCCGGTGTCGCGCTCTCTTCCCCGAACCGGATCTCAAGCAATGCCGATTCAAGGAAACGGAAATTCAGCAGGATGGTATTGCGGGAAAGCCGCAGAATATCCTTCGCCAGGTCGTGAGCTTCCCGCCGCCTCCTCATATCGTCTAAATCGGCATAATGTCCGTCGAAAGTCCGGGCGTATTTCGGCAGCTGATCCGCAGTCTCCATCGCAGCCTCCAATCCAGAACCGGTGCGGTTAATCCCGCTCCGGCAGCGGCGGCATCGTATCGAACTTCTGTCTCAGATCCTCCGCTCCGAATTCCGTCTTTCCTGTTTTTTCATTTTCACGCAGCGCCCTCCACAGGCGTTCCGGCGTGATCGGAAGTTCCCGAAGCGTCAGGCCGGTCGCGTAGTTGATCGCATTGCCGATCGCCGAACCGACCGGCGCGGTACTTCCCTCGCCCGCCTCCTTCGCCCCGAGCGGTCCCTCCGGGTCGTATTCGCTGCAGATAAAGGTCTTGATGTTCGGCATGTCCAGAGCCGTCGGGAAACGGTAATCCCGAAAACTCGGATTCAAGTGCCGGCCCTCGCTGCTGTACTGGCACTCCTCATAACAGGTAAAACCGAAACCGAGCAGTACGGAGCCTTCGATCTGCCCCTCCACCGCGCGGATATTCAGCGGTCTGCCGCAGTCATGCCCGAACGCGAAATCGTCAAGAGAAACCTGTCCGGTCTCCTTATCCACCGTAACCTTCGCTGCTGACGCGGAGAAAGAATATGCGGTCGCGTAGTTTCCTACATTTTTCACATAGATATCCTTGTCACCCTCGTGCGCGAACGAACCCACGCCCACGACGCAGCGTCCGAAGTTTTTCTCCTCATATCCGAACAGCGCCTCATTGTAAGAAATATTCTTTTCCGGGTCGCCCTTGATGAAGACGCGGTGGTCTTTCATGGTAATGTCAGAGGGTTTGCACCCCCACTCCTCTGCCCAGTGGGAAAGCAGCTTGAACTTCGCGTCCCCCACCGCCCGATGGCAGGCATTTCCGCCGAGGAAAGTCACACGGGAGCCGAAGGAGCCCGCGTCCCACGGTGTCGTCGTCGTGTCGGACTGCACGCACTTGACCTCGTCCATCCGGAGTCCCAGCTCTTCCGCCACGATCATCGTCATCACCGTATCGCATCCCTGCCCGATGTCGTTGGCGCCGGTAAATACAACCGCATACCCCTCGCGGTTCAGCCTGACGATCGTGGAAGCCGAGCAGTAATGGGGCGTTACCAGTACGGGAAACCCGGTGCCGGACATGAATCCGGAACCTGATAATCCCACGCCCTCCCCGCTTCCGAGCGGATACCGCCATCTGTGCTCCCAGTCAATCGCGTCTGCAACTGCCGTCAGGCACTCGTCAAATTTACAGGAGGTAAATTCCAGACCGGTAGGACCGGTATAATACGGCGTAATCTCGTTATCACGGCGCAGCTTCAGCGGATCAATCCCAAGGGAATTTGCCACCTCATCCATGTGTATCTCATGGGCGAAATGTACCTGGCACGCCGAATACCCCCTCATGGCGCCGGAAGCGGGGTGGTTGGTGTAGGGTCTCCGCGCCGTCATGTCGATGTTTTCCACCTTGTAAGGAAAAGTCGCGCAGATCAGCGAAAGGGTATTGGCCGCGATGCCGGAACCCCCGTAGGCTCCCCCGTCCAGGATATGCTTGCAGCGTTTTGCCAGGAGCTTTCCTTCCTTTATAAAAGCGCTCTCAATCTCAAAAGAGATCGGATGCCTGGTCCTGGTACACATAAATACCTCGTCCCGCTTTAAAATACACTTGACCGGATGGCCGGTCATCTGTGCAAACTTGCACGGGCAGAGTTCATGGGCGAATACGTCCAGCTTTCCGCCGAACCCGCCGCCGATCATCGGCTTGATCAGATGTACTTGGCTCTCCGGCACACCAAGCCCCCAGGCGATCCAGTAACGGCTGACATAAGCGCCCTGCGTCGTCGTCCAGATCGTATATTCCCCATTCTCGTACTTTGCGATCGCCCTGTGCGGCTCAATCGCCGCGTGAACCATCTCCTGCGTCTTATAATAATGCTTATCCGTGTAATAGGCTTCCCCAAACACCCGGTCCGGCTCTCCCGCCTTCATGGTAGTAAAAATAGAGAGATTCCCCGTCCCCGGATAATGGATCGCCGGAGCGTCCGGCTGCATGGAGTAAAACGGATCCAGCACCGGTTCCAGCGGTTCATACTCCACCTTTACCAGGGCAGCCGCCTCCGTGGCGGCCTCCTCCGTCGTGGCGCAGATCGCGGCGACCTCATCGCCGGCCATGCGGACCTTTTTGCGGCACAGAGGCTCCTTGTCCGCCAGCTCCTTGAAAGCCTCCGGGTTCCCCAGGTTGTGTCCCTCCGGGAAATCCTTTCCGGTAAGCGTCGCCTTTACCCCCGGCACCTTCAGCGCGTCCGTAAAATCAATGCTTTTGATGAGCGCATGGGCATAGGGGCTGTGTACCAGCTTACAATACCATGTGCCGGGCAGATCCACGTCGTCCGTATAGACTACGGAGCCGGTTACCTTTGCCTCCGCGTCAATCCTGATATATGCGTTTCCCCTGCCTGCCAGCTCATAATCCTCGGGATCCTTGTATACGCTCTCTACATCCGCGTAATATTCTTTCGCCATAACAGCCATTATGCACGCACCTCCCTCGCCAAAACCTTCGCCGCGGCGTCGATCGCCTCCACGATCTTCGCGTAGCCTGTACATCTGCACAGGTTGCCCGCGATGCCGTCCCTGATCTCCTGTTCCGTGGGATGCGGATTTTCATGCAGGAGAGATAACGCGGACATGATCATGCCCGGTGTACAGAAACCGCACTGCAGCGCCCATTTGTCCATAAATTCCCTCTGCACCGGATGCAGCACGCCGTCCTTTTTGACTCCTTCGATCGTCACGACCTCATGGCCGTCCGCCTCCACGGCAAGCATCATGCAGGAATCAATCGCCGCCCCGTCCAGCAGGATGGTACATGCGCCGCATTCTCCCTCCTCGCAGCCTCTTTTCGTACCTGTCAGGTGCATCTGTTTCCGGAGGAAATCCACCATGGTGAGCCCGTCGGCGACCAGCTCCTCCACATCCTCTCCATTGAGTTTAAAGTTAATGATATGCTTCACGACGATTCCTCCTTCCTACGCTTTCCGCGTCGCGACCGCTTCTTTTATGGCACGTTTTGTATATATGCGTACCATATCCGCCCGGTACTCCGCGGATGCCCGGACGTCGGAAATGGGCTTCGCCTCTCCCATGGCCAGCCGGCCCGCTTCCTCCAGCGTCTCCTCCGTGACCTCTCTGCCTTTTAAGAACTCCTCCGCCTGACAGGCGCGCAGGGGAGTGATCCCGACGCCTCCCATGGCGATTCTCACATCCGCGACCGTTTTTTTGTCCATCCGGATCCACGCCGCCACTCCGATAATCGCCAGGTCCATCGCTTTCCTCACGGAATGCTTGAAATAAGCGGATCCTTCGCCGGACTTTAACTCCGGTATCAGAATCTCCGTCACAATCTCCCCGCCGTCCTTATCCAGGCAGGTCTTTTTGACACCCTTAAAAAATTCTCCGATCGGGATAGTCCTGCCGCCTCCCGGGCGGTAAGTGGAAACCTCCGCGTTCATCGCCAGTAAAATGGAGGCGGTATCCGCGGACGGCGATGCGTTGCAGATATTTCCCACCATGGTTCCCTTCCGGCGGATCTGGGCGGAAGCAACATAATGCGCCGCCCGAGAAACCGCGGGCATCTTTTCCCTGACAAGGTCAGATGTCTGAATGGCGAACAGCTTTGTGTTCGCGCCGACCCTGAGTCCTCTCCCTTCTTCAAATTCCAGCGCGTCCAGTCCCGGGATCCCCTTGATATCGATCACAGAATCCACATCCTTTAAGACACGCTCCTTCAGCAGGATGATGACGTCCGTCCCGCCGGACATCAGAATTGCGCGCGGACCAAGCTCTGTCATTTTCGAGGAAGCTTCCTCCAGACTTCGGGCCGCGTAATAATCAATTGCCGGTAAAGCCATACTCATTCCCTTCCTTCCTTTGTTCCTGCTTCACGGAACTCATTGAAAAATAACCAGCTTCCTACGTGCAGGCACGATGAATCTGCCTGTTTTTTCAATGGGCTGTGAATAGCAACATCCTTTTGATAAAATAATATGATACAAGGGACAAAAGGTCAGAAATCGGATGCTCGCATCCGTATTTC